>DATJIP010000027.1:0-39693 GCA_035493235.1 Steroidobacteraceae bacterium
TCCATCGCCCGGCTGCGGACGATCTGTCGTGCCCTGACTACGTCTTCTCCGTTGCGAACCGGGAATGTTTCGAGGTCACTCGCCATTGGCCGGCTCGTCCCGTCGCGCCAGCACTTCGCGCATGACAGCCAGGCCTGCATCGACGTTCAATGCCGTGCGGATGCCGGGCAGCGACAAGCCGAGCTCGACCAGCGTGATCGCGACCGCCGGACGCATGCCGACGACCACGGTCTGCGCGTCGAGGATGCGGGACATCGAAGCGATGTTGCCCAGCATGCGACCCATGAACGAATCCACCATTTCCAGCGCCGAGATGTCGATCAGCACGGCCCGGGCACGCGTCGCCACAATTTTCTGCGTGAGGTCGTCCTGCAGCGTCAGCGCAAGCTGGTCGTGCATGTCGACCTGGATCGACACCAGCAGCACGTCTTCCAACTTGAGGATCGGAATACGGTCCACGGCTCAGCCTCCCAGCGTGGCCGCCCGCCCAACCGCGAGGCCGCGTCGTTTGAGCGCCAGGGCGAAGGCATCCGCGAGGCTCGCTTTCGTTGCCACCGAAGACAGGTCGATGCCGAGGTGCACGATCGTCTGGGCGATCTGCGGACGGATGCCGCTGATGATGCAGTCCGCGCCCATCAGCTGCGCGGCCGCGACTGTCTTGAGCAGATGCTGGGCGACCAGCGTGTCCACGGTCGGCACGCCGGTGATGTCGATGACTGCGATGCTGGAGCCGGTAGCGACCAACCGTTCCAGCAGGCTCTCCATGACGACCTGCGTGCGCTCGCTGTCGAGCGTGCCGATCAGCGGCAGCGCCAGCACGCCGTCCCACAATTGCACGACTGGCGTCGACAGCTCGATCAGCTCTTCCTGCTGACGCGCGATGATCTGCTCGCGCGCCTGCTGAAAGACCTCGGTCGTGTGCAGGCCGAGCGCGTCGAGCGAGATGGTCGCATCCCACAGCGTGCCGGCGAGCGCCGCGGGATCGCTCTTCAGGCTCTCGGTGATTCGTTTGAAGAGAGCCTGCTTCAGGGAAAAGATGAACGTCGCAACCTGCGACGGCGTGAACCCCTGCGTCGCACGGCTGCGCGAAAGCTCAGTGAGAAACTCGCGAACGTCGGCCCATTGGGCGCTGCGCGCGTCGAACTCGATGCCTTCCTGGATCGCCTTGGCGAACAGCCCGAGGAAACGCTGCGATTCGTCCCGCAGCTGTGCCTCCTGGATGCGCCCGGCGCGCGACGCGCCGCTAGCCGTCTGGTTGCTCAGCCATTCGGCGAGAACTTCTTTTTGATGCTGCTCGACGATCGCCGGTAGGCGACTGGCGGGTCGGTTCACGGGGCGGCTCCTGGGGAGGCAGTGATCTAGTTTTATGTAGGGGTCTGCTGTGACCCACGACGACCGTACCGATACGCAGAGCTGCGCTGGTTGGTTCCCGCAAGCGGGAATTTTTTACTCAGTGCGACGGCGGTACTGCACGAACGGGGTGAGCTCGGCGACCTGGCGGTACAGATGCTGGGCGCGGTCGTTGGTATTTTCCGTATGCCAGTAGACTCGCTCGGCACCCTGGTCGTCCGCGGCCCGGTACACAGCCTCGATCAAGGCGCGGCCGGCACCGGCGCCGCGACTCGCAGGGTCGACGAACAGGTCCTCGAGGTAGCAGTACCCCGCCCGGGCCCAGGTCGACGCATGGACGTGAAAGTGCACGATCCCGACGATGCCCTGGCCATCGAGAGCGACCAGGCCTTGGAACGGGTGGGCCGGATCCAGCAGCCGCTGCCAGGTGAGCTCGGTGAGATCGGCCGGTAGCGGATGCTTGTAGAACTCCAGGTAGCCGCGCCACAGCTCGTTCCAGCGTTCACGATCGGCAGGCTGAAGGGCACGAACCTCAGACCTTCCGCTTCTTTTTGTCATCCGGCTTTTTCCCCTTGTCTTTATCGTCGTCTTTATCGTCTTTCAGGCTCTGCCGAACGCTGCGCACCGAGATGCTGCCTTCGATCGACCGCGCGAACGCACCGACGAAGGCATTGTGTAGCACGCTGCCGATGGTCGCCAACAGATCCGCATTCGGATGCTCGATGGTGCCACTCAATGGAATGCGCGCCGCGACCTGGTCTTCCTGGTGGTTCTCGAAGATGTGCGCGGCGATGTCGACGATGCCTTCCCACAGCCGCCGCAGCGGATTCTTCTCCGGCTCCTTGCTGCTGTACATGTTGACGTCGCGCATCACGGGCTTGGCGTAGCCCTTGAACCTGCCGTCCGCTGCGGCGAGCTCCATGTACAGCTCGAACTCGCCCTGCTCGGCGTCCGCCTTGATGAAGCGCAGCAGCCACGGATTCACTTGCGGCAGCTGCACGTTCTTGAGACCCAGGTTCAGGTCGAACGTCGGCTTGAGCGCGAGCGGATCTATGCTGCCGTCGAGTTTCGCTTTGCCGCCGTGGAGCACTTCCGCGGTGAAGCCGAAGTGGGCGAACGTTTCCTTGGTGCTGTCCGCGACGTTGGTGAGATTCGAGAGCGTGCCGTCGATGTGCTGTGCCTTGAGCGCGTCCTTCGTCTGAATGCCGGGCGCCTGGAACGTGAGCGTGCCATCGTGAACGTGCACGGTATTGAAGCGGAACGGGAACAGCTGCTTGAACTGATCGACCCAGTTCACTTCCTTGCCGAGCTGCGACTTCTTCTCGCTCTCCGCCTTGATCAGATTCACTTGCGGCCGATACACATCGCCCTGCGCGACCAGCGAGCCGTGCAGCAGGCTTTGCCACTCGACTGTCGCCTCGATGCGATCTGCCTTGATGAACGGCACCGGCTGGCCCGCGCCGGTCTTCACGATCTCGATGCCCTTGATATCGTAGCCGCCGCGCAGGAGTGCGAGATCGAGGTGGTCAATGTGGCCGCCGTACGCCGGCAGCGCATCCAGCTTCTTGTTCGCGTAGTGGAGCAGCACCGGCTCCATCGCCAGCCGCACGCCGACGATCACGACGACCACGATGGCAAGAGTCAGCAGCCATTTGCTTCTGCGTCGCATGACTTACCTCTGCTTCTCGCGTACTCCCCCGAAGCACGCGGTGAATTCGGCGCCGAGCAGGAAGATCTGCGCGGAGTAGTACAGCCACAACAGCATCGCCGCGAACGAGGCCGCTGCGCCGAATGCGGAAGGCTGCGTCGAGCGGCCGAGATACCACGCGATGCCCCAGCGCCCGAGGTGGAAGAGGAGTGCAGTGACGAGCGCGCCCCAGAGTATCGGCCGCCACTGCATGCGGCGCGCCGGCATGTAGCGATAGATCAGCGCGATGAGCCCGGTCACGAGGCCGACCGAAATGACGAAATCCACCACGCCGGCCAGCACCACGAATTCGGTAAAGCGCCGCCCGATCACTTCGCGCAGCGCCGTCAGTGCAGTCGACAACGACAGCGAGACCAGCAGCAGGAAGCCGACGGCGAGAATCAGGCCGAACGAGAGCACGCGCGTGCGAATCCAGCCGCGCACGCCCTTCGGCACGAGCTCGACCGCGCCCCAGATCTGTTCCAACGCTGCTTCGAGCGCATTGAAAACGGTCGTCGCGCCGAGCAGCAGCGTGAAGGCACTCACGATCGTCGCGATCGTGCCGTCCGCGGTCTGCGAGTGGCGCACGGCTTCGAGCAGAATATCGGCAGTGGATTTGCCGAACAGCGCGGTGAGCTGCACGCTGAGATGTCCGTAGGCCGCTTCTGCTCCGACGATCCAGCCCGCAACGGTGAGCAGAATGACGAGGAGCGGCGCGATCGAGAACGCGCAGTAGAACGCGAGCGCTGCGCCGATCGTCGCCGCCTGATCGCTGCTCCAGTGCGCAACCGCGCACTTGACCAGCGGCCACGGGGCGGTCGCGTGCGAGTGCCTGCGTGCCGATGCGGAAACTGCTGCGCTCATCTCCTATCTGGAACGCCTCCGCTTCCGCCGCGGTTCGAATAGCGCAGTCATCCGCACTGGTGCGTAATCCGATCTCGCACACGTGCGCATGGCGTGGCAACAAACTGGAACAATTGCAGCGCGCGGCGGTTCTTGACTCTGATCCACAGGGACGATCGAAGAAATGTCCATGACGCCCCGCGTACTCATCGTCGAAGACCAGTATTTCGTCGCAGTCGATTGCGAGCTGCAGCTGCGCTCAGTCGGCATCGAATGCGTCGGGCTGGCGACGACCGCTGCGGAGGCGCTCGACATCGCCGAGCGCGAGCATCCCGACTTCGTGCTGATGGATATTCGCTTGGCGAGCGTCGCCGACGGCGTGGAAGCGGCGATCGTCCTCTACGAGCGATTGGGCATCCGCTGCATCTTCGCCAGCGCGCACGCCGATCCGGCGACGCGTCGGCTTGCCGAACGCGCCCATCCGCTGGGCTGGCTCGACAAGCCGTACACGGGCGGGCAGCTGGTTGCGACCGTGCGCGAATGCCTCGCGACTATGCACACGACGCAACCAGATCCGGGGTCGTCGCAAGCTTCCTCACGCGCGGTTCATTGAGACGTCGCGGGGGCCACTGAGCGTGGCTCGCGTCCGAGCAACAGTCTGGTCGCCGCCGGATCGCCGCTGGTGCCCGCTTCCAGCATCGATAACGTCTCGCTATCAAGCGGTGACATCGCGCTCACGCCTGCGACGCGGGCGCCGACTCGCACGAGCGGCATCGGGATCGGCAGAAATCGCGGCGGGCTCAGATGCATCGCGGCACGCAACGAGGCCAGCAACTCGCGCAAGCTCAGTGACTGCGGGCCGACCAGATCGATGCGCGTGCGACTGGTCGTTGCATCGCCGAGGATGCGCACGATGGCTTCCGTGAGATCGTCGATGTGAATCGGCTGCATGCGCTGCTCGCCGCGTCCGGGTAACGGCACGACAGGCATGTGCGCCAGTCGCTCGAACAAGCGAGCGCTGGAGCCGCCAGGGCCGAAGACCATCGCAGGTCGCACGATGGTCCAGTCCAGCGGCAAGGTTGCGAGATAGTCGTCCGCTGCGCGCTTGCTCACGAAATAGCGGGTCACGCCCAGATCGGCGCCCAGTGCGGAAATCTGTATGACGCGCCGTACCCCGGCGGCGACGCACGCAGCGAACAGCGCCTGGGGCGCGCGCTTGTGAATGCGCTCGAACGTTTGATTGCCGTGCTCGCGCAGAATGCCGACGGCGTTGATGACTACATCGACGCCTCTGAGCTTCGGCAGCCACTCGCGCGCTGACAAGTCACGAGTGAAATCGGCCTGCACGGCCGCCGTACGCGCGTCGAGGTCGCGGCGTGATTCGATGACGACGTACTCCGCGGCGCGCAACGCGCGGGCGAGGTGACTGCCGATGAAGCCGCTCGCACCCGTGAGAAGTACGTTCATGCGCCCACGACTATGAAGTCGCGGACGCGAAATGCCAGCAGCGGGAATTACGCAGCGGAGTCGTCAGCAACCGAGGGCTTCACTCGCGATCGCGGCGTGTCTGCCTGGTTGCGAGTTCCTCGTCCACTTCCTTCTCCGCGGCGAGCCAGTCGTCGAGCTCCTGACCGCCGCCGAAACCGCGGCGCTCGGCGCGCCAGTACGCTGCTTCTGCGATACGCGCTTCGCGACTCTCCGAGAACGAGGGAATCTCGCGGCGCTCCAGTTGCGTCGCGGTGACCTCTGTATCCGCCGTGGCAGGTTGCGCGGAGGGTGCAGCAGTTTTTTTCGTCCGGCTCGAGCCGGCGCGAGGTTCTGTGGGCATGGGGTTCGTCTCCGTGGGGCGATCCTTTAAGGAGCAACCTCGCGTAAATGTTCCAGCAAAATCGCACTGCCGCGTGGCGCAATTCGTCCGCTCGCTGACGCAATCCGCCCGGCCGAAAGCGAGGGCACTCGCCTGCCGTTGCGGGGCTGCGCACAAGCGGGCAGTGCCCGCAATGTACCTACGGGACATGACGGAATTTGCTGCGTGCGTGTCGAGAATCCGTGTCGTGAACCTGCAGCTCATTCCGATTACCCGCATGGAGGACCTGTGAACACGACTCGTAACGATGGACTTTCACGGCGCACGTTCCTGCGCGTCGCCGGCGGCGCGCTCGGCGGTGCGTGGTTGACGCTCGATCTGTCGAAGGTCGCACAGGCGGCGCACGATGCGCACGAGGCACGGGAAGCGGGCGCGCTGAACACGTCGTTCCTGAGCCGAGCGGAGCTCGCCGACGTCGACGCGATCACGGCGCAGATCATTCCGACCGATGACACCCCGGGTGCGCGCGAAGCGGGCGTGGCGCTGTTCATCGATCGGGCGCTCGCTACGTTCTTCGGACGCATGGCGCCGGACTTTCGCAGTCAGCTTGCCGCATTCCGTCTGCGCTGCCAGGCGCAGCATCCGGATGCGGGATCGTTCGCGGCGCTCAGTAACGAGCAACAGATCGCGTTCCTGAAGCAGGTGGACCGCACGCCGTTCTTCGAGCGCGTGCGGCTGCTGACGCTGGTCGGCATGTTCGCGATGCCTAAGTACGGCGGTAATCGCGACGGCATCGGCTGGAAGCTGCTGGGCTTCCAGGACCAGCACATCTTCACGCCGCCTTTCGGCTACTACGACCGGGACTATCCCGGGTTCAAGATCGAAGTCGTATCGAAATCATGACCAAGACTTTTCGTCTCTCCGAGACCGTCGATTTTGCGATCGTCGGGTCCGGCGCCGCCGGCGGCGTCATCGCGCGCGAGCTGTCGCAGGCAGGGTTTTCCGTCGTCGTGTTCGAGCAGGGGCCGCGGCATACGCTGGCCGATTTCCAGCATGACGAGCTCAAGAACTGGTTCAGCGCCGGGCTGATCAACGACGTCGTGAAGAGTCCGCAGACGTTTCGCGACGATCATGCGAAGCGCGGCGAGCGCAACCTGGTGCGGCCGAATCTGTACTACGCGCGCACGGTCGGCGGTAGCACCGCGCACTACACGGCGAATTACTGGCGCTTGCACGAATGCGACTTCGACGAGTGCTCGCGTCTCGGGCCGATCGCCGGTACGGGGTTTGCCGACTGGCCGATCGACTATGCCGAGCTGGAGCCTTACTACACGAAGGTGGAGTGGGAAGTCGGCGTGAGCGGGTTGGCGGGCGCGAGTCCGTTCGATCCGTGGCGATCCAAGCCATACCCGATGTCGCCGTTGCCGGTGAAATCGTCGGGCGTGCTGCTCGAGCGCGGTGCGCGCAAGCTCGGCCTGCATCCATTTCCCGCGCCGCTCGCGATCAACTCGCAGCCATACCGCGGCCGGCCTGCGTGCATTCACTGTGGCTTCTGTCATGGCCACGGCTGCGAAGTCGG
Organism: Steroidobacteraceae bacterium; assembly: GCA_035493235.1. Lineage (GTDB taxonomy): Bacteria > Pseudomonadota > Gammaproteobacteria > Steroidobacterales > Steroidobacteraceae > Steroidobacter. The sequence goes on from DATJIP010000027.1 coordinate 7,267, forward strand.
TGCGAAGGCGTCGACGCTGACGACGATGATTCCGGAGGCCGAAGCGACCGGGCGCTGCGAAGTCCGCTCAGAAAGCTACGTGGTGCAGGTCGTCACCGACAAGAACGGACGCGCGAGCGGCGTGCGTTACTTCGATAGCGACCAGCGCGAGCGATTGCAGAAGGCGAGGGCGGTCGTGGTGTCAGCGAATGGCGCGGAGACGCCGCGTCTGCTGCTGATGTCGGCGAACAGCATGTTCCCTCAGGGGCTCGCGAACTCCAGCGGTCTGGTCGGCAAGTACCTGATGTGGAATTTCACGACACGCACGCATGCGACGTTCGAGCATGAGCTCAACGAGTTCAAGAGCGTGCAGTGCTCGCGCATCGTGCACGATTTCTACGACAGCGACCCGAAGCGCGGCTTCTATGGCGGCGGTGGCATCGACTCGCGCATCGGACCGCAACCGATCATCTGGGCGGACCGGATCGCCGACGACGAGCAGCTCTGGGGCAGTGCGTACAAGCAGCGCCTCGCAGATTTTCCGCGCACGATGCAGTGCGCGGCGCACGGCACCTCGCTGGCGTTGGAGACCAACAGCGTCGAGCTGGATCCGGAGTTGAAGGACGCGTGGGGGATGCCCGCGATGCGCGTTACCTACAAGGATCACCCGGACGATCTCGCGCTCATGCGGTTCATGCAGGCCCGCGCTGCGGAGATCATGGATGCGGCGGGCGCGATCAAGGTGTCGAATTCGCCGATCAAGCCGCAGACCAGCTCGGTGCACATGCTGGGCACGTGCCGCATGGGTAACGATCCGGCGAAGTCGGTGGTCGATCGCTATCACCGCTCGCACGACATCCCGAATCTGTTCGTGTGCGACGGCAGCAGCATGGTGACCTCGGGGCGCGGTCAGCCGACGCTGACGATCCAGGCGCTGGCTTTCCGCGCCGCTGAGTACATCGCGGGCTTTGCGCGAAGGAACGAGATATAAGAAAGATCTCTCGCCAAGTCGCCAGGGCGCCAAGAAGAATTTCGAAACTGTCAGATTCCGGAATTCGGACCTTGGCGTCTTTGCGTCTTGGCGAGAGTCATTTTCGGGATACGGTCAATGCCGGGCACGGCTGCCTGATCGTGCTCGGCTGGACTTAGAGCGCGAACCGCCGCGGCTCGCTGCGGCCCGCTTACGCGGCTGCGCCGGTTCCTGGTCCTCGATGCCGAGCTGATCCATCAGCGCGAACTTGCGGTCCGCGAGCCGGCTGCCGATCTCCTTCAGGTCGAGATCGGTTTTCTTCAGCTGCGGGAACAGCTCGCCTTCCTCTTCCTTGACGTGATGCTTGATGTACTCGCCGAGCACCGTCACGGTCGCTTTGAAGTGCTCGTCGTCGCTCGACATCGCTTCGATCTTCGCGATCAGTTCCTTCGCCGAACCGTGCTCGACCTCGGCTTCGTTCACCAGGTCCTCGCTCTCTTCCTCGCCGCCGAAGGCTTCCTTCGCCTCCGGATACAGAATCTCTTCCTCGATCTGCGCATGCACTGTCAGCAATTGACAGACGCGCTGCGCGATCGCGGACTGCTCTTCGTCGTCCGCTTTCTCGAACTCTTCGAACAGCTGGGACACCGTGCGGTGGTCCTGCTTCAACAGCGCGATCGCGTCGCGCGGCGCATCGGTGCTGCGGCCAGAAGTATTAGTCGATCGCGCCATGGTGCACTCCTTTGAATTCGTCTCGTGTTCGAAACGGCGCAGTGAGTGCAAGGTTCCTCAGACGGTGCCGGGGCAAAAAAACGGGCTATAACTCAGCAGCACAGCATCACTAGATGTTGCAGTGCTGAGTTATGAGCTGCTTTCTTCCCCCGGCACCGTCCGCTAGCGGGTGCGCAGCCAGGCGCGCAGGACTTCGGCGATGCTCCACGCTTGCGCGATGCAGCCGCCGGGGGTGTAGGGATCCTCGGCGTCGAAGATTTCGCTGATGCTGCCGATGCCGGCTTCGTAGAGATGTTCGGGGAATGCGCGCAGCAGTTGGCGTGCGCCCAGGCGGTCGGGGTGCACGCGCAGATACGCGTCGATGTACGGGCCGATCAGCCACGGCCAGACAGTGCCTTGGTGGTAGGCCGCATCGCGCGAGCGCAGGTCGCCACGATAGTGCGCCTTGTAGTCGGGATGTTCGGCGCTGAGTGTGCGTAGTCCGTATGCGGTCAGCAGTCGATTGCGAACCGTGTCGATCACCGGCTCCCAGTAGCGCTCGTACAGAATCGGATGAGGCAGCGAGATTGCGAACACCTGATTCGGGCGGATGCTCGCATCGTCGCCGTTCGGCCCGTCGATGACGTCGTACAGGCAGCCGCTGCGCGCGTTCCAGAAACGCTCGTTGAACGTCTCGCGCGCGCGATTGGCGTGTGCGGCATACGACCGATGCTCGACACCGAGTTCCTCGCCCCACGCAGCCATCAACTTGAGCGCGTTGTACCAGAGCGCCTGGATCTCGACCGGCTTGCCTCGACGCGGCGTCACGACCCAGTCGTCGACCTTCGCATCCATCCACGTGAGCTGATACCCCTCGGCCGCCGCCGCGATCAGCCCGTCCGCCGGGTCGACGCGAATAGTGAAGCGCGTGCCGGCGAGGTGATGCTCGACGATCGACGCGAGCACCGGAAACAGTTGTGGCAGGATCGAGCGGTCGCCGGTGACTTCCACGTACCGCGCGATCGCGTGGAAGTACCACAACGTCGCATCGAGCGTGTGATACAGCGCCTCGCGCTCGCCCTCCGGAAACAGGTTCGGCAACAGCCCATCGCGCACGTAATGGGAAAACGTACGCAGGATCGCGCCTGCTTCGCGATAGCGACCGGTCGCGAGCGTCAGGCCGTCGAGGCTGATCATCGTGTCGCGGCCCCAGTCGCCGAACCAGTGATAGCCCGCGTAGATGCTGCGCAGCTCGCTGCCTTCCGCCTGCGCCATGATGGTTTCTTCGACGCGGCTGCCGGGCAGCACGACGAACTGATCCGCTGCCATCGTCAGCTGTTCGGCGAACGCATCGCCTTCGAACTGCGGGGCGAGCGCGAGCAGCCCATCGAGGCGCCGCCGCTCGGCATCGAACACTTCGGTCGCGTCGAAATCCAGCCGGTCCCAGGTATGTGTGGATGCTACGAACACCACCGGCCGATCTGCCGCCAGCTCCGCAGCGAAGTATCCCGGACTGAACGCGCTGTCGAAGGCCGGATCGCCGCGGTCGCGCTCGACCCGATACACGAACTGATGCTCGTCGCGCTCGTCGGTCATGAACATCGTCGGCCCGGGCTGCAGCTGCACGCGCAGGATCAACGGACTGCTCGCATGTCGGATCTCGTGCCGCCCGCGCCGCACTTCGACGACGAACGCGTCGCCTGGCGTGCTCGGCGGCGTCTCGTCGCTGCGCCGAAACGCCACGAACGGCCGCACCTGCAGGTTCAGGCGCTCGCCGCGCAGCAGACGATACTGCACGCACACCGTGTTCTGGTTGTGAACCATCACGATGGATTTTTCGAGCACGGCATCGTCGAGCTCGAACGTCCACACCGCGATGCGATGATCGAGCCGGAATTCCTGCAGATAGCGATGCGACTCGCCGACGAATCGCTCGTGCTCGAACTCCGCACCGCCGAGATGCAGCCGGCGCGTCGGTGTGACCACGGATTCGTCGCAGCGCGAAATCATGATGTGCCGACCCTTCGGCGCCGCCAGGTTCGGCACGAACAGGCCGTGATACTTGCGCGTCGGAATGCCCGCGATCGTGCCCGAGGCGTAACCGCCGAGCCCGTTCGTGACCAGCCACTCGCGACGTCGCAGCTCGAGCGGATCGCGATCGCGGTCCCAGCGCAGAACGAGCTGCCGACCCTGGATCGCGTCGGTCACGACTGGCCCTCGACCAGCAGGACCGCGCTCTGCGCGGGAAGCCGCCATTCGCCCAGGCCGTCATCCGCAACCGCCATCGCCACGCCGTGGCCGCCGTAGCGAGGATCCTCGCTCGACCACAACAGCTGCCACGTCGCACCGTGCGGCGGAGCGAGCAGCGGCTCGGCCGGCGCGGTCAGCGGCAACTCGCGATCGAGGTTGACCACGAGCAGCCGGTCACCGTGCTCTGCGTCGAGCCAGCGTAATACGAATGCGTGTTCCGACAACGTGGCAGCATCGATCTTCGCCAGGTCCTGCTGCGAGATCACCGGATCACAGGCGCGCAGCTGCAGCAGATCGCGATGGAACGCGAGCGCCTCGGCGTGGCTCTGAGTCTCGCTCCAGTCCAGCTTCGAGCCGAGGAAGGTCGACTCCTCGTGCGGTGCCGGGACCAGTTGCTGCGTGGCCTCGTCCGCGAACGCGCGAAACTGGCTGAGGAACTCGCGCCGACCTTTGTGGACCAGCGCCGCGAGCTCAGCGTGGTGATCAGCAAAGAACATGAAGCGCGCGGAAGCGGCGAATTCCTGGCCCATGAACAGCATCGGCGTTTGCGGTCCGAGCAGCGTCAGTGCCATCAGCGCGCGATAGCGGCCAGGCGCGGCCTCTGCATGCACGCGATCGCCGAGAAACGTGTTGCCGACCTGGTCGTGGTTTTGCAGAAAGGTGATCAGCGCCCACGGCGGCACTCCATGAGCCGCTTGGCCGCGTGTCTTCTTCTGCCACGGATACCACTGGCCTTGATAGAGGAATCCACGGCGTACGCACGCGACGAATTCCTGTGCGCGCCCGGTGTAGTCGCTGAAGTAGCCATCGCGCGTGCCGGTGAGTGCAACCTTCGCGGCGTGATGGAAGTCGTCGTTCCACATGCCATCGAGCCCGAAGCCGCCGCGCTCCGGCGGCAGGAGCTGCTGGGCCTGCTGCGGCTCGTTCTCCGAAATCACGACGATCGAGCGCGGCTGCGCCGAGTCCCGCGCGACACGTGTGATTTCCTGCAGGATATGCGGGCTGCTGTCGTCGAAGATCGATTGCGTCGCGTCGAGCCGCAGCCCGTCGAGATGGAATTCCTCGAGCCAATGACGCACGTTGCCAAGAATGAAATCGCGCGTGCCCTGCGCCAGCTCGTCGTCGAGGTTCAGCGCTTCGCCCCATTCGGTTTTGTGGCGCGTGCTGAAGTAGTGCGGGCTGAAGCACTTCAGGTAGTTGCCGTCCGGCCCGAGGTGGTTGTAGACGACGTCGAGAATCACCGCGAGCCCGAGCGCGTGGGCGCGATCGACGAATCGCTTCAGCGCCTCGTGATCGCCGTAAACATGATACGGAGCGAACAGCTGGACGCCGTCGTAGCCCCAGTTCCAGCGGCCGGGACATTCCGCAACCGGCATCACCTCGATCATCGTGATGCCGAGCTCGCGCAGGTAGCGCAGCTTTTCGGCGGCGGCGTCGAACGTGCCTTCCGGCGTGAAGGTGCCGATGTGCAGTTCGTAAATGACCTGCCCGGGCAAGCGCACGCCGCGCCACTGCGCGTCGCTCCACTTGAACGCAGTGGGATCGACGATCAGCGAGGGGCCATGCACGCCCTGCGGTTGAAAGCGCGAGCACGGATCGGGCCACGGCCCGGTGCCGTCGACGCGGTACTTATAGAGAGAGACGCCCGCGGAAGTTGCGCCAGTGAAGTAGCCATCCGAGTCGCGCTTCAACGCCAGCGGCCGCTCCTGCGATTCCTCGAACACGACTTCGACGGCACGCGCCTGCGGCGCCCAGACGCGAAACAGCGTTTCGCCGCGCGCACGAACGGCGCCAAGAAAAGAAGGGGAAGGCATCCGACCGCAAGGTTGGAAGGCAGCTCAAAGTTCCGTTGGCTGCGCTGTAGGTCGGCCGCTCCAGCGCATCCTGCGCCCGCGCCATTCGCGCATCCCTGCGCAGCAGGCTTCAGCCCGACTCTTCTTCTCACGTATCCGGCAACTCCGAGAGCCTCTCCAACAACCGCGGATCCCCCGCGACATGCACGCGCTCCGCCGGTCCCAGCCATGCAAGAACTTCATTGAGCGTTTTCGCATCGGCCAGCTTGCGCTCGGCCGTCAGCCGATGCGGATCAGGGCGTCCGCGGGTTTCCTGCGGGCGCGGCAGGTTGCCCGACACGTGGGCGAAACGCGCCTGCCGATTCCTCGCGATATAGCGCAAGCCGTCCGTCGGTATCGACGATGAATGTGCCAACAACTCGTCGCGCCGCCGGATCACAGGCGGCACGTGCTTTTCTTCCGGCGTGCGCAGCACGCGGAACCAGCTCAGGAAGCGACCGAGCTTGACGCTGCCGCTGATCTTGGACAGCGGGACCGCCAGGAACAGACCGGCGAGCGTCGGCGTCAGCCAGGCGAGCAGCGTCGGCGAAATCAGAAACGCGATGCCGCCGATCACGAAGCCCATCACGAGGTGCGGCCAGTGGAAATTCCAGGCTTCGCTCCAGCTCGTCATGTGCGCGTGCCGGCGCTGTGCAGTCCAGCCCGAATCGCGACCCGTGAAGATCTCGATGATGTGCTGGGTCTGCACCAGCATCATGATCGGCGCGTACAGCGCAGACAGGATCGTCTCGACCACTGCGCCGATGGCGAGCGCAATGATTCCGCCGCAACCACGGCGCGCGCGATTGGAGAATATCGTGCGCACCAGCCCAAGGATCTTCGGCGTGAACAGCACGACCATCGTGTAGATGAACAGCGCGGTCATGCGCGGCGCATCGAACCGCGGCCAGTCGGGGAACAGCTGGAAGCTGCGGCTGAAGTACTCGGGACGGATCAGTGTCGCCTGCAGGGTCAGCGCGAAGCCGACGAGCAGCAGCATCATCCACAGCGGCGACGACAAGTAACTCATGATGCCGATGATGAAGTGCGCGCGGCTCGTCACCGCCAGGCCTTTCGCATCGACGATCTTCGCGTGCTGCATGTTGCCCTGTGCCCAGCGGCGATCGCGGATCGCGATGTCGACGAGCGAGGGCGGACTCTCTTCCCACGAGCCGCCGAGATCCGGTGCCATGCGCACTTTCCAGCCGGCGCGGCGCATCAGCGCGGCCTCGACGAAATCGTGCGACATCACATGACCGCCGAACGGCTTGCGTCCCGGCAGCTGCGGCAGTCCGCAGGCTTGCGCGAACGCCGCGACACGAATGATCGCGTTGTGGCCCCAGAAGTTGCCTTCGTTGCCGCTCCACGCGGCCACGCCACGGCCGATCGAGCTGCCGTACACGCGGCCTGCGAATTGCTGGATGCGCGAGAACAGGCTCCAGTGACCGATCAGCATCGGCACCGTCTGCAGGATGCCGAGCTGCGCATCGGCCTGCATGCGGGCGACCAGCGCGACCAGAGTCTGCGGCGCCATGATGCTGTCGGCGTCAAGAACGATCATGTAGTCGTAACGCGCGCCCCAGCGCTTGACGAAATCCTCGACGTTGCCGGCTTTGCGTCCCGTGTTGTGCCAGCGGCGGCGGTACCAGACAGGCATCGTCTCGCGCAGGTCGCGGCGCAGCTGATCGACTGCGAGCGATTCGCGGATCCACGCATCGGCATTGGTCGAATCGGAGATGATCGCGATCTCGAAATGCCGGGCCGCGTCGATCTGCGCGAGCGCTTCGGCCATCGCATACAACGCAGCGGTCGTGCGCGCGGGATCTTCGTTGTAGATCGGCATGACCAGCGCAGTCCGCGAGCCCGCGATGGTCGGCGCGGCTGGCGAGCGCAGCGGCGGAATCAGGAAGCCGGTGATCGCCGAGGCCGCGGCGAAGGAAATCCACAGCAGCGTGATCGAGAAGAACACGATCATCACGCCTTGCAGCACCGTCATGTTGGAGAAGCTGACGATGCCGAGCATCTCGAACACGCCATAGCCCGCCAATCCGAGCGTGCTGAGCGCTGCGAGCAGACGTGCGAACACCACGCGCAGCGGCGTCGCGCCGATCTTCTGCGCCGGCGGTGCAGTTCTCAGATCCTGCACGGGCATGTCGGCTGGCCGCTCGAACGGCATGCCGCCGCGCACCACGTCGCGGCCTTCCAGCGGCGCGGTTTTCAGCTGGATGTCCATCGGAAGAGCCAAGTTTCGCTGACAGGCTTGTCATCGCGCAGCAGGCGCAGCCGCAGCTCGGCGACATCGGATCCGCCCGGCGGCTCCAGCTCGAAGCTGGCACGCACGCCCTTGGTCAGCGGACTCGGCTGCAATACCTGGTTGCTGATCTTGCCCGCTGAGGTTCCGAGTTCCATGCGCAAGCCTTCGATGTCGCGGCCGGTACCGGTGAACTCCACGACGAAAATACGGCGCTTGCCGTCGAAGCTGGGGCCGGTGCGCGTCGAGGTCACTTTGCCGAGCGCCGGGGTCAGCTTCGGCTGCTTGTTCCACCGCATGCGGTAGGACAAGTGATACGGCTTGCCTTCCGCAATCACGGCGGTAGGACGCCAGAACGCGACGATGTTGTCATTGGTTTCATTGTTGGTCGGAATCTCGAACAACTGCACCGCACCGGCGCCCCAGTCGCTGGTCGGCTCGATCCACACGCTCGGCCGCTCCTCGTAATGCGCCTCGAGATCGTGATAGTCGGAAACGCGGCGGGAGCGCTGCACCAGGCCGAAGCCGCGCGGCGCCTGCGAAGTGAAGCTGGAAACCTGCAGCATCGTAGGATTTTTCAGAGGCCGCCAGACGCGCTCGCCCTGCGCGGTCACGATCTGCAGGCCGTCCGAGTCGTGGACCTCGTCGCGGAAGTCGTCGATGCGCGCGCGCTCGGATTCGTCGAACAGGAACATCGAGGTCAACGGCGCGATGCCGATGTTGTCGAGCGCGACCCGCGGGAACAGCGTGACGTCGACATCCATGAGCGTTTCCACGCCCGGCGTCACGGAGAAGCGGTACGCGCCGGCTACGGAAGGACTGTCGAGCAGCGCATGGACGACGATCGACGCGGCATTAGCCGACGGCCGCTCGATCCAGAAGTGCGTGAACGCCGGAAACTCTTCACCCGTCGGATGCGCCGTACGCACCGCCAGGCCGCGCGCCGACAACCCGTAGAGCGTGTCGCGTGCAACCGCGCGGAAGTACGACGCGCCCTGGAAGACCATGAACTCGTCCCACACCGAGCGCGAGTTGATGCGGGTGCGCACGCGGAAGCCTGACAGCGGCAACGTCTGGTTCGCCAGCGTCTTTGCGACGGAGCCGCCGAGCTCGAACGTATTCGGCGCTGTCACGAGATCGCTCGCCAGCCCGCCGTCGACGATGGAAACGGCGACCGGGGTCTGGAACAGGAACCCGGCGGGGAACAACTCGACGCGAAACGGCACTTGCTCGTTGCGCCAGATGCCGTTGTCGGGATTGAAGCGGATGTCGCGGTACTGATCGTAGGTCAATTGTTGCAACGCCGGGTTCTCGAGGCGCTTCGGCACGAACGCGGCGCTCGCCGTGCGGCGGGCGAGATCGAGCACGGTATTACCATCGAAGCGGTAACGAGGCGTACCCTTGGCATCCGTCGCCGGACGCGACGCAGTCGCTGCGGCCACGCAGCTGAAGACGATCGCGAGCGCCAGCAGCCAGTAGCCGCGTCCAGTCACGGGCTTGCCGCGTCCTTGTATTTGCTCACCGGTCGTCATCCGAAGCCGATCTCTCCGTCACTCAGGACCAAGAAAAAAGGAGGCACTACGCAATGAATTCGGGTCGGCGCAGTTCCAGGGAACCCGTAGCGTTTGCCGGGTATTTACGGGGCGGCGCCAGCAGGCGACAACGATAACATCAGTTTGGAGATGGGAGGCGACCGTGCCCGAGGCGCGACATGTGTGGTCCCTGGTGCTGGCTGGCGGCGACGGTAGCCGGCTGCGTGCACTGACTACCAAGCCCTGCGGCACCTCGGTTCCGAAGCAATATTGCTCGCTACACGGTGGACATTCGCTTCTGGAAGATGCTATCGCGCGCGCCCAGAGGGTGGTCGCCCTGGACCGGGTCTGCACCATCGTCGCCCAGCAACACCGCGAGTGGTGGACCGAGTGCCCGCTGCTGGTCGAAGCCCTGGATGACGCCAACGTAATCGTCCAGCCGCGTAATCTCGGCACCGGCATCGGTATTCTTTACTCGCTGCTGCACATCCTGGCGAAAGACCCCGAGGCGCAGGTGGTCCTGCTGCCCGCCGATCATTACGTGCGCGACGAGGACGTCCTCAACCGCGCCCTGCTGCAAGCACTCGAACGCCTCGCTCGCGATGCCGAGCGTCCCGTGCTGCTGGGCCTGCAACCCGACGAGCCGGATACCGACCTCGGCTACATCCTGCCCGGCGATCCCGATCCGCACGGCGGCCACAGCGTGGCGCGTTTCATCGAGAAGCCGGGCTATTCCGTCGCGCGCGAGATCATCGATGCCGGCGGGCTCTGCAACACTTTCATCATGGTCGCGGCGGCGCGCACGCTGCTCGACCTGTACATGCCGAGGTTCGCGCCGCTGGTGATGGAGATGCAGGTCGGCCTCGCGAAAGGCCAGAACGCCGGCTCGCCCACGGGCAGCTGGCCCGCGCTCCTCGCCTTGTATGACCGCTTACCCGAGCTCGATTTTTCCCGCGATCTCCTCGAAGGCCGCGCCGCCGACCTGTGCGTGCTGCGCGTGCCGCCCTGCGGCTGGAGCGACCTGGGCACGCCCCGCCGCGTCGGCGAGATCGTCAAGCGGTTGAGCAGCGAAGAGATCGCGGATCGACGTGCCGCGCATCTCAGCCTCGCGGCTCAGCACGCTCACTTCATGAGCACGAATGCCCAGTCCGATCACCTCCGTCTGGCCCGGTAAACCCTTTCCGCAAGGTGCGACGTGGGACGGCCAAGGCGTCAACTTCGCGCTGTTCTCGGAGCATGCGGAAGGCGTCGAGCTGTGCCTGTTCGATGATCGCGGGCGGCGCGAGCTGCAGCGCATCCCGCTGCGCGAGCAGACCGATCAGGTCTGGCATTGCTACTTGCCCGAAGCGCGGCCCGGCCAGCTCTACGGCTATCGCGTGTACGGTCCTTATCAGCCGCAACAGGGCCATCGCTTCAATCCGCAGAAGCTGCTGCTCGATCCGTACGCGAAGGCGATCGTCGGCTCGCTCGCGTGGAGCGATGCGCATTTCGGTTATCGCATCGGCAGCCAGCGCGCCGACCTGTCGCAGGATCGACGCAACAACGCGAGCGGCATGCCGAAATGCCAGGTCATCGATCCGGCGTTCTCGTGGGGCGACGATCGCAATCCGCGCACGCCGTGGCACGACACGATCATCTACGAGGCGCACGTGCGCGGCTTCACCAAGCTGCACCCGCAGGTGCCGCAACAGTATCGCGGTACCTATGCGGGATTCGGCACGACGCCGGTCATCGAGTATCTGCAGAAGCTGGGCGTTACCGCGGTCGAGTTGATGCCGGTGCACTGGTTTCTCAACGATCGGCACCTGGTCGAGAGAGACCTGCGCAATTACTGGGGCTACAACTCGATCGGCTACTTCGCGCCGCATCAGGACTACTCGTCGTCGCTGCAGGCGGACCGCGAGTTCAAGACGATGGTGAAGGCGCTGCACTCGGCGGGCATCGAGGTGATTCTCGACGTCGTCTACAACCACACGGCCGAAGGCAATCACCTCGGGCCGACGCTGAGTTTTCGCGGCATCGACAACGCCGCGTTCTATCGGCTGCTGCACGACGATCCGCGCTACTACATGGACTACACGGGCTGCGGCAACACGCTGAACATGCAGCATCCGCGCGTGCTGCAGATGATCATGGACAGCTTGCGGTATTGGGTCACCGAGATGCACGTCGACGGCTTCCGCTTCGACCTCGCATCGGCGCTGGCGCGCGAGCTGCACGAGGTCGATCGTCTGGGTGCGTTCTTCGACATCATTCATCAGGACCCGGTGATCTCGCAGGTGAAGCTGATCGCGGAGCCGTGGGACCTCGGCGAAGGCGGCTACCAGGTCGGACGCTTCCCGGTCGGCTGGACCGAATGGAACGGCAAGTATCGCGACGTGATTCGCGATTACTGGAAAGGCGAGGGCGGGCTGATCGGCGATCTCGCTTACCGCGTGGCCGGTTCGAGCGATCTGTACGAGCACAGCGGCCGCCGGCCGTATGCGAGCGTCAACTTCGTCACCGCGCACGACGGCTTCACGCTGCGCGACCTCGTGAGCTACAACGAGAAGCACAACGACGCGAACAAGGACGACAACCGCGACGGCGAGAATCACAACCGCAGCTGGAACTGCGGCGTCGAGGGGCCGACGGACGACCCGGAGATTCGCGCGCTGCGGCTGCGCCAGAGCCGCAACCTGCTCGCATCCCTGCTCTTGTCGCAAGGCGTGCCGATGCTGCTCGCCGGCGATGAAGTCGGTCGCACGCAGCAAGGCAACAACAACGCTTACTGCCAGGACAACGAGCTCACCTGGCAACCGTGGGAGATCGGCGAGGAAGACGCCCAGCTGCTCGAGTTCGTGCGCAACTTGATCCGTCTGCGCCAGGAGCACCGTGTGTTCCGGCGGCGCAAGTTTTTCCAGAACGGCGCGATTCGCGGCGAGAACGTCCGCGACATCGTCTGGCTCGATCCTGCCGGGACCCAGATGTCGGACGAGCAGTGGCGCGACGGCTTTGCGCGCAGTCTCGCCGTGTTTCTATCCGGCCGCGGACTGGACGAGCGCGACGAGCGCGGTCGCACGATCGTGGATACCGATTTTCTGGTGCTGGTGAACGCGCACTACGAGACGGTGGAGTTCAAGGTGCCGGCGCAACCGGAGGACGCGCGCTGGCAATTGCGAATGGATACGAAGAACGCGGCGTTCGATGGCGACGAGCGCGTATTCGCGCCGGGCGATACCTACGCGGTGGAAGGACGATCGATGGCGCTGTTCGAATTCCCGCAGCCGCGCGTCCCGTCATGAGCTGTGAATATTCCGCGCGCTACCTACCGGCTGCAGTTCAATCGCGAATTCACCTTCGCTGACGCGGGCCGCGTCGTTCCCTATCTCGCGCGGCTGGGCATCAGTCATGTCTATGCCTCGCCGATCCTCAAGGCCCGGCCCGGCAGCATGCACGGCTACGACGTCACTGATCACACGCGTCTCAATCCGGAGCTCGGCACGCCGGAAGACTTCGCAGCATTGGTCGCGACGCTGCACGAGCACGGCATGGGGCTGATCGTCGACATCGTGCCGAATCATCTCGGCGTGATGGGCGACGACAACGTCTGGTGGCTCGACGTGCTGGAGAACGGCCCGGCGGCGCGCTCGGCGCATCACTTCGACATCGACTGGCGTGCGACTCGCCCGTCGATGCGCGATCGCGTGCTCGTGCCGATTCTCGGCGACGTCTACGGCGCCGTACTCGAGCGCGGCGAGTTGCGACTGCAGCTCGATCCGACGGCCGGCAGCCTGTCGATTCGCTATCACGAGCACCTGTTGCCGATCGACCCGCGCGAGTACCCGCGAATCTTCGCGCAGTCGCCGATCCCGGCCACACTGTTTGCCGAGGACGATCCGCATCGCGCCGACTTCGAGAGTCTGCTGAATGCGTTCGGCAATCTGCCGGCGCGCAGCGATACGAGCGAAGATTCGATCGCCATCCGCTATCGCGACAAGGAGGCGCACAAGCGGCGGCTCGTGCGTCTGCTGGAGCGCAGCCCGGAGATTCAGCAGTACATCGAGGCCACGGTTGCGCGTCTCAATGGCACGCCGGGCGATCCGCGCAGCTTCGATGCTCTCGATGCGCTGCTCGATGCGCAGGCATATCGACTGTCGTACTGGCGTGTCGCGGTCGACGAGATCAACTACCGGCGCTTCTTCGACGTCAACGACCTGGCTGCCTTGCGCATGGACGAGGCGGGCGTGTTCGACAGCACGCACAAGCTGATCTTCGAGCTCATCGAGCGCGGCATGATCGACGGCCTGCGCATCGATCACGTCGACGGTTTGTACGATCCGCAGGCGTATTTGCAGCGGCTGCAGACGAAACCGCTGTATGTCGTGGTCGAGAAGATTCTCGCGCCCTACGAGCGCCTGCCGGAGACCTGGCCGGTGCGGGGCACGACCGGCTACGAGTTCGCTGCGCTGACCACCAGCTGGCTCGTGTGCAACGAATACGAAACGCGGATGACGCGCCGCTACCGGCAGTTCACCGAATCCGATGCGACGTTCGAGCAGATTGCCTATGAGAGCCGGCGGCTCGTCATGCGCGCCTCGCTCGCTGCGGAGATCGAAGTGCTCGCGACACAACTGGATCGCATCGCGCAGCTGGACCGGCACACGGCAGACTTCACGCGCGCCGGGATTCGTGAAGCCATTCGTGAAGTGATCGCGTGCTTTCCGGTCTACCGCACCTATGTTTCGCATCGCGGCGTCAGCGACGAGGATCGACGCCTCGTGAACTGGGCCGTGAACGTCGCGCGCAAGCGCAGTGCCGGCGTCGAGCTCAGCGTGTTCGACTTCCTGCGCGACGTGCTGCTCGGCGAGCGCAGCGAAGGCAAGTCCGAGTCGACGCGACGCGCGATGCTGGAATACGCGATGAAGTTCCAGCAGGTCACTTCGCCGGTTGCGGCCAAGGGCGTCGAAGATACCGCGCTCTATCGCTACAACCGACTGGTGTGTCTGAACGAGGTCGGCAACGATCCGGGCCGGTTCGGCACGCCGTCGTCAGCGTTGCATCAGTCCAACGCGGAGCGCGCGCGGGCCTGGCCGCACACGATGCTCGCGACCTCGACGCACGACACGAAGCGCAGCGAAGACGTCCGTGCGCGCATCGCCGTGCTCAGCGAGCTACCGGATCTGTGGAAGCTGCATCTCGCGCGCTGGGCGCGATTGAACCGCAGCAAGCGTCGACACATCGGCGACGATCCTGCGCCGGATCGTGACGACGAGTATCTGCTATATCAAACGCTGCTCGGCGTGTGGTCGCCGACCGAGGATCTCGCGGTGCTCACCGAGCGGTTGCAGGCGTACATGATCAAGGCTGCTCGCGAGGCCAAGCGCTCGACCTCGTGGATCGCACCGAACGCGGAGTATGAGAAGGCACTCGGTGATTTCGTGGGCGAGCTCCTTGCCGATCCGGAGCGCAGCGCGTTCCTCAAGGATTTTCAGTCGCTCGCCGCGACCGTGGCGTTCTTCGGACGCATCAACTCGCTCGCGCAGACCGTGCTCAAGATCACCTCGCCCGGTCTCCCGGACTTTTACCAGGGCACCGAGCTGACCGCGCTCACGCTGGTCGATCCCGACAACCGTCGCCGCGTCGATTTCAACGCCGCGGCCGCGCATCTCGACGTCATCGACCGACTGCAAGGATCGCCGCGCGGGCTGCTGTGGGAGCAGGACGGCGCTGCGAGCAAGCTCTACGTGATCCGGAAACTCCTGCAGCTGCGACGTGACGATCCAGAGCTGTTTGCACGCGGCGATTATCAAGCACTGCAAGTCGAAGGCGCGCGCAAGGAACACGTTTTCGCTTTCGCTCGCACGCACGAAGGCCGCAGCTGCATCGTGATCGTGCCGCGCTGGACCGCGAAGCTGATGGATGCCGTCAACGAGCTGCCGCTCGGCGACCAGGTGTGGGCGGACACAAGAATCAGCGCTGCGGCGGCGCGCATGACGGATGTACTCACCGACCGCGACATCGCAATCGACGGCACCGTCTCAGTTGCGGCCGTTCTTGCAGAATTCCCTGCAGCTGTGCTCGTTGGCAGGCTGTAGGTCGGGCTTCAGCCCGACAATCCATGCATCGCGAAGCGGCGGACCTGCCGGATGCGCTCGACGTCCGAATCGTGATACGCCGAGCAGCGCGCTGTGTCTTCCTGCTCGTCGCGCACTTCCTCCAACCCGCAAAGGTCGTACGTGAAGCGCACGAACAGCATCTCCGGCGCCGGCTCTTCGATGCGGATCGTCAGCGTGCTGCCGGCGAAAGCGCCGGCGGCGTCGGCGCGGATGCGCAACGATTCGTTCGGCACCAGCTCGACCTCGTCGTTGATCGCGCAGCGGCCACGACGGATCTCACGGCGCAACCTGCCCGGCACGATTTCCTCGATCGACGCGGAATCGATCGATTCGTCGAGCAGCTCGGGCGCGAGCACGGTGTGTTGCAAGCCGGCCCACAGCTGCGCGCGTGTGAGCCAGGCGCCGGCGGCGTTCGCTGGATCGTTGATCCTGACGATGTGCTCGTGATGCAGCGACTGCGCCATCGTCAGTTGATGGTGAAACTCTCGAGCGGCGATCCCTGCTGGCTGGCGCGCAACGGACGGGAATCGAAGCCGTCGAACACCAGCACGCCGCGGGCTTCGTAAGTGCCGGTGCGGACCTGGTCGCCGCTGTCATCGATCTGATCCCAGGTCGTAGTGAACGTCTTGGATTCGCCCGGGGCGAAACTGAGTGTGGTGGGCGTCTGCGACGGTGCTGCCGACTTTTTCGAGAGCTGCCATACGACGTTGTCGGTGTTCGCGCGCACGACCACGAAGTCGGACGTGCGCGAGTCGGTGAAGTCGATGGTCTCGGTGGTGTCCCGGCGGTTGCGCACGGTCAGGATCATCTGGATCAGCTCCTGGCGCTGAAAGCTGTCGGTGACGTTGCCCTGGGTGTCCTGCACCTGCAACGTCGCGACGAAGGTCGGGTCGTCGCCGCCATCGCCGCCATTGTTGGAGCTGCCGAAACCGCTGCAGGAACGGTTCGAAGTGGTGGTTCCGGCACAGATTGCCAGGATGCCAACGAGAGTCGCGACGCGGCGCCAGCCGTGGAAGGGTGTCTTATCCATAGCCCAAGTTTAGACCTGCACCAAAGGACACGTCACGACCCGGCCGGCCTTCACTATTCTGACGCCTCTCCGGCCTGCTTCCCGGCGCCGGCGCAACAGTCAGTCTGAAATTGGGCGCATGGAACGAAAGGCGGAAATGGACCGAGGTGTCATCGTGGGCGGCGGCTTGATTGCGGCGAGCTTTCTCGTTGCGGTCCTGCTGAACCGCTCCGCGCACGAGGAACGTGCGCCCGTCGAGCCCGCGCGGCCCGCGCACGCCTGCGCAGAGGCCGGACCTCGCCCGCCGGGCGCAGACCGGCTGCCGGACAGCACGAGCGGCGAATGCGAGCGGTCGCGGCCGGATTCGTTGCAACGCTGACATGAGCGCTTAAACGTAGTATCACGGCGGCCGGGCTAGCCATGTCCTGCCGCCGCGCAAAAATATTCGCTCTCTCCTGCATGCTGCTCTGTGCAGCCTGTGCACGATCGCCCCAGGAGCTGGAGCTGTCGGGCCCGACGATGGGCACGACGTACACCGTCAAAGTTGCCGCTCCGCCAGTGTCGCTCGACAGCGCGCGGCTCCGCGCGACGATCGACGACGTGCTCGCGCAGATCGACCGATCGATGTCGGGCTATCGCAGCGATTCGGAAGTCGCGCGGTTCAATGCGAGCGCTTCCACGCAGTGGTATGAAGTTTCCGGCGACCTCGCAGCGCTCGCGCAGGCCGCGCTCGACATCAGCGAGAAGTCAGGCGGCGCATTCGACATAACGGTCGCGCCGCTGGTGGCCGCCTGGGGTTTCGGGCCGGCCGGCGAGCCCAAGGTGCTGCCGAACGTCGAGCAGCTCGCGCAGCTCGGCGCATCGGTCGGCTATCGCAAGCTGCACGTGCAGCTCGATCCGCCGGCTTTGCGCAAGGACGTCGCGGAGTTGTCGATCGATCTCAACGGCATCGCGCCCGGTTTCGCCGTCGATCGTCTGGCAGCGCGCCTGGAAGCGCTGCACGCCGAGAATTTCATGATCGACATTGGCGGCGAAATTCGCGCGCGCGGCCACAACGCGCACGGCGATCCGTGGCACATCGCGATCGAGCGTCCGGTGGACACGCAGCGTGCTCCGTACGCGGGCGTGTGGCTCAACGGCGCGTCGGTCTCGACCTCGGGCGAGTATCGCGACTACTACGAGCGCGATGGGCATCGCTATTCGCACACGATCGACCCGCGCACCCGACAGCCGCTGGACCGCGCGCCGGGCTCGGTCGTCGTGATCGCGGCGTCGACCACGTTGGCGGATGGTTGGGCGACAGCGCTCAACGTGCTCGGTCCGCACGAAGGGCTGATGCTCGCCGCGAAGGAGCACATGCCAGTGCTGTACATCGAGCGGCAGGGCAACGGCTGGCGATCGCAGTCGACGCCGGAATTCGAGCGCTATCGCAAGATGTGACCGAGCGTCGCGCCGATGCCCGCGTGAATCACGAGGTCGGCGAACTCATCCATCTCGGTCGGGTCGCGATTGACGATCACGAGCGCCGCGCCGTTGCGCTTCGCACGCAGCGGAAAGTCCGCGGCGGGAAACACCGACAGCGACGAGCCGAGCACGATGAACAGATCGCAAGCCATCGTCTCGTCCTGCGCGCGCTGCATCGGCAGCGCCGGCATCGGCTGACCGAACGAGATCGTCGCAGACTTCACAATGCCGCCGCACGCTTGGCACGGGCCGACCGTGCCGCTCGCCTGGAACTCGCGCTCGAGTTCCGCCAGTTCGATGCGCAGCGAGCAGCCGAGGCAGCGCGCGTAAGTCGCATTACCGTGCAGCTCGATGACTTTGTTCTCCGGCACGCCCGAGGCCTGGTGCAGGTTGTCGACGTTCTGCGTGATGACGGCGCTCGCTTTCCCGGAAGCAATCAGCTGCGCGACCGCGTGATGGCCGCTGTTCGGCTGCGCGCCGACCCAGCCGTCGCGATTGTCGAAGCGCCGTCGCCACGACTCGCGCCGCTTCTCTTCCGACGCGAGGAACTCCTGGAAGTAAATCGGCTGCATCCGCGACCAGACGCCGCCGGGACTGCGAAAGTCGGGAATGCCGGACTCGGTGCTGATGCCCGCGCCGGTGAAGAAGAGGGCGCGCTGGCTACGGTCGAGCAGCGCGCGCAGCGATGCTATTTCGGTCGACACACCTAACCGCTGTCGCCGGGCTCCGCGTCGTTCTTCGCCGCCTTCTGCTGGATCTCGTTGCGCAACGTCGATTCCAGCCAGTCGCTCATCGTGATGATGCCGTTGCGCTCGGACAGGCGCGTGTGAATGCCGATGATGACGCCGGTGCGCTCGTCGATGACCGGTGCGCCGGGCGCGATACCGCGCGAGTCCATGTCGTGCGTGAAGCGCGCGACGTTCAAGCCTTCGGAGCTGCGCTCGAAAGCAATGCCGCTCGCTTTACGTTTGTTGGTGGACCAGCCGATGTCGGCGCGATAGCCGACCATGATCACCGGCGCCGTGTCGCCGCTGAAGCGGCCGAGCGGCATGGTCTTCTGCGCGTAACGCGAAGGCTGGCTCAGTCGGAACACCGCTACGTCCTTACCGGGCTGATGGGTCGCGCCGTCCTCGGTCCACTGCGACTTCACGTACGAAACCGGGATGCGCTCGCGGATCTGCCCGAGGGAATCGATGCTCGTGTAGAAGCAGTCAGTCGCCGCTGCGCCGGTGCGCGCGTCTTCGAATGCGTGTGCAACTGTGACGCCGATGTCGAATGCGCCGACCAGGAATGCAGTCGCGGTTTGAATGCCGGAGTCGACAGTGCAGGCGATGATGCCGATGCCGCTGAACGCTGAAATATCCTTGTCGCTGAGCTGGACCGCCGGCGGCACTGAGATGTCGGTGTTCGCGGCGCGCTGCAGGGCCTCTTCGTAGCGATCGGCCGGCCGCTCTCGGAGTTGCGAGAGTGCATGCGCGCAGGGCGCGGCCGCGAATCCCGCAAGGAGGATCACCACAACTTTTTTCATACCTGTCGCCCGCTGAGCCCGTCGCCGACCCGAGACAAGGTCGCAAGACCGGGTGCAATTTGCTTTAGGGTAATACCTTAAAGCCGCGTTCGTCCCGACCTGTCCGCTTATCTGCTACACGCGACACGGCGTGTCGAAAATCAGCGTATGCCTGGGGCGAGGGGCGAGCGGTGATGGCGCTCACACAAAAGGAAGCGCCCCCTGCCGCCAAAGGGGCGATCAGGGGGCGCTGCAGGCAGGAGCGCTGCCTGTCTATCGTGAAGCGGTGCTAGGAGTTCTTCCCGGCGGCCTTCGCCTCCGCTTCGGTCAACTTGAACGTCACGGCAACCTGCGTGTACGCCTGGATCTTGTTGGTGCCGTCGGTAGCCGCGGCGAAGCGCCACTTGCGCACTGCTTCCATTGCAGCCTGGTCCAATCGCGTGAAGCCACTGCTCTGCGTGACCGCAACGTTGGTGGCACGCCCGTTGGTATCGACGAGTACCTTCAAGCGCACCGTGCCTTCTTCACCCGCGCGGCGCGAAGCTGGCGGATAAGTCGGGTCGACGCGATTGGTCGTCTTCAGATCCTGCGCAGGCGCACCTTGCTGCTGCGAGCCGCTGATCGCGTTCGCAGAGGCCGGCACCGGCACATCGGTCGGCGGCGTCACCGCTTCCTCGAACTGAACTTCCGGGGGCGGCTCGTCGACAGCGACTTGCTGCTTGACCTCCGGGTTCACCTTGATCTCGGGTTGCTCCTGAGGCTGTGTCGCTTCCGGAATGAACACGGCTTCGAGCGGCGCCACGAATGCGGGCTGCCTGACCACGCCGGTCGCGAGCATCAAACCGTAGATGATCGCAACATGCAGACCGGCGACGACGATCAACAAGCCTGTACGGCGCGGGGTCGAGTTGGTGACCGGGGCGCCGGGACGCGAAGTAAGCGTTGCCATGGGCCAGAAACCTCCGAATTCTTTCTGACAGGTTCGCTCCTGCAGGCTTGAAACGAATATGCAGCGCAAAAGGTTCGATTCGTGGAGTGCGGCCGGAGAGCGTCAGCTTCGAAAAAGTTCCGTAAACTGTGCGCATGAGTGCAAATTTGTCGGATCTGCCGAGCAGGCTGTTACCCGACATCGAGACGGCGGAGTGGCAGGAAATACTCGCGGAACAGCGCGTCCGCGAGACGTTGCCGCGCGTGTGGGCGTGCAGCGAATTCGTCGCGACTGCGTGTCTGCGTGCTCCGGGTTTGCTGCGTGAGTTGAGCGCGAGCGGCGCACTCTTCGAGCGCGTAGCGGACGATGCGTTTGCGCGCGAGGTTCGCGAGCGCGTGAACGGCACCAACGAAGCAGAAGTCCTCGAGGCACTGCGTCGTTTTCGCAAACGGCACATGGTGCGCATCGCGTGGCGCGATATCGCCGGCTGGTCAGATCTCGACGAAACCTTGCGCGATCTTTCTGCGCTCGCCGATGCGTGCATCGGGTTCGCCTATACATATATGTATGAGGCCCTGGTGGCGCGCTACGGCACGCCGCGTGGGCTGGACAGTCGCGAGCCGCAGCCACTGATGATCCTGGCGATGGGCAAGCTCGGCGGCCGCGAGCTGAATTTCAGCTCCGACATCGATCTCATTCTTCTCTATCCGGAGGACGGCGAAACCGACGGCGCTCGCGCGATCGACAACGCGGAGTTCTTCCTGCGGCTCGGGCAGAAGATCGTGCAGCTGCTGGCGACGCCGACCGTCGACGGGTTCGTCTATCGCGTGGACTTGCGGCTGCGACCGTTCGGCGATAGCGGCCGCGTCGCGCTCAGCTTTCCGGCGTTCGAGCACTATCTGCAGGAGCACGGTCGCGATTGGGAGCGCTATGCGTACGTCAAGGCGCGGCCGCTGACGGCGCTCGAGCACTACGCTGCGTTGTATGACGAAGTGCTGCGGCCCTTCGTGTATCGACGCTATCTCGACTTCAGCGTGTTCGAATCGCTGCGCGAGATGAAAGGGATGATTTCGCGCGAGGTGGAACGGCGCGAGTTACAGGACAACGTAAAGCTCGGTCCAGGCGGCATCCGCGAGATCGAGTTCATCGTGCAGTCGTTCCAGCTCATGCGCGGCGGGAGCGATCGTCGCTTGCAGAGCCGCGAGCTGCGCACAGTGTTGCCGCTGCTGGTCGGGCAGCGATTCCTGGGGCGCGAAGCTGTCGCTGAGCTCGATGCTGCCTATCGATATCTGCGCGTCGTCGAAAATCGTCTGCAGCAATGGAATGACGAGCAGACTCATCAACTGCCGGAGGATGAGGTTGGACGCGCGCGCCTGGCGCTCGCGATGGGCGCGAGCGATTGGAATGCACTGAGCACAGACCTCGCTGCTCACAGACAACGTGTAGCTCAGCACTTTGCGCAAACTGTGTTCGGGCCGGGCGGAGCTTCGCTCGAGCAGGAGAAGCGCGCGGCACTGGTCGATATGGATACTCCGCCGCTCGATCAGCTCCGCGACACTTCTTATTACCGGCGACTCGATGAAACCGGACGGCGTCGACTCCACGAGCTGCTCGGACGCATGCTGCCGCTGGCCGCGCAATCCAAGTCGCCTGAGACGACGCTGGTCCGTGTCTTCAAAATCCTGGAGCGCATCGGCGGCCGCACCGTTTATCTTGCGCTCTTGAACGAAAACGCATCTGCGATGCGCCGCCTCGTCTCGCTGTGCGAACAGAGCCAGTTCCTCGCGGACCAGATCGCCGCGCAGCCACTGCTGCTCGACGAGCTCATCGACGAGCGCCTGATCGAAGCAGCACCGACGCGAACGGACTTCGTCGACGACCTCGCGCTGCGCCGGCAGAACATGCAGAACGAGGAACCGGAGCGGCAGGTCGAGCTGCTGCGCGAATT
The DNA here is from genome assembly GCA_035493235.1 of Steroidobacteraceae bacterium. Classification (GTDB taxonomy): domain Bacteria; phylum Pseudomonadota; class Gammaproteobacteria; order Steroidobacterales; family Steroidobacteraceae; genus Steroidobacter. The sequence continues at coordinate 29,746 of DATJIP010000027.1, forward strand.
CCAGAGCGCGGCGCTGTTCCGGGTCGCAGTGGCGGATCTGATCGGCGGCCTGCCGCTGATGAAAGTGAGCGACCGTCTCACGGACATCGCGGAGCTCCTCGTGCAGGAAACGCTGATGCTGGCGCGGGCGCAGATCGAAGCGAAGCACGGCGCGCCGCATTACACCGACGCAACTGGCACGGTGCGTCTCGCGAACATGATCGTCGTTGCGTACGGCAAGCTCGGCGGCCTGGAGCTCGGCTACGGCTCGGACCTGGACCTGGTGTTCCTGCACGACTCGAGCGGCGAGTCGCAGCGCACCGATGGGTCGCAGCCGATCGACAATACGCTGTTCTTTCAGCGGCTCGGCCAGCGGCTCGTTCATCTCCTCACGGTGCACAGCGCATCGGGTCGCCTGTACGAAGTCGACACGCGGCTGCGACCTGCGGGCAATCGCGGTCTGCTCGTGCAGTCGCTCGCTGCATTTCGCGACTACGAATTCCAGGACGCCTGGACGTGGGAGCACCAGTCGCTGCTGCGTGCGCGTGCCATCGCAGGCCCGTCGCAACTCTGTGAGCAGTTCGAAGACGCGCGCATCGAAGTGCTGCGCAAGGCCGTCAAGCGCGACGGGCTGCGCGACGAGGTGCGGCGGATGCGCGAGCGCATGCGCGAAAACCTGTCGAAGGCACGGGCCGGGCAGGTGGATCTGAAGCAGGATCCCGGCGGCATCGCGGACCTGGAGTTCCTGGTGCAGTTCTGGATGCTCAAGTGGGCGGACCGTTATCCCGAGATCGTGACTTTCTCGGACAACATCCGTCAGCTCGAAAGCCTCGCCTCCGGGGCGATCGTGCCGCAGGAGCGCGTCGACTTCCTGGTCGCGACCTACCGCGCCTACCGCCAGCGCCTGCACCGCCTGTCGCTGGACGGCACGAAGAACCTGGTCGGGGACGACGAGTTCGTGGCGGAACGGCGCGGCGTGATCGAAGTCTGGGAGGAGGTCATGCGCGAAGCCGGCGATCTGCGATAATCGCGCCCCATGAGCGACCTCAGCACCGAACCCGGCGCCGCGGAAGGCGGCAAGAAGCTGATTCAACCGAACGCCAAGAATCAGTACATGGTCACGGCCACGGACCTGCCGCTGTCCTGCCCGATGCCCGGCATGTACCTGTGGAACTCGCATCCGCGCGTGTTCCTGCCCATCGAGAAGACCGGCTGGGCGAAATGTCCGTACTGCAGCGCCGAGTACACGCTGATCCGCTGAACGCGCGCCTGCCGCCATGTACGTACCTCGCCATTTCGCGGAGACCCGGGTCGAAGTTCTGCACGGCCTGATTCGTCGTCATCCGCTCGGCACGCTGGTCGTTGCGGCGCCAGAGGGATTGGAAGCGAGCCACGTGCCGTTCGAGATCAGTCCCGACCCCGCGCCGTTCGGCACGTTGCGCTGTCACGTCGCGCGCGCGAATCCCATCTGGCAAAAGCTTGCGGCGGACCGCCAGGTGCTGGTCGTGTTTCAGGGCGAGCAAACCTATGTCTCGCCCAGCTGGTACGTGGCCAAGCAGGAAAACGGCAAAGTGGTGCCGACCTGGAACTACGCCGCCGTCCACGCTTATGGAATCGCGACGGCGGTTCACGATGCTGCCTGGCTGCGACGCATGGTCGAGGATCTGACGAATCGCCACGAGCATGATCGTGCCGATCCTTGGAAGGTGAGCGATGCGCCCGCCGACTACGTCGAGAAACTGCTGGGCGCGATCGTCGGTATGGAAATTCCGGTGACGCAGCTGATCGGCAAGTGGAAGGTTTCGCAGAATCGCTCGGTCGCCGATCGACAGGGCGTGATCGCGGGTCTGGAAGCGGACGGCGCGCCGGCACAAACAGGCGTGGCGGCGCTCGTCAAGACGACGCTGTAGCGATGGCCGGCTACTCGGGCACGCCGCTCGCGAAGAAGCTTGGCATCAAGCCGGCCGCGAGGCTCTTCACCGTCGCGGCACCCGGTCACTACGACGAGTTGCTGGCGCCGCTGCCGGAAGATGTGAAGCGCGTGCGCAAGATCGACGATGCCGACGTCGCGCATTTGTTCGTCACTGCTCGTGCAAGGCTCGACAAGGAGCTGCGTGCCGCGGTGCCGAAGATGAAGCAGGACGCCGCCATCTGGATCTCGTGGCCCAAGAAGTCCTCCAAGGTCGAGACCGACATCACCGAAGACACCATCCGCGAAGTCGCGTTGCCGCTCGGGCTCGTCGACATCAAGGTGTGCGCCGTCGACGAGATCTGGTCCGGCCTGAAGCTCGTCATCCGCAAGCAGCTGCGGAAACCTGCGAGCCGCTCTCGGTCCTGAAGCCCTCGTCGAGCCAGCCCGTCATGCCGCCGATCATGATCTTCACCGGCCGGCCCAGCCGCGCGAGCCGCACCGCGCCGCGATGCGCGCCGTTGCAATGTGGGCCGGCGCAGTAGACGACGAAGACTGTCTCACGCGGATAGCGGCTCAACAGCCCTTCGATCAGCTTGCGATGCGGAATGTTGATCGCGCCCAGCGCGTGGCCGTTGGCGTAGAGGTCGGGGCTGCGCACGTCGACGAGCACGAAGTCCTGCCGGTTGTTGCTGATGGCGTCGTGCACGTCCCAGCAGTCGGTTTCGAAGCGGAAGGCGGCTTCGAAGTGCGCGAGGGCGCTGGCGCTGTCGGCGGGGGCGATGTCGGTGATGGCGGAGGGCATGGCGGTCTCCAGTAGGCACGGATTGTCGGGCTAAAGCCCGACCTACAGCCTGCTACGCACGTCGGTTGATGCACTGTAGGTCGGGCTTCAGCCCGACAGCATCCTATCGCCCTGCCTAACACGCGTCGCTGGCGCAATCGTCAGCTTCCGGTAACATTACGCCATGCCGCGCTCCCACCTCGTCGTCGCCCACGCTTACGACCGGCTCTGCACTTTCGAATTCGGCTGCGTCGTCGAGCTCTTCGCTCTGCAACGCCCCGAACTCGACGTCCGCTGGTACGACTTCGCCGTCTGCGCCGCCGAACGCGGTCCGCTGCGCGCTGCTGGCGGGATCACGATCAGCGCGCCGAATTCGATCAAGCTGCTGGATCGCGCCGACACGATCGTCATCCCGGGCTGGCGCGATGCGAACGAGCCGCCGCCGGAGCAACTGCTCCAGCGAATTCGGGCGGCGCATGCGCGCGGCGCGCGGCTCTGCTCGATCTGCTCGGGTGTCTTCGTGCTTGCCGCTGCGGGCGTGCTCGACGGCAAACGTGTCACGACGCACTGGCGGTACGCGGAGCTACTCGCGCAACGTTATCCGTCGATTCGCGTCGAGCCGAACGCGTTGTACATCGACCAGGGGCAAGTGCTGACGTCGGCCGGATCTGCCGCAGGCCTCGACATGCTGTTGCACCTCGTGAGGCGCGATCACGGACCGAAGGTGGCGAATCAAGTCGCGCAGCGTCTGGTGATTCCGCCGCACCGGGACGGCGATCAGGCGCAGTTCGTGCCGCTCCCGGTGGCACCAGACGAATCGAGTCGCCTGGCGCGGCTGCTGGACTGGATTCGCGGGCACCTGGGTGAAGAGCACTCGGTCGCATCGCTCTCGCGCCGGGCGGGCATGAGCCCTCGCACACTGCTGCGCCGGTTCAAGGAAGCGACCGGGCTCGCGCCCAACGAATGGCTGGTGCGCGAGCGTGTGGCGGCGGCGCGGGAGATGTTGGAATCGGGCCGCGTGGCGCTGGGCCGCGTCGCCGAGCGCGCGGGGTTTGGATCGCAGGAGTCCTTCAGAAGGCATTTCAGGCTGCAGGTGGGTGTGCCGCCGGCCGCGTATCACAAGAGGTTTCGCGAGAGGAGTCAGGCTAAAGCCTGACCTCACGTTTCAAGAGCACACGCCGAATTGCGATGGAGCTTTGAATCAGACCTTGGTCTGAACCGCGCGATTCGCATTGTCACATCACCTTTTCCCCGATTGACTCTCGGAAGCCGCGCGCCGTAGTGTCGCGGCGCCAAACACACAACAACATCAGCCAGGGATTGGGTGCTCGCATTCTCTGGCTGCCTCGGTCCGGTCGGAGACACGCATGAAGGGAAGTACACGGAAGTCGCAGCGGATCGGTTTCGCACTGTGCTGGTTGCTGTTCGTCGCGGCTGCCGCGTTCGCTGAAGAGGGCGAACCGCACAAAACGCCGTGGATTTACGTCCAATCATCCCCGGTAGCTCCTATTTTTGTCTGCAAGGCTGACGAGATGTCGGCCGTCACGGCACAGCTCGACGCCTACTCCGATTGTTCCGACACGTTCACCAATTGGACGGAGGCGTGGCCGGATTCGCCGGATGTGAATGGAGTCATTACGCTTAACTGCGTGCCGTCTGAGATAACCAACTCTCTTGCCGGAGGCCACCAGGAGATCCGGCACTTCACGTACACGCATCTGCAAGGACCGCCGGGCTGCGCCGCGTCCTCGAACAGCCAAACGGCTATCGGGCGGCAGTTCTGGTACTACTGCGACCCCGGTTGGTCGATGATTATTCCGAGCGGCTCGAGCGTACCGAACTGCATTCGTAATTCGGACACGCCCAGTCCACCGAAGCAGCCGCCCTGCTGCAACAAAGACAATCCGCTGAACTTCGGCAATCCCATCAACATCGCGTTTGGCGAGAAGTATCAGCGCGAGACGGACTACGTTGCTGCGGGTGCCACGCCTCTGAAGTTCGAACGCCACTATTCCCACAGCGCCTGGCGGCACACCTACCAGCGCGCCATCGAGCAGACCACGATCCTCGACACGACCGCTCACAAGAAGATCGCGATCTGGGCCAGGCGCGAGGACGGTCGCGGCATCCCATTCACGATCTACGACGGCGTGCTGCAGACGCCCGATCCCGACACGGTCGAGCGGCTTGAGTTAGTGATGACTGGCAGTGTTCAGACAGGCTGGCGCCTGCGCGATGCGAACGATGCGGCGGAGCTCTATGACCTGAGCGGCAAGCTGTTGTCGATCACGACGCGCGCCGGGATCGTGCAGACCCTCGCATACGACGTCTCCCAGCGACTCAGTACCGTCACTGATTCGTTCGGCAACCAGCTCCAGTTCGGCTACGACACTTCCGGCCGACTCTCTACCCTGACGGTGCCCGGCAGCGGCCTGTATCAATACAGCTACGCGGCCAACGGGCTGGTTTCCTCGGTTACCTACCCGGACTCAAACGTCCGTTCCTATCTCTACAACGAATCCGCGTACACGGGCGGTGTGAATCTGCCGAATGCGCTCACGGGCATTGTCGATGAAAGCTCGCAGCGCTTCGCCAGCTTCACCTACGACGCGCAGGGGCGCGCAGTTGAGACCACCTACGCAGGTGGCGCGAATCGCTATGCGGTTGCGTACAACACGGACGGCTCGCGCACCGTGACGGATCCGGCAAACGCGTCCCGCACGTTTTCCTTGGTGACCAAGAGCGGTATCCAGAAGGTAGCAGCCGTGAGCGGTTCGCCGTGCGCGGGTTGCGGGCTCGCAGCCAGCTACACGCACGACACTGCCGGCAACGTGACGAATCGCTACGATTTCAACGGCGTTCAGACGGCTCGGCAGTTCTCAACCGACGGACGCAACCTGGTCACGTACGAGGCGGAAGCGAGCGGCACGCCGAGCGCTCGAACCACCACCACAACGTGGCATACGACCTACCGACTGCCGACGCAGATCGACGAATCGGGCAAGCGCACGAGTTTTACGTACGATTCGAGCGGCAACGTTCTGACGAAGACCGTGCGCGACCTCAATAACAGCGACTCGCGCACCTGGACCTACACCTATAACAGCTTCGGCCAGGTGCTCACGGCCGATGGTCCGCGCACCGACGTCTCCGATGTCACGACCCTTACGTATTACAGCTGAGCGACGGGCTATGAATGTGGCCAGGTTCATACCATCACGAATGCACTCGGCCACGTCACGACGTACAGCAGCTACAACGCGCACGGCCAGCCGCTGACTATCAGCGATCCGAACGGACTCGTGACGACGTTGACGTATGACGCGCGCCAGCGACTCGCCTCGCGAACTGTTGGCAGCGAGCAGACCACTTTCGCCTACTGGCCGACCGGCCTGCTCAAGAAAGTCACGCTCCCTGACGCGAGCTTCCTCGAGTACACCTACGATGCGGCGCACCGGCTGGTCGAGATCGAAGACTCGGAAGGCAACCACGTCGACTACACGCTCGATGCATCTGGTAATCGCACCGCCGAGCAGAGCTACGATCCGTCCGAGGTGCTGACGCAGACGCGCACCCGCGTCTTCAACACACTCAATCAGCTGTGGAAGGAGATCGGCGCCGCCGGCACCCCCGATGTCACCACGACGTTTAGCTACGACGGCAACAGCAACCAAACCGAAATCGATGCACCGCTCTTCCGCAGCACTGCTCAGACCTACGATGGGCTCAACCGAGTGACGAAGGTCACCGATGCGCTGTCGGGCGAAACCAACTACGTTTACAACGGGCTCGATCAGCTGCTCGTCGTCACCGATCCCCGCGGCAACGCCACGAACTACTCCTACAACGCGCTCGATGATCTCAAGCAGCAGGTGAGTCCTGACACCGGCACAACCACGAACACGTACGACTCGGGCGGCAACCTGGCTACCAGTACGGACGCACGATCGAAGACCGCAACCTACGCCTATGACGCCTTGAATCGCGTCACTAGCGTCACCTATCCCGATCAAACTGTCAGCTACACGTACGATAGCGGCACGAACCAAAAGGGCCGGCTGACGCAGGTCACCGATGCCTCGGGCTCAACCAGCTGGAGCTACGACATGCACGGCCGCGTGCTGTCGCGCCAGCAGAGCATGGGGGTGAGCAAGACGCTCAGCTATGCCTACGACAGCTTCGGCCGACCGCAGACGCTGACGCTTCCTTCCGGTAATGCGATCACCTACGGCTATACCGATGGCAAGATCACGAGCCTCACCCTGAACGGTCCGACCACGATCCTCTCGAACGTGCTGTATCAGCCGTTCGGCCCCACGCGTGGCTGGACTTGGGGCAACAGCACTCTCGCGGTGCGCGAATACGATGCCGATGGCCGAGTCAGCAGTATCGACAGCTCGGGCCTCAAAACCTACGGCTACGACGATGCATCGAGAATCTCGACGATCTCGGATGCGGACACGCCGAGCCTCGATGCTGCCTACACCTACGACAACCTGGACCGCCTGAAGGCCGTCTCGGCGTCGCTTCCCGCTACGCCTTCGCTCGCCGTCAGTGCAACCAGCGTGGCTGCTGGCGCCAACGTCACGGTCACGCTCACGAATGCGCCCTCGGGCTCGGGATACTGGCTCGCACTGACCAAGGTCGGCGCGCCCTACACCACCTATGACAAGTGGGTCGAAGTCACAGCGACTGCGGGCAGCTTCGTCTGGAACGTCACGATGCCCTCGTACGCCGGCAGCTACGAGGTTCGTCTGTTCGCAGCGCCGTTCGAGCAGCTCGCAGGAAGTCCGGCCATCACCGTCGCGGCCCCATCGCAACCGAGTCAAGCGACACTCAACGTCAGCACGAGCACCGCTGTCCCGGGATCTTCGGTGACTGTTCGCCTGATGGCCGGCGCAGGCGGAGCGACCGACTGGTTGGCACTCGCGCGAGTGAGCGCCGCAAATACGACGTACCTGCAATGGGTATATGTCGGCTCCGGCGTCACCAATCGTGATTGGACCGTGACGCTGCCGACCAGCGCTGATAGTTACGAGTTCAGGTTATTCCTGAACGACGGCTACACGCGGGCTGCGACCAGCCCGCCGGTGGTGTTGACCACGGCCGCTCCGGTATCCGGCGCCAGCTCATCGGCCAACTACAGCTACGACGCAGTCGGCAATCGCTTAACGGGCGCTGGCGCGACGTACACGATGGCAGGTGGCAGCAACCGTCTGCAGAGCATCTCCGGCACGCTCACGCGCAGCTATTCCTATGACAGCAGCGGCAATGTCACGAACGATGGGACGAGGACGTTCGCGTACAACGACGCCGGTCGGATGACGAGTGCCTCGAAGGCGGGTGTCACGACAACGTATGCGCTGAATGCGCTCGGGCAGCGCGTGAAGAAGACGACGAGCGGGACTTCCACTTACTTCGTCTATGACGAAGCGGGCCATCTTGTGGGCGAGTACAACAATTCAGGAAACCTGCTCCAGGAGACGGTGTGGCTCGGGGGCATTCCAGTTGCGACGCTCAGACCGAACGGCGGTGGCGTCAGTGTGTTCTACGTTCATACGGATCATTTGAACACGCCGCGGCGGATCAGTCGGCCGAGCGACAATGTGATCGTGTGGCGCTGGGATAGCGATGCGTTTGGCACGACTGCAGCGAATGAGGATTCGGATGCTGACTCCACGTCGTTCGCGTACAACCTGAGATTTCCGGGGCAGTACTTCGATACGGAAACTGGGCTGCACTACAACTACTTCAGAGACTATGACCCGCAGACGGGAAGGTATCCGCAGTCGGATCCGATCGGGCTTGAAGGCGGTCCTAATACCTACCTATACGCAGGTGACAATCCCACGCTGTTTACAGATCCGCGCGGCCTATTTCTCTGGCTTGTTCCGGCCGCTATTGCGACTGAGGAAGCGGCAGTTGGCGCGATCGCCGCCATGATGGCTGCCTTCAAAGGGTATGAAGCGCTGAAGAAGCCCTTGCCTGATCCTGCTCCTGACGCCGCAAATGATCCAGAATACGGCGATGATGATTGTCCGTCGGATTGTCGAACTTGGCGTATTGCTCTGAATCTCATGTATCAGTCGCTCTCAAGGATGCAAACTTTCCCCGGACACTTTTCTCCGGAATACCTCGCTCAGCGTTGGGACATCTTCTGGAAACGCGTGAAACGCTATGAGAAGGTGTGTGGGCCGTATACACCACCACCTCCGCTAAGTGACATCTATTTGAAATGAGTGAACACGAGATGTTGCGTGACCCACTGATAGCGTTTGTGCTTCGGAATGGCGGGGCCGATGCCGCGCTCGCTCTATTGGCCGAAAGCGCCAGGCCGACACAGGATGCTCCAGTGCTACAGGCCGCTCTTAGGCAGCTGCGGGAAGCCGGTACGGCGGGTTCGCCCTTTGCGATGTGCATGTGTTCGAGACTCTCTCGGGCTGGCATCGGTACATTGAAATCAGATCACGACGCATACATGTGGGCACAGAGAGCAGCCGCGGTTGGATTCCCACCCGGTTTGTATGAGCTTGGGCAATGCTTTGAGAACGGCATTGGGGTGGCTCGGGATATTCACCGCGCGCACGCGCTATACGAGCAAGCTTCAGGAGGTGGATACGGATTCGCCGCGCAGCGCCTTGGCCGTGCCTACTACGACGGCGACTTCGGCGTCAGGGATCTGGAAAAAGCTGTGCGCTGTATGGAACGCGCGGCTGATCTCGGCGAATCACTAGCGGCGCTTAACTTGGCTGAATGGTATTCCTGTGGAGACCGTCTAGCAAAAGACTATGCAGCCGCGGTCCGTTGGTATCAGCGCGGTGCCGACTTGGGTGATCCATTGGCGACGCTTCAGCTTTTCCTTGCGTACTCCGAAGGCGAACTCGGATTGCAACGAGACCTAACGCTCGCAAATAGATACAAGGAACTTGCAGAGCAGCAGGATAAATAGATGCTGCGCCAAGTGACCTGAGGCAGTCTTCCGAGACAAGGCAACAATGAGGCGATGTATCAGTTAGGCATCTATTGCCTTCCGCGAACAGGACGACAAGCAGGGTTGGTCCTGGATGGAAGAGTCCGCCGAGGAAAGAGCGCACGGTTGAATGCTGAGACAGCGATGGGCAGCCGGCGCGAGCCCCTCTCAGTAGCACTCCGGTCCAGATAAGGCCTGCCAACAGACCCTGCTAACATCCCCGGAATGAGTACGACGCTGACGACGACACCTGCCGCCGACGGCTTTCGCATGCCTGGTGAGTTCGAGCCGCATTCCGGCACCTGG
>DATJIP010000028.1:0-70035 GCA_035493235.1 Steroidobacteraceae bacterium
GGAGTGGACAAGTCAAACGATCCGAAGGCGAGCAACGCATCGCCGGATCCCGAAACCTGGCAGAAGACGACGCTGGCCGCGAGCCTGAAAAAGATGCCGGCGCGCCAGGAATCGTTCACCACGCTTTCCGGGCTGCCCATCAAGGATCTCTACACGCCGGCAGACGTCAAGAACGTCGACCACGCGCAGCACATCGGCTACCCCGGCGAGTATCCGTACACGCGCGGCGTGCATCCGACGATGTATCGCGCACGACCGTGGACGATTCGCCAGGTCGCAGGCTTCGGCACCGCCGAAGACACCAACGGTCGCTACAAATATCTGCTCGCGCACGGCGAGACCGGTCTGTCGACCGACTTCGATCTGCCGACGCTGCTCGGTTATGACTCCGACCACAAGGTCGCTGTGCCCGAGATCGGCAAGATCGGCGTTGCGGTGGACACGGTCGATGACGTGCACCTGCTGATGAAGGACATCCCGCTCGATGAAGTGTCCACGTCGTACACGATCAACGCATCGGCATTCGTGCTGATCGGCATGTACGAAGTCGTCTGCAAGGCGCAGAACGTGCCGAAAGAAAAGATCACCGGCACCTGTCAGAACGACATCCTCAAGGAGTACACGGCGCAGAACGAGTACATCTATCCGCCGGCGCCGGCGGTGCGCCTGGTCGTGGATACGATGGAGTACGCGGCTAAAACGATGCCGCGCTACAACCCGGTCAGCGTCTCCGGTTACCACATTCGCGAAGCGGGCTCGACTGCCGTGCAGGAGCTGGCATTCACGCTGGCTGGCGCGCACTGCTACGTGACCGAAGCGGTGAAGCGCGGCTTGTCCGCCGACTTCGTCGCACCGCGCGTATCCTTCTTCTGGGACATACACAACGATTTCTTCGAAGAGATCTGCAAACTGCGCGCGGCGCGTCGCCTGTGGGGCCGCATGATGCGCGACTGGGTCGGCTGCAAGGACCCGCGCTCGTGGACGATGCGTGCGCACAGCCAGACGGCCGGTGTGAGCCTGACGGCGCAACAGCCGGACAACAACATTGCGCGCACGGCGATTCAGGCGCTGGCGGCGATTCTCGGCGGCACGCAGTCGCTGCATACGAACTCGAAGGACGAGGCGTATCAGATTCCTTCCGAAGGAGCGATCAAGATCGCGGTTCGCACGCAGCAGATCCTGGCGCTGGAGAATCGCGTGGCCGATGTGGTCGATCCGCTCGGCGGCTCGTACTACGTCGAGTCGCTGACGACGCGCCTGGAGGAAGAAGCCGAAGCGCTGATCCGCGAAGTGCTGGATCGCGGCGGCATGGTGCAGTCCATCGAAGACGGCTTCATTCAGCGGCAGATCGCCGATGCTTCTGCCGCGTACCAGCGCGCGCTCGAGGCGAAGAGCGAGTACATCGTCGGTGTGAACATTCACGTCGAGCCCGAAGCGCCGCTGCCGTTCGAGCCTTTCACGCTCGACCCGGGTCTGGGCGATCGGCAGATCTCGCGCACGCAGAGTATCCGGCGCTCGCGGCCACAGGCCGAAGTCGCCGCAGCGCTGAAAGAGGTGGAAGCCGCCGCGCGCGGTGGGCAGAACATGATGCCCGGCGTGGTGCGTGCCATCAAAGCGCACGGTACCGTGGGCGAAATCTGCGACGTACTGCGGGGAGTATTCGGTGAATACCGTGCACCGCTCGTCTACTAGTCAAGCTTATTCAAGGCCAGAACACTCTATGAAGAAGCCTTTGCGTGTGGTGGTGGCGAAGCCGGGGCTCGACGGCCATGATCGGGGAGCGAAGATCATTGCCCGCGCGTTCCGCGATGCCGGTATGGAAGTCATCTATACCGGCATTTTCCAGACCACCGAGATGATCACGCGCACGGTCGTGGAAGAAGACGCGGACGTGCTGGGCCTGAGCATTCTCTCGGGCGCGCATCTGCACTTCGCCGAGGAGATCTGCAAAGCCCTGCGCGAGCAGGCCGCGAAGGAAGTGCTGGTGGTGATGGGCGGCATTCTGCCGCCGCCGGATATTCCGAAGGTGAAGGAGTTCGGCGTCGCCGAAGTATTCGGTCCGGGCACGCCGACCGGAACGATCATCGATTTCGTCCGGAAGTGGCACGCAGCTCAATGACCAGTGCCGAGCACGGCGGCGCGGCGCGCGTCGATGCGATCCTGGCGCGTGCAGCGCTGACGCAGCCGCTGCGAGCCTGCGTTGTCCAGGGGCGGCAAAGCTGGACCTACGCCGAAGTCCACGAACGCGCTTGTCGCCTGGCCGGTGCGCTCGCCGCACTCGGCGTGCGCAAGGGCGATCGTGTGGCGCTGTGGACGACGAACCGCCCCGAGTTTGTCGAAGTGTTCTTCGGTGTACCGATGCTGGGCGCGATCGCCGCGCCGCTGGATTTCTGGTGGAACTGGAAAGACGCACACGGCGCACTGGCGCAGATTCGCCCGCAGGTCCTCATCGTCGGTGCGGCGCAAGCGCTGGTTGCTGCGCAGTCGCGTGCTGCGATCAAGGCGGCCGGTATCGAGCACGTGCTCTGCCTCGATGAGCCGCCCGTCAACAGCGAGTTGGACTCTTATGCCGATCTGCTCGCCGCAGCATCGCCGCTGACGCGGCCCATCTCGGTCGTGCCAAGCGATCCGGCAGTGATCCTGTTCACTTCGGGATCCACGGGCCGCTCCAAGGGAGCCGTGCATACCCATCGCAGTCTTACCGAATCGGCCATGATCATGGCGCTGGAACTGCAGCTGCAGGACGGCGAGCGCACGTTGCACTTCCTGCCGATGTTCTCGTCGTGTCTCGAACACCTGCTGCCGCTCACGCTGGTGCGCGCGACGCACGTCATCCTGCCGCAGTTCGAAGCGCGCGCAGTGTGGGACACAATTCGCGACGCGCAGATCACGCACTGCGACGCGGTGCCGACGACACTACGACGTTTACTCGAAGTTGCACCGGCGGAGATTCCAAAGTCGCTGCGCATGATTTCCTATGCATCGGAGCGCATGCCCGAGCAGCTGATCAGCGCGCTGATCGAGCGCATGCCCGCTGTCGATTTCATCCAGTTCTACGGAATGATCGAGCAGCTCTGCCTGACAGTGCTCGAGGCCAAAGATCAGCTGCGCAAGATCGGCACGGTCGGGCGCGCGATGTTCGGCGCACAGATGTATCTGCTGAACGGCGAGATCGTCGCTCGCAGCCCGACGCTGTTTGCCGGCTATTGGCAGGACGATGCCGCGACGGCGCAGGTGATGAGCGAGCATTGGATGCGAACCGGTGATCTCGGCAGCTTCGATTCCGAGGGTTTTCTGCGCCTCGAAGGGCGCGTGAAAGAGATCATCAAGAGCGGCGGCATGACCGTGGTGCCGACGGAGGTCGAAAGGGCGCTGCTGGAGCATCCGCAGGTCAGCGACGTCGCCGTGGTCGGGGTGCCCGACACGCAGTGGGGCGAAGCCGTCCACGCATTTGTGATCCTGGAGCCTGGCGCCGCCGTCGAACCGGCGGAGCTCAAAGCGTTCTGCCAGGAACGCCTGGTCGGCTACAAGCGTCCGAAAGCCATTCACATCGTCACAGAGCTGCCACGCACCGGCATCGGCAAGGTCTCGCGCCGCGTCGTTCGCGACGGCGCGCTCGCGTCCGGCAGCAACTGAAGAGGAATGCCAATGGAAAGCACTATTCGCCTGCGCATGTCCACTGCCGACGGCCACTATGCGGGCGGCCTGGTGGATGGTGCCAGGATCCTGCAGTTGATGAGCGATGCTGTGACCGAAGCGCTGATCCGCAATGACGGCGATGAAGGCCTGATGCGTGTCATGAACGCTGAATTTCTCGCGCCGGTGCGCAGCGGCGACTACCTCGAAGTGAAGGCGAAGCTGGTGAAGGTCGGCAAGTCGTCGCGTAACTTCGAGTGCACGGCGTACAAGCTGATCGAGCTGGTGAACCCGGAAGATTCCGCGGCCGACGTGCTGCCTGAGCCGGTGTTGTGCGTGAAAGCGACGGCGGTTGCGGTCGTGCCGCTCGACAAGCAGCGTGTGAACAAGAAATGAGCAAGGCTGCGGAGCTGCTGGCCGACGCGCGCGCTGGCAAGATCGCGCAGACTGCCCGGCTGCTTTCGATCGTCGAGAACGACGAGCCGGAGGCGGCGGAAGTCATTCGCGCGACGTTTCCGCAGACTGGCCGCGCAATCAAGGTCGGTTTCACGGGACCGCCGGGTGCTGGCAAGAGCACGCTGGTGTCGGTTCTGACGGCGGCCTATCGCAGCAAGGTGCCGCGCGTGGCTGTGGTCGCGGTCGATCCCTCCAGTCCTTACACCGGTGGCGCGATCCTCGGCGATCGCATCCGCATGCGCGACCGCTATCTGGATACCGGCGTATTCATTCGCAGCATGTCCAACCGCGGGCAATCGGGCGGCCTGGCTCGAGCGACGCGTCGCGTCGTCAGCGTGCTGGATGCGCTCGGCTTCGACGTGATCCTGGTAGAAACAGTCGGCGTCGGGCAGCAGGAAATCGATGTCGCCCGCGTGGTCGACACGGTTTGTCTGCTGACGATTCCTGGCGCCGGCGACGACATTCAGGCGATCAAGGCCGGCATCATCGAGATCGCGGACATCCTCGTGGTCAACAAGGCAGATCGACCCGGCGCGGACGAGGCCGTGAAGGATCTGCGCCAGATGCTCAATCTCGGCACGCCGCGCAACGACTGGCGCACGCCCGTGCTCAAGACGTCTTCGCAGGCCAATACCGGCATCGATGAGTTGATCGCCGCAGTTCAGCAGCATCGCGACTGGGCCGCCAAGAGCGGCGAAGCACAACGACGCATCGCGGATGCAATGCGCTCGGAAATTCAGGCGCTGCTGCGCGAGCGAGTGTTGCGCGACCTCGCGCGACGCATGGATCCGCAGAGCCTGGACAACGTCGTCGCTCTCGTTGCAGAGAAGCGGCTCGATCCCTACGGCGCAGTGGAGGAGCTGTTGGGTCCTGAGAAGGACCAGTAACAGTGGGCAATCGTCTCAGCAAGATCTACACCCGCACCGGCGATGACGGCACGACCGGTCTCGGCGATGGTCAGCGCGTCCGCAAAGATCACGCGCGTGTCGAGGCCTACGGCGCAGTCGACGAGCTCAACAGCACCATCGGCGTGCTGCTCGCAGTTCCCAACCTGCCGGAGGTCGTGGCCGACTGCCTCACCGAGATTCAGCACGAGCTCTTCGATCTCGGTGGCGAGTTGTGCATCCCGGGCAGCCAGGCGATCACCGCCCCGCAGATCGAGCGTCTCGAGCAGCAGCTCGACGGATTCAACGATCCGCTCCCGCCGCTGAAGGATTTCATTCTGCCGGGTGGCGGGCCCATGTCTGCGGCGTGTCATGTAGCGCGAACGGTCGCGCGACGCGCTGAGCGCCGCGTGTGGACGCTCGCGGCGTTGGAAACCGTCAATCCCGAAGCATCCCGCTACCTCAATCGATTGTCGGATCTGCTGTTCGTGATCGCGCGCGTGCTGTCGCGCCACGAACGCGGCTCCGAAGTTCTCTGGCGTCACGAACGACAACGCAGGAAACCATAATGACTACGAAGCGATTCACTGCGACTGCGGTGCTGATGGCTCTCGCGGGCCTGGCGTGCAACAGCGTGCTCGCGGCTGACAAGAAGCCGCCGGCGAACGAGCGCAGTGTGCCGCTCGATCGGTCGGGCTATTTCGACCCGGGCGCGACCACGACCGATGACCTGCGTCGCGTCGCGATGCCCGCCGACTTCAACGCAGTGAAGACGAGCTTCGTCATCAAGAATGCGCGCCTGTTCGATGGCACTGGCGCCCCGGCGCGCGCTGCCACCGTCGTGGTCGTCGGCAACAAGATCTCGAAAGTCCTGCCGGCGAATGCGACGGATTTCCCGAAGGATGCCGAAGTGATCGATGCAGCCGGCGCCACCGTGATGCCGGGTCTCATCGACATGCACATCCACATGACGTACGTGTTCGACCGCTCGGGTCCGCCCGAGCTGACGCTCGATAGCCAGTCGGACGGAACGCTGCGCGGTATGGAGCGGCTGCGCTACTTCGTCGACAGCGGCATCACGAGCGTGCGCGACACCGCCTCGAACGGCATGGCGCCGTTCATCCTCAAGGACTGGGCGGACCAGGGAATGATTCCAGCGCCGCGCGTGTTTCCGGTCGGCCAGCTGATCACCGGCACCGGCGGACATGCGGACGAGCTGTTCATTCAGCGCACCGCGCCGGAGTTCGAAGGCTCGATGATCCGCACCGCGAATGGTCCCGACGAATGGCGCGAGGCCGTCCGCACGCAGTTCAAGCGCGGCGCCGACTGGATCAAGATCGCCAGCCACTTCGACGAGGACGAAGTCCAGATGGCCGTGAAGGAGGCGCACCAGCTCGGCCTGCGCATCACGGTCGATTCGGAGAACGTGTTCACCGACATGGCCGTGAAGGCCGGCGTCGATTGCGTCGAGCATCCGCTGCCGCGCTCCGACGAGACGATCAAGCTGATGGCCGCTCGCGGCATCGCTTCGATCCCGACGATCGTGCCGTATCAGCTCATCATCCAGAACTACGGCGGCTACTATGGCACGACCTCGCGGCGCTTTTCGCTGACCGAGCCGCACATGTTCGAGATCGTGAAGAAGATGAAGGATGCCGGCGTGAAGCTCGGCGTCGGCACCGACATCGTCATGGCCTGGTACCGCCGCCTGCCGGGGCCGTACATCCAGGAGCTGAAGAATTTCGAGAAGATCGGCTACCAGCCGCAAGAGGCGCTGATCGCTGCAACGCGCACCAATGCCGAGATCCTCGGCATGGCCGACCGGCTCGGCACGATCGAGCCCGGCAAGCTGGCCGACCTCATCTTCGTCGAGGGCAAGCCGGACGCGAACGTCGAGGACCTCGCCAAGGTGCCGTTCGTGATGGTCGGAGGCCGGATCGTGAAGCGCAACGGCCGCATCGAGCCGACGCCGCGCCGGCCCGATCCCGAAGAGAAGGCCGCGACCAACCCACGAAAGATGGACTGAGACTGAGTGTCGCTGCTGATAACGCGCCCTTATGGCGCGTATTAGAGGTATTAGTTATCGCCGCGCCGGCCTCCGTGACTAACATCGAACAGGCCCGATAAAGAAAAGAGATGAACCGGCGAATCAAGCCTGTCGAGGCATGCATCGAAGGGGCAGAGCGCAAAGGGCTGGAGCGCTCGCTCGGTCCAATCCAACTCATGCTGCTCGGTGTCGGTGCCGTGATAGGCACTGGCATTTTTGTGCTAACCGCCATCGGCGCCGAGCGCGCGGGACCGGCGATCGTGCTGTCCTTCGCCATCGCGGCGACAGTGTGTGCATTCGCCGCACTGGCCTACGCCGAGCTGTCGGCGCTGGTGCCGGTCGCGGGCAGCGCCTACACGTACTCGTATGTGGTGATGGGCGAGTTTCTCGCGTGGCTGGTGGGCTGGAACCTGATCCTCGAGTACGCCGTCGCGGGCGCCGCCGTCGCCGTCGGGTGGTCCGGCTACATGGCGGGACTGCTGCACAGCATGGGCATGGATCTGCCGCTCGCCTTGAAGGCCGGCATGTTCGCGGTCCAGGGCGGCGGCGTGAATATCATCGCCGTGACTGCCGTGGTCGTGGTCACCGGACTGCTCATCCTCGGCACGCGCGAGAGCGCGTACTTCACGACGGTGCTCGTGTTCGTGAAGATGCTCGCGCTCGGCGCTTTCATCCTCATCGCCGTGCCGCAGATCGACTGGGCGAACTTCCATCCCTTCATGCCCTACGGCTTCGGTGCGACCGAGGTGGACGGCGTGGCGAAGGGCGTCATGGCCGCGGCAGCGCTGATCTTCTTCGCGTACATCGGCTTCGATGCGGTCTCGACCGCGGCCGAGGAGACACGCAATCCCAATCGCAACGTGCCGCTCGGCCTGATCGGCTCGCTCATCATCTGCACGACGGTCTACGTGCTGGTCGCGGCGGGAGCCGTGGGCACGACGCCGTATACGCAGCTCGCGGGCAATACCGAACCGCTCGCATCCATCCTGCGCACGATGGGTTTCCAGACGGTCGGCAACCTCGTGGCGCTGGCAGCGATCCTCGCGTTGCCGACGGTCGTGCTCATGATGATCTACGCGCAGACGCGCATCCTGTTTGCGATGTCGCGCGACGGCCTGCTACCCGAGCGGCTTAGCAACGTTCATCCGCGCTTTCATACGCCGCACGTGATCACGGCGATCACCGGGTTGTTCGTGGTGATCGTCGCGGGCCTGTTCTCCGTCGATGAGATCGCGGAGCTTTCGAATACCGGGACGCTGTTCGCTTTCGTCACCGTCGCAGTTGCGGTGATGGTGCTGCGCCGGTCGCAGCCCAATCGGGCGCGGCCGTTTCGCACTCCCGCCATCTGGCTGGTCGGACCCGCCGCGGTGATCGGCTGCGTCTACCTGTTCATGAGTCTGCCGAAACTCGCGCAGGGGCGGTTTGCGATCTGGACCGCGATCGGTGCGGTGGTCTACTTCCTCTACGGTTATCGGCGCAGTCCGCTCAGGTCATGAACCGCCGCGAGATGTTGTTGGCCGCAGCTGCAGGTGCGTTCGTGCACCTGACGCCGGCGAACGGCACCGAAGGCACCGCCGGCGATCTGGCCGAGCTCACGCTCGCTGCAGCGTCGCGGCGAATTCACAGCGGCGCAGTAACCAGCCGCGATCTGACCTTCGCTTGTCTCGAACGCACTGCCGCCGAGAATCCGCGCATCAATGCATTCATCACCGTGATGCGCGAGCAGGCGCTGGCGGACGCGGCGACGCTCGATGCCGAGGCGCGCCAGAAGAAATTCCGCTCGCCGCTGCACGGCATTCCGATCGCGCTCAAGGATGCGATCGATACCGCCGGCACTCGCACCACGGCCGCCAGCGCGGTCTACGAGAATCGCGTGCCGACGGAAGATGCGCACGTCGTGAAACGCCTGCGCCAGGCCGGAGCGGTGATCTTCGCGAAGGCCAATCTCGCCGAGTTCAGTCTGAGTCCTACCGGCGCCTCGTCGCATTTCGGGCCCGTGCACAATCCGTGGGCGCTCGATCGTGTCACAGGCGGATCATCCAGCGGCTCCGCAGGAGCAGTAGCGACGCGTATGTGCTTCGGCGCGTTGGGCACGGATTCGGGCGGCTCGGTGCGGTTGCCGGCGTCGTGGTGCAGTCTCGTGGGGCTGAAGCCGACGGATGGACTGGTCTCGAACACCGGGATCATTCCATCGGTGGCGACCTTGGATTCCTGCGGCCCGATCGCACGCACGGTCGAAGACGCGGCACTGCTGTTCGGCCAGATGGTCGGCTACGACCCGCTCGACGCGCGCAGCGTCGCGAGTCCAGTTCGAGATTACGCGGCGCTGGCGCGCCAGCCGGTGAAGCTGTTGCGAGTGGGCATTCCGCGCAAGGGATTCTTCGACGAGGTCGATCCGCAGGTCGCGCGCGCTGTAGAAGCAGCGCTGGCGGTCATCGCCAAGCTGACGGGCGGCATCAAGGACGTGAAGTTGCCGCCGCAGACCGAGTCGCACGACATCATCATCAACGTCGCCGAGGTCGTCAGCTATCACCAGACGATGCTGGAACAGCAAGCTGACAAGTACACCGTGGGCACGCGCAACACGCTGCGGTGGTGCGTGCAGTACCTGGATGACCCGAAGCAGGGCACGACCAGCGCGAAGCTGTCGCGCTACGTTGCGGGCCTCGCCGCGATCCAGCGATTGCGGCGTACTGTCGATAGCGCATTCACCGATTTCGATGTGCTCGCGATGCCGACGATGAAGGCATTGCCGCCGACGATCGCGGCCGCAGTGAGCGCGGAGAGCAGCCCTGACGCCGAAGACCGGCCGCTGTTCTCGATCGACAACACGCTCACGTTCAACCGCCTGGGCCTGCCGGCGCTGACCGTGCCGTGCGGGTTCTCCGCTGAAGGATTACCGATCGGATTGATGATCTGCGGTCCGCGCTACAGCGAGGGCAAGTTGCTGGCGCTCGGCGCTGCCTATGAACGCGCGACTGAGTGGCACAAGCGACGACCTCCGGGAGAAAATTCATGAACAGACGTGATGCCCTGATTGCGACGCTATCGGCTGCTGCGCTGGCGCCGGCCATACGCGCGGTGGCGGGCCAGGCTGTCGCGACACCGAGCGTGACGAGCGTCGATCCCGCGAAGTATCCACAAGCGTGGAAGGTGCAGCGCTCGACAATCGTCGTCGATGGCCTCGACGGCGCGAGATTGAGCGAGAGCTATCTCGACATGCTGAAGGCCGGCGGCGTGAACTGCTGGCACCAAAGCGTCGGCGGCCTCGAATCGTTCGCGGGCCTGCTCACGTTCCTCGACCAGCACTCGGACAGGATCGTGCAGGCCGGCACGGTGCGCGAAATCCGGCAGCTGCGCGAGCAGGGCAAGATCGCGCACGTCTCGGGCTGGCAGATGGCCGAGCCGCTGATCCTCGACGCCAATGGCGTCGGGCCGGTGCAGAACCTGCGCGCTTACAAGCAGCTCGGGCTGCGGATCGCCAGCATCGCCTACAACAACTCGAACATCTTCGGCGGTGGCTGCCTCGATCCGGATGTGCCGCTGACGCGCCTCGGCAAGAAGTACATCGAAGAAATTCACAAGCAGCGCCTGGTGCTCGACGTCTGCGGTCACACGGGCGAGCGCACCTCGTTCGATGCGATCCAGATCTCGAAAGGCGTGCCGATCATCTGCTCGCACACAAACGCACGCGCGCTGAACGAAAACCCGCGCAACATCTCCGATCGGCTGATCGAGGCGATTGCCGGCACAGGCGGCGTCGTCGGGCTCACGTCCGTCAGCGACTTTCACATGCGCAATCCCAAGGATGCGGACGTGCCGCATTCGCCGCAGGCGACGCTCGACAAGCTGATGGATCACTTCGACCATCTCAAGAAGCTGGTCGGTGTCGATCACATCGGCCTGGGACCGGACTTCATGACCGGCCGCGTCGATCTCGATGCGATGGGCATGGATCGCGAGCGCTGGCCCGCGGACGTCTACAGCGATCAGCCGTGGCAGATGGTGAAGGACTTCGAGACCATCATCGAGCTGCCGAAGGTCACGCAGGCATTGTTGAATCGCGGCTGGAGCGAAGCTGACGTGCGCAAGGTGCTCGGCGAGAACTGGCTGCGCGTGTACGAAAAGGCCTGGGGCGCCTGACTATGTCGAAGCTCAGCCGGCGCGAAGCTCTGGGTATGGGAGCGCTGCTAGCAGCGCCCGTATTCGCGGGCGCGCAGACGCTGGCGGGCAGTGGCAGCAAGCCTGATTACGCGCCTGATTTGATCGTCGTCAACGGCAACGTGCTGACGATCGATGACCGGATGCCGCGTGCCGAAGCTTTCGCAGTCAAAGACGGACGGTTCATCGCAATCGGCAGCAGCGCCGACATCCGCAATCTTGCCGGCAAGCAGACGCAAGTCATCGACTGCGAGCGCATGACCGTGACGCCGGGATTCATCGACGCGCACTGCCATCCTGGCAGGCAGCAAGAGCTCTACGACGTCAACGCCGATCTGCGCTCGATCAAAGAAATCCAGGACGCGTTGCGCGAGCGTGCTGCGAAGACGCCACCGGGCTACTGGATCAACGCGTTCAAGTTCGACGACACCAAGGTCAAGGAAAAGCGGCTGTTGAGTCGCAAGGATCTCGACGCGGCGGTGCCCGATCATCCGGTGATCGTCATGCACCGCGGCGGCCACACCGGCTTCCTGAACAGCAAAGCCTTCGAGCTCGCGGGGATCACCAAGGACACGCCGGATCCGCCCGGCGGCCGCTTCTGGCACGACGAGAAGGGCGAGCTGCAAGGGCAGGTCGGCGATCTCGCACTGACGAAGTTCGAGGGCGTCGGCAAGGTCGAGACGTTCACGCCGGAGCAGGAGCGCCAGCGCGGTGAGGCCGCGATGGTGTATCAGTCGAAGCAGCTCGTCGCGTGCGGGCTGACGACGGTTCACGATGCCGGCGCGGAGTCGGACAAGATCACGACCTATCAGGCGCTGCTCGCAAGAGGCGAGCTGCTGCATCGTGCTTACGTCATGGCAGTCGGTCTCAACCGCGACGGCCTCGATGCATACCAGAAGCTGCGCGACGGCGGCATCCGCACCGGGTTCGGCAACGAGTTCGTGCGTATCGGCGGCGCCAAGTTCGTCGCGGACGGTTCGGCGTCCGAACGCACGATGCGCATGAGCAAGCCGTATCCGGGCAAGCCTAACGACTACGGCATCCAGGTCATGGACCAGAAGCAGACTCATGAGGTCGTCGAGGATGCGCATCGTCACGGCTGGCAGGTCGGCATTCATGCGAACGGCGACGTCGCGATCGATCAAGTGCTCAATGCCTACGAGCGCGTACTGAAACTCTGGCCGCATCCGGACCGCCGGCATCGCATCGAGCACTGCACGCTGGTGAATCCGGATCTGCTCCGGCGCATCAGGGCGAGCGGCTCGATTCCGACACCGTTCTGGACCTACGTCTACTACCACGGCGAGAAGTGGGCCGCGTACGGCGAGGACAACGTGCGCTGGATGTTCGCCCATCGCAGCTTCCTCGACGCGGGCATTCCCGTGCCGGGCGCCTCCGATTACCAGCCTGGTCCATTCGAGCCGCTGATGGCTTTGCAAAGCATGGTGACGCGCAAGGACTACGCGGGCCGCGTGTGGGGCGCGAACCAGAAGGTGACCGTCGACGAAGCGTTGCGCATCGCCACGATCAACGGCGCGCACGCTTCGTATGAAGAGAACGTGAAGGGCTCGATCACGGTCGGCAAGTACGCCGACTTCGTAATCCTCGAGAAGGATCCGCACGCGGTCGATCCCGACACGCTGAAGGACATCAAGATCGCGCGCACTGTCGTCGCTGGAAGAACGGTATATGCAAACGCGTAGAGCAGTTTCGAATGCCTTGTGTGCGGTCTACCTGTTGGGACTCGCTGCATGCGGCAACAGTGCGCCGCCTGCGCAACCTGCAGCAGCGAAGCTGACGTATCCGCAGAGCAAGCGCGTCGATCAGGTCGACGACTATCACGGCGAGAAGATCGCCGACCCGTATCGGTGGCTGGAGCAGCTCGACAGCCCCGAAACCAAAGCGTGGATCGAGGCGCAGAACAAGGTCACGTTCGCCTACCTGGAGAAGATTCCGCAGCGAGCCGCGTACAAAGAGCGCCTCACGCAGTTGTGGAACTACGAGCGCTTCGGCATGCCGGTGAAGGGCGGCAGCCGCTATTTCTACACTCGCAACGACGGCCTGCAGAATCAGTCGGTCCTTTACGTCGCGGATTCGCTCGACGGCACACCGCGCGTGCTCCTCGATCCCGCCACGCTGCTGGCCGACGGCACGGCGGCATTGGCGGCGTGGTTACCGAGCGACGACGGCAAGCTCATTGCTTACGGCATCCAGGAAGCGGGCTCCGACTGGGAGCAGTGGAAGGTGCGCGACGTCAGCACCGGCACTGATTCTACGGAGCAGCTCAAGGGCGTGAAGTGGGCCGCGGTGGCGTGGGCGAAGGACGGGTCGGGCCTCTACTACAGTCGCTATGACGGCGGTGTGAATTTCTTCAGCAAGCTGTTCTTCCACAAGCTCGGCACGCCGCAGTCGGATGACACGCTGATTTACGAGAATCGCGACATCAAGGAATGGACCTTCATTCCGGAGGTATCGGAGGATGGCCGCTACCTGATCATCTTCATCTGGAAGGGGAGCGACGGCACCAACCAGATCTATTACAAGGATCTGCAGAAGCCGAAGGCGCCGGTGGTCGAGCTGATCAAGGGCTTCGACGCCGCGTACAACTTCGTCGGCAACGATGGCGGTCGGTTCTGGTTCCGCACCGATGGCGGGGCGCCGATGGGGCGCGTGGTCGAGGTCGATACCGCCAGGCCCGATCGTGCGAACTGGAAGAACGTGATTCCCGAAGCGAGCGAAGCGCTGCAGAACGCGAGCCTGGTGGGCGATCGCTTCTTCGCGTCCTACCTCAAAGACGCTGCGTCGCAGATCCGGGTATTCGATCGCTCCGGTAAGTCGGTGCAGGAAGTTGCGCTGCCGGGCCTGGGCAGCGCCGGGGGCTTTAACGGACGGCGCGCCGATACCGAGACGTTCTACACATACCTGAGCTTCGTGCAGCCGCCGACGATCTATCGCTACGACGTGCGCTCGGGCGCAAGCACGGTGTTCAAGCAGCCGCAGCTCAAATTCAAGGCGGACGATTTCGAGACGCAGCGTGTCTTCGTCACCAGCAAGGACGGCACGAAGCTGCCGATGTTCGTCACACATCGCCGCGGCATGAAGCTGGACGGCAACAACCCGACGATCATGTACGGCTACGGCGCTTTCAGGATCTCGCTGACGCCGCGCTTCTCGCCGGAAACGGTGGCGTTTCTGGAGCAGGGCGGCGTCTACGCGCAGCCGAGCCTGCGCGGCGGTTTCGAGTACGGCGAGGCCTGGCACCAGGGCGCCATGTTCGAGCGCAAGCAGAATGTCTTCGACGATTTCATAGCCTCGGCCGAATGGCTGATCGCCAACAAGTACACGCAGCCAGCGAAGCTGGCGATTCGCGGCGGCAGCAACGGCGGATTGCTGGTGGGCGCCGTGATGACGCAACGTCCGGAGCTGTTCGGCGCGGCGCTGCCGGCGGTCGGCGTGATGGACATGCTGCGTTTCCAGCGTTTCAGCATCAACTGGACCCTGGCCGCTGAATACGGTTCTTCCGACAACCCCGAGCAGTTCCGCTACCTGCGCGCGTACTCGCCGCTGCACAACCTGCGGCCGGGCACCAAGTATCCGCCGACGCTGATCACGGCGGGCGATCACGACGACCGTCTGCCGCCGATCCACAGCTACAAGTTCGCCGCGACCCTGCAGCACGATCAGGCGGGCGACGCGCCGGTGCTGATCCGCATCGACACACGAACCGGCCATGGCATGGGCCGGCCGGTCACGAAGGAGATCGACCTCGCGGCCGACTCGCTCGCCTTCATCCACCAATCACTCGGTATGAACTGACGGCGCGCATGACCAGGACGATCACTCATTGGATTGGCGGCGGACCGTACTCCGGAAAATCCGAGCGCCGCTCGCCGGTCTGGAATCCCGCGACCGGCGTGCAGCAAGCGTGGGTTACGCTGGCCGGCGTCGCTGATGTCGATCGCGCGGTGCAGGTTGCGAGTGTCGCCTTCGAATCCTGGTCACAGGTCTCGCTGAGCCGGCGCACGCGCGTCTTGTTCGCGTTTCGCGAACTCGTCAATGCGCATCGCCGCGCGATCGCAGAGGCGATCTCGGACGAGCACGGCAAAGTCGTCAGCGACGCAGAAGGCGAAGTGCAGCGCGGCCTCGAAGTCGTCGAATTCGCCTGCGGCATTCCGACGCTGCTGAAGGGCGACTATTCCGATCAGGTGTCTTCCGGCGTCGACCTGTTTTCGTTTCGCGAGCCGCTCGGCGTGGTCGCAGGGATCACGCCGTTCAACTTCCCCGCGATGGTGCCGATGTGGATGTTTCCGGTCGCTATCGCCTGCGGCAACACGTTCGTGCTCAAGCCGAGCGAGCGTGACCCGAGCGCTTCGATGCTGCTCGCGCAGCTCTGGAGCGAAGCCGGACTACCCGATGGCGTATTCAACGTCGTGCATGGCGACAAGACCGCTGTCGATGCGCTCATCGATCACCCCGGGGTCGCTGCGATCTCGTTCGTCGGCTCGACGCCGATCGCCAAGTACATCCATACGCGTGGAACGGCAGCTGGCAAGCGCGTGCAAGCGCTCGGTGGTGCGAAGAACCACGCAATCGTGCTGCCTGATGCAGATCGCGCATTCGCTGCCGAGCAGCTCGCTGCAGCGGCCTTCGGCTCGGCCGGCGAGCGATGCATGGCGATTTCCGCCGCGGTGGCTGTCGGTGAAGCCGCTGAAGAGTTGGTCGAAGCGGTTGCTCGCAAGGCTGCAGCCATCAGGGTCGGTCCGGGACGCGATGGCACCAGCGAGATGGGACCGGTGATCACGAGTGAGGCGAAAGCAAGAATCTCGCGTCTGATCGGTACCGGAGCGGAGCAGGGCGCTCGCGTCGCACTCGACGGCCGCACGCTCGTGGTGCCAGGTCATGAGAAGGGCTTCTTTGTCGGCCCGACGGTCATCGATCGCGTCACGCCGGAGATGGACGTCTACCGCGAAGAGATTTTCGGTCCGGTGCTGTCGGTCGTGCGCGCGCAGTCGGTGCGTGAGGCTATCGATCTCATAAACGCGAATCCCTACGGCAATGGCACGTCGATCTTCACCTCCAGCGGCGCGGCAGCGCGCGAATTCCAACGCGGCGTGAAGGTGGGAATGATCGGCATCAACGTGCCGATTCCCGTGCCGATGGCCTACTACTCGTTCGGCGGCTGGAAGGACTCGCTGTTCGGCGAGCGCCATATCCATGGCGCCGAAGGCGTCGCGTTCTACACGCGCGCAAAAGTCATCACGTCGCGCTGGCCGCAGCTGGAGACCTCATCCGGCGCATCGTATGTATTCCCGACTGCGAGCTGATCTGCATACACCAGGAGGAACAGCATCGTGAAAGTGCCCTTGAGATGTCTGCTGTTGTTGGTCGCGATGGTTGCACTCGCGAGCCGGGCATTCGGCGCGCCGATTGCCATCACGGGCGGTACGCTGATCGACGGCAATGGCGGGCAGCCGGTCGCCAATGCAACCGTGCTCGTCAACGACGATCGCATCGTGGCGGCCGGGCCTGCGGGCACGGTGCAGATTCCCGCTGATGCCAAGCGCTATGACGCGACGGGTAAGTACGTGCTGCCCGGCTTCATCGACATGCACATGCACTTCGTCTATCCGCGCGACGGTGCGCCGGATCCGTCGAAGAGTCTCTCGACGCTGCGCGGGCTGCATTTCATGGACATGTACGTCGACTCGGGCGTGACCTCGGCACGCGACGTCGCCGGCATGATCGAGCCGATGCAGGCGCTGGAGGAGGCGCAGCGTGTCGGCTACATCCATTCGCTGCGGCTGCATTCCGTCGGACAGCTCATCACGACGACCGGCGGCCACGGGCCTGAGTGGTCTTACTTCGCGACCGGTCCTTACGGGTTCCGCGAAGCGGTGCGCAAGATGTACGGGGCCGGCTTTCACTACATCAAGATTTCGCCGCCCTACACGCAGGAAGAGGCAGATGCGGCGGTCGACGAAGCCAAGATCCATCGCATGCACATCACGAGTCACGGCGGCGGCTACTCGGACACCGAGCCGGAGAGCATGACGCGGCGTGCGATCAACGCGAACGTGCAATGCATCGAGCACCTGTACATGCCGGTCGAGGATCTCGACCTGATGGCGAAGAAAGGCATCGCCGTCATCCCGACGATGGAAGTCATGCACCTGCTCTACACCAATCCGACCGTGCTGCCGCAGATCCAGTACCTGGAGCACAAGCGCGGCTGGTCGATGGCGCTGCACGACAAGCTGTTCAAAGAGGCTCACAAGCGGAAGATCCTCATGGGCGTCGGCACCGACGCGATCCTGGAGCTCGCGGACAAGAACTATCCGCAGATGTACGTCACCGAGCTCGAGCATTACACGCGGCTCGGCATGACACCGCTCGAGACGATCACGGCCGCTACCAAGAACGGCGCGATCATTCTCGGCCGCGAGGACGAGCTCGGCACGCTCGAGAAGGGCAAGCTCGCCGACCTGCAGATCGTCGACGGCAATCCGCTCGAGTCGTTCAAGGCGCTCGGCCATCCGTCGCTGGTGATGATCGGCGGCGAAGTGCTCAGGTATCAGGGGAAGCGTGAGAAGTGAACTCAGAAGAGGGGAAATATTCAATGTCGCGATATGACGCACGCGGAATGAAGAAAGAGTTCTCGCCAGGACGCCAAGACGCCAGGTTAAGAAGCCGGACTTCTGGAGTTCAGAATTCCAAGATCCGGAATTCAGAATTCTGCTTATCCGCCTTGGCGTCTTCGCGTCTTGGCGAGAGATCTTGTTCTTCTCTCGTCATTTTGCTCGCGGCGCTGTGTCTACCCACGATCGCCTCAGCCGAGATCACCCAGCAGCAACTCGACGCCGCGCTCACGAAGGTCGACAGCAAGATCGTCGCGTGGCGTCGCGATATTCACCAGCATCCTGAGCTGAGCAATCGCGAGACGCGCACGGCCAAGCTCGTCGCCGATCATCTGAAGAAGCTCGGGCTCGAGGTGAAGACGGGCATCGCGCACAACGGCGTCACGGGGGTGCTCAAGGGCGGCAAGCCCGGTCCGACCATTGCAATCCGCGCCGACATGGATGCGAATCCGGTCGTCGAAGAGGTCGACGTGCCGTTCAAGTCCACCGTCACGGCCGACTATCTCGGCAAGACCGTCGGCGTGATGCACGCGTGTGGTCACGACAGTCACACCGCCAACCTGATGGGGATCGCGGAAGCGCTGACCTCGCTGCGACAGGATCTGCCGGGCACGGTGCTGTTCATCTTCCAGCCGGCCGAGGAAGGCCCGCCGGATGGCGAGGAGGGCGGCGCGGGCTACATGATGAAGCAGAACGTCTTCGGCGATCTCAAGCCCGATGCGGTTTTCGGCTTGCACGTGTTCGCGGGTCTGCCGGCTGGCGAGATCCGTTATCGCTCCGGACCGTTCATGGCGGCCGCGGACATGTTCCGCATCGATGTGACTGGCAAGGCGTCGCACGGCTCGCGGCCGTGGGCGGGCGTGGATCCGATCGTCGCCGCTTCGCAGATCGTCGTGGGTCTGCAGACTATCGTCAGCCGTCAGATCGACATTCGACTGCCGGCAGTGCTGACGATCGGCAAGTTCGACGGCGGCGTTCGCAGCAACATCATTCCTGACAACGTGAAGATGTACGGCACGCTGCGCACGTTCGATGACGCCATGCGACTCGACATCATCGAGCGCATGCGCCGCACCGCGAGCGACATTGCGTCCTCCAGCGGCGCGGGCGCGACGCTGACGATGCAGACGTATCGCTATCCCGTCACGATCAACGATCCGAAACTGACGCAGCGTGTGCTGCCTTCACTGCGCAAAGCTGCGGGCGCCGATCGCGTCGTCGAGCATGAGCTGGAGATGGGATCGGAAGACTTCCCGTACTTCACCTCGACCGGCGTGCCCGGGTTCTTCTTCTTCGTCGGCGTCACGCCGCGCGATCAGGACCCGAGGCAGGCCGCGGTCAATCACTCTGGCAAATTCTTCCTCGACGAGTCGGCGCTGCCGGTCGCCAGCCGCACCCTGGCCACGATCGCGGTGGACTTCCTGCAAGGCAAGTAAATGAACAGACGCAACGTGATCCAGGGCGCAATGGCGACCGCGGCCGCACTGTCTGCCGCGGGAGCTTTCGCAGCAGTTCCCGACCGCAATCTGAAAGCTCTCAAGAAGGCCGTCGATGCCGGGTTCGATGACGCGATCCGCCGCATCCAGGACTGGATCAAGCTGCCGACCATCGCCGCCGAGAAGCTCAACATCGAGGAAGGCGCAGACTACTTCGCGAAGCTCGCGACCGACGCGGGCTTCGGCAAGGTGCGCAAGGTGCCGACCGGCGGCAGCCCCGCCGTGTTCGGCGTGCTCGATGCGGGTGCCAAGCGCACCATCGGTCTGTACTTCATGTACGACGTGAAGCAGTACGACGCATCCGAGTGGACGTCGCCGCCGCTGGAGGGTCAGCTCTTCGACCATCCGTTGGGGCGCGCGCTGCGCGGTCGCGGCGCGATCAATCACAAGGGTCCGGAAGGTACGTTCCTGGCAACGCTGCACGCGTTCAAGGCGGCAGGCGTCAAGCTGCCGGTCAATCTCGTGCTGCTGGCGGAAGGCGAGGAGGAGATCGGCTCGCCGAACTTCCACAATGCGCTGAACGACGCCGAAGTCCTCGCCTCTATGCAGCGCGCCGACGCCGTCTTCATGCCGACCAACCTGCAAGAGCCCGGTGGCGATATCGCGATCTGTCTCGGCGCAAAAGGCATCATCGAGTGCGAGCTGATCTGCAGCGGCGAGCGCTGGGGACGCGGGCCGTCGCGCGACACGCACTCCGGCGGCAAAGCCTATATCGACAGTCCCGTGTGGCACCTCGTGGACGCGCTGCACTCTCTGGTGCGCGATGGCGGCAACACGCCGGCCATCGATGGCTGGTTCGAACACGTGCGTCCGCTCACGCAGCGCGAGCTCGACTTGATCGCCGAGCAGGCGCGCACCAGCAGCGAGAAGGAAGCTATGGAAGCGGCCGGCGTCAAGCGCTGGATCGACGACATGTCCTGGCAGAAGTCGATCGAGCAGGGCGCGGCGCAGCCAACGGTGAACATCGAGGGCATGATCGCCGGCTATACCGGCGTTGGCGGTAAAACCATTCTGCCGGCGAAGGCCAGCGCCAAGCTCGACATGCGCCTGGTGCCGGACATGACCGCCAGGGACTGCATGGTCAAACTGCGCGCACATCTGGATAAGCGCGGGTTCGGCGACATCGAGATCAAGTTCGGCGGCGCCTATGACCCGACCGCGACGGCGGAGAACAGCAATCTGATTCGTGCCGAGCGGGCTACGCTGCAGCGCCTGGGCGTTTCGCATTCCGTGCTGCCGCGCATCGCCGGTTCCTATCCGGGCTATATCTTCACCGGCGAGCCTTTGCGCAAGCCCTTCAACCAGTTCGGTCTCGGGCACGGCGGGCGCGCGCACGCGCCCGATGAGTACTACCTCATCGAGAGCAACACACCGAAGGTCGCCGGCCTGCGAGAGGTGCAGATGGGCTTCGTCGAGTTCCTGTACGAGCTCGGCAGCATGCGCAGCTGAGCCGGCAGCGTGCGCATTAGTGGCCGTTATGGGGTTCATTACCACAATTAGATTCGGTGATGGGGCGCCCGTGCTAAAAACGCTGCAGTCAGCGCAGGCACCATAAGTAGGGTTGCGCAGCCCTATAACTATCAGGTTGGGGAATGCTGCAATTACAAGGTGTGGAGCATGTTTACCCGAACGGCACGCGCGCGCTCGATGGCGTGACGCTGTCCATCGGCAAGGGGATGTTCGGGCTGCTCGGTCCGAACGGCGCCGGCAAATCGTCGCTGATGCGCACGATCGCGACGCTGCAGACACCCACGGCGGGCGCGATCCGCTTTGGCGATATCGACGTGCTGGCCGAGCCCGGCCGGCTGCGCGCGACGCTCGGCTATCTGCCGCAGGATTTCGGTGTCTATCCGCGCGTGTCGGCGTACGAGCTGCTCGATCACATGGCTTCGCTCAAGGGCATCACCGTCGCTGCGGATCGCAAGGCGACGGTGGAGACGCTGCTGGTGCAGACGAATCTGTGGAACGTTCGCACCAAGATGGTCGCCGGCTACTCCGGCGGCATGCGCCAGCGTTTCGGCATCGCGCAGGCGCTGATCGGCAATCCGGCGCTGATGATCGTCGACGAGCCGACTGCCGGCCTCGATCCGGAAGAGCGCAATCGCTTCTACAACCTGCTGGTCGAAATCGGCGAGAACATCGTCGTGATCCTCTCGACGCATATCGTCGAGGACGTCGCGGATCTGTGCCCGCGCATGGCAGTGCTCGCCGCTGGCCGCATTCAGCTCGATGGGGCACCGGCCGAGCTGATCCAGCGTTGCCGCGGAACCGTGTGGGCCAAGACGATCGAGCGCAATCGCCTCGACGAGATGAAGGCCGCTTACGAAGTGATCGCGACCCGGCTGTTTGCCGGCCGCACGATCGTGCACGTGTTGTCCGATCAGGATCCCGGCAACGGCTTCGAGCTGGTCGAGGGCGGACTCGAGGATGTCTATCTCTCGACTCTGACGCGCGCGCGGCGCACCGCGGCGCAGAAGGCCGCATAGAGGTCACCCAGTGTTCGCTACGATCGCGCGCTTCGAGCTGCGCTACCAGATCCGCAACCCGGTCTTCTGGGTCGGCATCACGCTGTTCTTCCTGCTGACCTTCGGTGCGACGACGGCGGAGTCGATCCGGCTCGGCAGCGGCGGCAACATCCACACGAACGCACCGACGGCGATCGCGCAGATCCAGCTGATCATGTCGCTGTTCTTCATGTTCGTGACGACCGCGTTCGTCGGCAACGTCGTGGTGCGTGACGACGAGACCGGCTTCGGCGGCATCATCCGCTCGACCAAGATCGGCAAGGTGCCGTACATGCTCGGCCGCTTCAGCGGCGCGTTCCTCGGCGCCGCAGTCGCATTCCTGGCAGTGCCGCTGGCCATCTGGATCGGCACGTACATGCCATGGGTCAATCCCGAGCTGCTCGGGCCGAACCGCCTGGGCGATTACCTATTCAGCTACTTCGTGCTCGCGCTGCCGAACGTGCTGATGACCGCAGCGATCTTCTTCGCCGTTGCATGCTGGACGCGCTCGGTTACGTACAGCTACCTGACGGTGATCCTGTTCATGTTCGCGTACTTCGCGCTGACCGCGATGCTGCGCAAGTGGCCGGATCTGTCGGTCGCAGCGTATCTGGAGCCCTTCGGCACGGTTGCTTACAGCCTGGGTGTCCGCTATCTGACGCCGGCGCAAGCGAACACGCAGCCGCTCGAGCTCACCAGCGCGCTGCTGAGCCATCGATTGGTATGGCTGGCGATTTCCGCCGCGATCGTCGCCGTTTCGATCTGGCGCTTCAACTTCGCCGAGCGCGGTGCCTCGAAGCGCAGCATGAAGCGCCAGGCAAAACAGCAGCAGAAGCTCGCCGAGACGAAGCCGGTGCTCGTCGCGCGGCTGCCGGCCAACACGCCTGCCGTCGCGGCCTGGCATCAGGTCTACACGCGCGCGTTGTTCGAGATGAAGCTGGTCTTCAAGAGCCCGGCGTTCTGGGTGCTCGCGCTCGTCGGTGCGATCAACTTGTTCTCTACGCTGAACCTCGCCGGGCGCTTCTACGACGTGCCGATGTGGCCGCGCACGTTCGCAATCGTCGACGTGGTCCGCGGTACATCGATTCTGATCACGCTGCTGATGGCGATCTACTTCGCCGGTGAGGTCGTCTGGCGCGAGCGCGAGCGCCGTATCAACGAGATCGTCGATGCGACGCCGCTGCCCAACTGGATCTTTCTCATCTCCAAGCTCGCCGGCGTAGTGGGGGCGCTGCTGGTGCTTTGCGTCGTGGTCGTGCTGGTGGAATCGATCGTGTTCCAGTTCGTGCGCGGTCTTACCGACATCGAGCTCGGGCAGTGGCTCGCCTGGTTCGTCCTGCCGAGCGCGCTCTACGTGCTGCATATTTCGGTGCTGGCGATCGTGGTCCAGGCCATCAGCCCGAACAAGTTCGTCGGCTGGGGACTGATGCTGTTGTACCTGGTCTCCACCACGGTCTTTGCCGGACTGGGGCTCGACCATCCGCTGTTCAACTATGCGGAAGCGAACGCGCCGCTCTCCGACATGAACGGCGCGGACAACGGTGGCGACACGGCCTGGGCGATGCGTGTCTACTGGACGATCTTCGCGGTGATCCTGGTCGTGGTCGGTCACCTCATGTGGCGCCGTGGCACCGGGGTCACGCTCAAGGATCAGTGGCGCACGCTGCCACTGCGCCTGCGCGGCGCGCCGCTGACGATCCTGTCGATCGCTCTCGTCGTCACCATCGCGATGGGCGGCTGGCTCTTCTACAACATGAACATCCTCAACCACTACTGGAGCGCTGGCGACAAGGAGGATGCGCGGGCCGCGCAGTACGAGAAGGACTATTCCAAATACCTCGGGTTGCCGGAGCCACAGCTGACCGACATCAAGCTCGACGTCGATCTGCAACCGTCGCGGCGGTGGGTGCAGTTCGACGGCACGTATCATTTCGTCAATGCGACGTCGTCGCCGATCGACACTTTGCACGTTCGCATGCAGCTGCCCAGCGTGCGCGTGGAGGAGTTGTCGGTACCCGGCGCAAAGCTGGTGCATGACGACCAGCCGAACATGCATCGCATTTTCCAGTTCGATCAGCCGCTGCAGCCGGGCGCAACCGGCACGCTGACCTTCCGCACCGTCCTGGAGAAGCGCGGACTGTCGGCGCTGCCGAATGAACGCCGCGCCTATGAGGTTCACGCGCAACCGGCGCCGAACGGGGCTTATCTGACCAATCTCTTCTTTGCGCCGGCGCTGGGCATGAGACGGTCGGACTTCCTGCAGGGTAACGTCAAGCGCCGCAAGTACGGCCTGCCGCCGGAACTGCCGACGCCGCCGCTGGAGGACACGGCGGGGCTGAACAAGAGCTACGCGGGTGTGGAGCGCGTCAACACGGACATTACCGTGACGACCGATGCCGACCAGACGCTGGTGGTCACGGGCGCCGAGGTGTCCAACACCGTTGCCAACGGCCGCCGCACGGCTCGCTTCGTGTCGCCGATCCCGACGCTCAACTTCATCACCATCCAATCGGCGCGCTATGCCGTGAAGTCGGAAGACGCGAGCGGCGTGAAGACCAGCGTTTACTACTACCCCAAGCATCCGATGAACGTCGATCGCATGCTCAGCGTGATGCGCGATGCGCTCGACTATTACCGCAAGAACTACGGGCCGTATCAGTACTCGTATGCCCGCATCATCGAGCGGCCCGACTACGGCGGCGGCGCGAACTCCGCGCCTGGCACCGTCGGCTATTCGGAGAAGGCGGGCTTCACCATGGATTTCCGCAACCCGCTGCGGCTCGATTTCCTTGCCTATGTCACTGCGCACGAGCTGGCACATCAGTACTGGTTCCATCAGGTGATGCCGGGCGACGTGCAGGGCGCCGAAGTCCTGACCGAAACCCTGTCGCAGTATTCGGCGCTGATGGTCATGAAGCATCGCTACGGGCCGGACCAGATCCGGCAGTTCCTCAAGTACGAGGTCGATTACTATCTGCAGGGACGCCGGCAGGAATCCGCGGAGGAACATCCGCTCGCGCGCGTGAACAAGCAGCCCTATATCCATTACAACAAGGGCTCGATCGTGATGTACCTGATCCAGGATCGTCTGGGTGAGGACCGGGTGAATACCGTGCTGCGCGGCCTGGTCGATCGCTATCGCTTCAAGCCAGCGCCCTATGCGCGGGCGAGCGACCTGGTCGACGGCTTGCTGGAGTTGGCGCGCACGCCGGCGGAGCGCGAGCTGATTCTCGACCAGTTCTATCGCATCACGCTCTATGATCTGCGGGCGAAGCAGGCGGTCGTGCGTCGCTTGCCCGACGGCCAGTACGAAACAACGATCACTGTCGCTGCTGCAAAATCCTATGCCGACGGCAAAGGCAACGAAAAGCAGGCGCCGTTCGACGAGCAGGTCGATGTCGGCGTGTTTACCGCGATGCCAGGCGATCTCACCTTCGTTCGCGAGAACGTGGTGTCGATGCAGCGACTGCCGATTCATTCGGGCGAGCAGCAGATCCGGATCGTCACGCAGCGCAAGCCGCTCTATGCTGGTGTGGATCCGTACCTCAATTTCATCGACCGCAATTCCAACGACAACGTCGTCGCGGTTTCAGCCGGAGGCTCACAAACATGATCAAGCAGACTTCCGTCGGCATACGGGCACTCGTCGCGGGCACATTCTGTGCGGCGGCGTTGGGCCTCGCAGCTTGCGGCGGCGGTTCTTCCGCCAGCCCGGTCGCCAGCTCTGCAGTGAGCGCGCCGGTCAAGCTGACCTATCCGGCAGCGCCGCGCAGCGATCAGGTCGATGATTATCACGGCGAGAAAGTTGCGGACCCGTATCGCTGGCTGGAGGACGTCGATAGCGCGCAGACCAAGGCGTGGGTCGAAGCCGAGAACAAGCTGACGTACGGCTATCTCGAGAAGATTCCGCAGCGAGCCGCGATCAAGGAGCGCCTCACGCGGCTGTGGAACTTCGAGCGCTACGGAGTGCCGGTCAAGCGCGGTGGCAAGTATTTCTACACGCGCAACGACGGCTTGCAGAATCAGGCCGTGCTCTACGTTGCGGACACGCTCGACGCGCAACCGCGCGTGCTGCTCGATCCCAATACGCTGCTCGCCGACGGCACGGCTGCGCTCGTCGGCTGGGAGCCGAGCGAAGACGGCAAGCTGCTCGCCTACGGCATCGCCGAGGCCGGCTCGGACTGGGAGATCTGGCGAGTCCGCGACATTGCGACGGGCAAGGATCGTCCGGATGAGCTCAAGTGGGTGAAGTGGGCCGCGGCGACCTTCAACAAAGATGCTTCCGGCATCTACTACAGCCGCTACGACGAGCCCAAGGCGGACGAGGTGCTCCGCAGCGTCAACTACTTCAACAAGACCTACTTCCACAAGCTCGGCGATCCGCAGACGAAGGACCAGCTGATCTACCAGAAGGCCGAGCAGAAGGAGTGGACCTTCACTCCCATCGTCACCGAAGACGGGCGCTACCTGGTCATCTTCAACTGGGCCGGCGGCGTCTACGGCACCAATCAGATCATGTATCGCGACCTGTCCAAGCCGAATGCGCCGGTGGTCGAGCTGATCATGGGTTTCGACTCGCGCTACGACTACATCGGCAACGACGGCACGCGCTTCTGGTTCCTGACGGAGCTCGGTGCGCCGCGCGGTCGCGTCGTCGAGGTCGACCTCGCCAAGCCTGCTCGCGCCAAGTGGAAGACAGTGATCCCCGAAGCGAGCGATGCGCTGGAGGAAGTGAGCGTGGTCGGCGATCGCTTCGTAGCTACGTACCTGCACGATGCCGCCACGCAGGTGAAGAGCTTCGCCCTCGACGGCTCTTCGCCGCGCGAGCTGAAGGTGCCGGCGCTGAGCACGCTCGCGGGCTTCCATGGGCTGCGCAGCGATGCCGAGACGTTCTATTCGCACGTCGATTTCGTGCACCCGGGCACGGTCTATAGCTACAACGTCGACACGGGCGAGAGCAAACTGTTCAAAGAGCCGAAGCTGCTGATCAATCCCGACGACTACGAGACGAAAGAGGTCTTCGTCACCAGCAAGGACGGCACGAAGGTGCCGATGTTCATTACCGGCAAACGCGGCCTGAAGCTGGACGGCAACAATCCGGCGCTGATGTACGCCTACGGCGGCTTCAAGATCTCGATCACGCCGCGCTTCTCGCCGGAGTTCGTTGCGTTCATGGAGAAGGGCGGCATCTATGCGCAGCCGAGCCTGCGCGGCGGCTTCGAGTACGGCCAGGCGTGGCACGAAGCGGGCATGCTCGCAAACAAGCAGAATGTGTTCGACGACTTCGCCGCTGCGGCGCAATGGCTGGTGGACAACAAGTACACGCGGAAGGAAAAACTGGCGGTACGCGGCGCGAGCAACAGCGGACTGCTGATGGGCGCGATGCTGACGCAGCATCCCGACATGTGGGGCGCCGTGCTGTGCCAGGTGGGCGTGCTCGACATGCTGCGCTTCCAGCATTTCACGATCGGCTGGGCGTGGGCGCCGGAGTACGGCTCTTCGGACAAGCCTGAGGACTTCAAATGGCTGCGCGCTTACTCGCCGCTGCACAACGTGAAGCCCGGCACGGTGTATCCGCCGACGCTGATCACGACGGGCGATCATGACGATCGCGTGTTCCCGGGGCACAGCTTCAAGTTCGCCGCAGCCATGCAGAACGCGCAGGCGGGCGAGGCACCGGTCCTGATCCGCATCGAGACGCGGACCGGGCACGGGCAGGGCAGACCGACGACCAAACAGATCGAGCTTGCCGCGGATCAGCTGGCGTTCTTCACGAAGGCGCTCTCATTGGAGTGAGCCCCCATGCTGGAGAAATTTCAGCGCTATCCGTTGACCTTCGGCCCGACGCCGATCGAAGAGTTGCAGCGGCTGTCCGCTCATCTCGGTGGTCAGGTTCAGCTGTTTGCCAAGCGCGATGATTGCAACTCGGGGCTCGCATGCGGCGGCAACAAGCTGCGCAAGCTCGAGTACATCGTGCCCGACGCAATCGCTGCCAAGGCGGATACGCTGGTCACGATCGGCGGAGTGCAATCGAATCACACGCGACAAGTCGCCGCAGTAGCGGCGAAGCTCGGCATGAAGTGCCGCCTCGTCCAGGAGAGCTGGGTGCCGTTCAATGACGCGGTCTACGATCGCGTGGGCAACATCCTGATGAGTCGCCTGATGGGCGCGCAGGTGGAGCTCGTGAACGCGGGCTTCGATATCGGCATTCGCGAGAGCTGGGAGCGAGCGCTGCAGCAGGTGCGTGACGCCGGCGGTCGCCCCTATGCCATTCCAGCAGGCGCATCGGTGCACAAGTACGGCGGACTCGGCTACGTCGGATTCGCCGAGGAAGTGCGCCAGCAGGAGGCACAGGCCGGGCTGCGGTTCGACTACATCGTCGTCTGTACCGTCACCGGCTCGACGCACGCGGGCATGCTGGTGGGTTTCTCCAAAGACGGGCGTGAGCGCAAAGTCATCGGCATCGATGCTTCCGGTACGCCACGACAAACCAGGGATCAAGTCCTCGCCATCGCCAAGGCGACCGGGGCGTTGATCGGCTTGCAGCGTGAATTCACGGCGGAGGACGTCATCCTGAAAGAGGATTACGCCTATCCCGCCTACGGCGTGCCGTCGGAGGAGACCAATGACGCCATGCGTCTGTGCGCGCGAACGGAAGGAATGATCACGGACCCGGTGTACGAAGGAAAGTCGATGCAGGGTCTGATCGACCTGGTCCGCAAGGGGTTCTTTCCCGCCGGTTCCAAAGTGCTCTATGCGCACCTCGGCGGCGTTCCCGCCATCAATGCCTACAGCTACGTCTACAGGAACGGATGATGAAACAACTCGTATGCGCCGTGCTGATCCTGGTGTCAGTGTCGGCACAGTCCGAGCAGCTTCCAGCTTCTACCTATGCCCGCGCCGAAGCGGTCATCCCGCAGCACATGGGCAAGTTGATCTACGGCACGAGCGTGCGCCCGAAGTGGATTGGCGACACCTCGCGCTTTCAGTTCGAGAAGCGCACGCCGGAAGGGCGCCAGTATTGGGTGGTCGATTCCCTCGCGGGCAAGATGCAGCCGCTGTTCGATCACGATGCATTGATCAAGGCGCTCGCCACTGCGACCGGTCAGCAGGTCGACCGCAAGAAATTCCGGCTGACCGAGCTCGAGGTCGACGCGAAAACCGCCGTGCTGCGCTTTAAGCATGACGGCAAGGGCTGGCAGTTCGATCCGAAAGCCAACGCGCTGACGGCGTACAGCGCTCCGGCAGACCAAGGGCTGGTATCGCCGGACGGCGCGTGGCGCGCGTTCGTGCGCAACGGCAACCTGTTCGTGGTCTCGATCAAGGACGGACGCGAACAGCAACTCACAACGGACGGCACGATCGATGCGCCGTATGCAATGCCCGTGATGGATCCGAAGATCATGGTTGCGCAAGGCACGCAGACGCCCGTGGTCGAGCCCGCTCTGACCTGGTCGCCCGATTCAAAGCGAATCGCAACGTTTCATTTGAGTCAGGAAGGTGCGCGGCGCCTGGCCCTCGTCCAGTCGGCGCCGCCCGGCGGCGACAACCCGCGGATGTTCACCTACGTCTATCCGCTGACGGGCGATAAGGCGGTGCCGCTGTCCAAAGGCATCTTCTTCGATGTGGACACGGGCAAGCGCACTGACATGGCGCTCGCTCCGGAGCCGATGCTCTACTACCTTGCGCCTGAATTCACGTGGACTGCCGACAGCAAGGCCGTGCTCGAGCGGGTCACCGAGCGCGGCTACAAGGCGCTGCAGCTTTATCGCGTCGAAGCCGACACCGGTGCGGCCAAGTTGCTTGCGGAAGATCGCTCCGACACGTATGTCGATTTCTGGAGCCATTTCTGGTCGTACGACGACAAGAGCGACACGGTTTACTGGACCGCAGACAAGACCGGGTTCCTGCAAACGTACGCGATCGATGCGCGCACCGGCGCGAGGGCGCAGATCACTTCCGGCGACTGGCGTGTAAGCAGCGTCGCAGGCATCGACCAGGCGGCGAAGAAATTGCTGATCGTCGGCACTGGCCGCGAAGCAGGGCAGGATCCCTATCTGCGGCATCTCTATGCGGTGTCGAAGAAGGGCGGAGCGCTGCAGCCGCTGACGCCGGAGCCGCTCGATCACGACATCTCCGTTTCGCCCGACGGTCGTTACTTCGTCGACAACATGTCGCTGATCAATGTGCCGACACGCTCGGTCCTGCGTCGCTCCAGCGACGGACGCGTCGTGATGGAGCTCGGCCGCGCCGACATCACCGCGTTTGTCGCGGCTGGCTATCGCTTGCCCGAGCCGTTCGAGGCGCTGGCTGCCGACGGCAAGACGCCGATCTACGGTGCGATTTTCAAGCCAGCCGATTTCGATCCCGCCAAGCGCTATCCGATCATCGAGGAGATGTACACCGGGCCGCAGATCGTCTCGATGACTGCGAAGACGTTCGAGGCAGGGCTGATGTCGCGTGGCCAGAACTCGCTCGCGCAGCTCGGCGCGATTGCGCTGACGATCGACGGACGCGGCGTTGCCGGCCGCTCGCGCGCCTTCCAGCAACCTTCGTACAAGAACCTCCACGCGGTCGGGCTCGATGATCACATCGCGGGCATCCGCGCGCTGGCCGCGAAGAATCCGTGGATGGATGTCTCGCGCGTCGGCATCCACGGCTACTCGGCCGGCGGCTACGACGTAGTGAAGGCGATGACCGAGCGGCCCGACTTCTACAAGGTCGGCCTGTCGGCCTCCGGCGTCCAGGACAACCGGCTCGACAAAGCGTGGTGGAACGAGCAGTGGATGGGCGTCGAGCTCGGTCCGCTGTTCGACGCCAATTCGAACATCACCTGGGCGTCGAAGCTGACCGGCAAGCTGATGGTGGCGCACGGCGAGATCGACGAGAACGTGCCGCTGGCCAACTCGCTGCGGCTGGTCGATGCGTTGATGAAGGCCAACAAGGATTTCGAGCTGCTGATCGTGCCCAACGCCTTTCATCCGGTCGAGGCCGTTCCTTATTTTCATCGACGGCGCTGGGACTTCTTCGTCAAGGAGCTGCTCGGCAAGACGCCGCCGACCGGTTATCAGATGGAGGCTTTTGAATGAGCGCCTGGTGTGTTCGGCTGCTGCTGGTCGTCGCACTGATTCCGACGCTCGTCGTCGCGCAGGACGGTGGCCCGCAGGCGCGGCCGCTCTACAACCGCGATCGTTGGCTGCCGAAGTCGGTGTCGACATCCGACGACGTGCTGCGCATTCCGGTGGCACCTGACTTCAACGTGCCGAAAGGCTCGTTCGTGCTGGTTGGCGGTCGGTTGTTCGATGGGACTGGCGCGGCGGCGCGATCGGCGACGATCGTCGTCCAGGGCAAGACGATCACTGCGGTGCTGAATCCCTCGGAGCGCAACTGGCCCGCGGATGCGGTCGTGTACGACGTCAGCGGCAAGACAGTCATGCCCGGTCTGATCGACCTGCACACGCACCTGACTTTTCTCGATGTCGACGACATGAGTGTCTACTCGAACGGTAATACCAGCGGCGCTGAGTCCGTGATGCGCGGCTTGCGTCGCATGGCCATCCATCTGCAGGCCGGCGTCACCAGCGTGCGCGACGTGGCATCTCACGGCGACGCGCCGTTCGTCCTCAAGCGATTGCAGGCCTCGGGCGAGATCCAGGGCCCGCGCATCTTCACGGCCGGACAGTTGATCACGCAGCCCGGCGGGCACGGCGCGGTGCACGCGATCACCGCGAACTATCCCGAAGTGCCCAACGGCAATCCCAATTCCATGGTTCGCATCGCATCGGGTCCTGAGCAGTGGCGCGAGGCAGTGCGGATTCAGTTCACCAAGGGTGCGGACCTGATCAAGCTGGCAAGCGAATATACGCAGGAAGAAGTCACCGCCGCGGTCGATGAGGCACATTCATTGGGTCTGCCGGTGACCGTCGACTCGGAGACGCAATACATCGACATGGCGATCAAAGCCGGCGTCGACTCGATCGAGCACCCGCTGCCACGCAGTGACGAAGCCATTGCGCTGATGGCCAAGCGCGGCATCGCGTCGGTGCCGACGCTGGTTACGTATCGCATCATTCAGCGCAAGAGCGGCGGCTACTTCGGCTCCACGTCGCGCCGCTTCGAGCTCAACGAAGACTCGATCGTGGCGATGGCGAAGAAGCTGCGCCAGGCGAAGGTGAAGATGGGGATCGGCCTCGATCTCATCATCGACTCGCCCAACTACATGCCGGGCGCCTATATCGACGAGCTGGAATCCTTCACGCAGACCGGCTTCACCAAGGCCGAAGCGCTGGTCGCGGCGACCAAGACGAGCGCCGAGATCATGCACATGGGCGACCGGCTCGGCACGATCGAGGTCGGCAAGCTCGCGGACATCATCGTGGTGGACGGCAATCCCGACGAGGATTTCACCGCGTTCCGCAAGGTGCGCACCGCCTTCGTCAACGGGCGGCTGGAGCTCCAGGACGGGCGCATTTACAAGCCGGCCCATGAAGAGGTGCCGCTGCCCGCACGGAAGTGACCGCGAAGCGGGACGTGCGCTCGTCGCCGTGGTACGGTTTCCCGCATGGAGACGTCCACTGTCCTGCTCATCCTGTTGGCTCTCGGCGCGGTTGCGCTCGCCGTTCTGCGACGTCGACGCAATGGCAGCCCTCGCATGCGAAAGAAGCCCTCTGTGGGTGGATTCGCCTGGGCGCTGATGTTCCTCAGTAGTGGGCGCATGCCGCCGCCGCCACCGCAGTCCCAGATCGAGCAAGAGGCCGGAGAGCGAAAGAACCGCGAGACCGCCCGTGGTCGGGACGGTCAATGAGCTCGGCGTATGCCTAAATTCGATAATCCGCTCGAGTACCAGTTCGCGGGTGAAGCCGCGGCGTCGCTCGGACGTGCAGGGCGGCTGCTGAGGAAGACTCTCGACGCGTTGCAGAAGTACGATTCGGATGTGCTCGCGGGCGCCAGGCGGGCAGCCCCCGTGGTTCGATCCGGCCTGGTGGCCGCTGCTGGGGAGGCCTTCTGGGGGTACGTGGTCCAGCGAGAGGCTCTCGGTCTGCTCGATCCGGAATACATCGCCAAGGAGTACGGAGTGCCGTCCGAAGTGCAGCAAGCAATGGGCCCAGCAACCCGTTCGAGGGGATCGTGATGACCCAGGCTTTGGTGTTCCGCAATCTGCAGCTCCTCGACCCGCGCTTTGGCGAGACGCGGGGCGGCTACGAGGTGCTCACGGAAGGCGGAGTCATCAAGGAAGTGTCCGAGCGGCCGATCACCGCGAGCAGCGCGCAGCGCATCGACTGTGGCGGTCGTACGTTGATGCCAGGACTCATCGACTGTCATGTGCACGTGTATCTCAGCGAAGTAAACGTCTCGCTGCTGGAGCACGTGCCCGTGTCGTTACTGGCGGCCCGCGCGGCACCGCTGATGCTCGGCATGTTGAACCGCGGTTTCACGACGGTACGCGATACGGGCGGCGCCGATTGGGGAATCAGAGAGGCGGTCGAGAAAGGCTTCCTTGCCGGGCCGCGATTGTTCATCTCCGGCCGCGCCATCGGTCCCACCGGTGGGCACTCGGACATGCGGCGACGGACCGACCACCAAGCCGCCTGCCGCTGCTGCCACGGACTGGGATTCACGATGGCAATCGCGGATGGCGCGGACAACGTACGTGCTGTCGTTCGCGAGGAGCTGCGGCAGGGCGCTGATCAGATCAAGATCATGGTCTCCGGTGGTGTGGCTTCGCCCTACGATCCACTCGATTCACGCCAGTTTTCGCTCGCGGAGATTGCAGCTGCGGTCGAGGAGGCCACTGCCTTCAAGCGTTACGTGCTCGCTCACGCTTACACGGCAGAGGCAATCACGCGCGCCGTGAGTCAGGGTGTGCGCACCATCGAGCACGGCAATCTCATCGACAAGCCCGCGGCCCAACTGATGGCTGAGCGCGGCGCTTACCTCGTGGCCAATCTCGTCGCGTACTTCGTGATGAAGGAGCGCGCGGCGCAGTTCGGCATGAACGCCGACAAGCTGGAGAAGAACGAGCTCGTCCTGCGCGGTGCGCTCGAGTCTCTGGAGATCTGCAAGCAGGCCGGCGTCAAAGTGGGCTACGGCAGCGACCTGCTCGGGCAACTGCAGGACGAACAGTCGCGCGAATTCCTGCTGCGTGCCGAAGTATTGAGTCCGATCGAGATCATCCGCTCGGCCACGACGATCGCTGCGGAAATCCTCCGTATGCCGGGCAAGCTTGGCGTCATCGAGCCGGGTGCCATAGCCGATCTGCTCGTGGTCGACGGCGATCCGCTGCAGGACCTCGGCTTGTTTCAGGATCAGGGAGCGCACCTGTCCGTCATCATGAAGGACGGGCGCTTTCACAAGAATCGGCTGAGGTAGTTTTTGTGGACGTCCCGCTGTCACCGCTCGATTTCGCGCGCCGCGCCCGCAAACTATACGGTGCGCGCGAGGCCGTCGTTGACGGGCAACTCCGACTGACGTACGCGCAGTTCGGCGAGCGCTGCGATCGTTGGTCCGCGGCGCTATTGCAGCTGGGCGTGAAGCAGGGTGACCGGGTCGGAACGATTGCGCCGAACACGCATCAGCACCTCGAACAGTTCTATGCGATCCCGCAGATCGGCGCGGTCATCGTGCCGATGAACTACCGCCTGACGGCGGAGGATTTCGTCTATATC
Organism: Steroidobacteraceae bacterium; assembly: GCA_035493235.1. Taxonomy (GTDB): domain Bacteria; phylum Pseudomonadota; class Gammaproteobacteria; order Steroidobacterales; family Steroidobacteraceae; genus Steroidobacter. The sequence continues at coordinate 34,485 of DATJIP010000028.1, forward strand.
GCCAACCACAGCGGCTGCACGGTGCTGTGCGTGCACTCCGACTACCTGGCGCTCGTGGATCAAGTGCGTTCGCGCATGACGACGGTCAAGCATTTCGTTGCCCTCGAAGGCGCGGCGAGGGGATGGCTGGACTACGACGAACTGCTGGCGCGCGGCCCAGGGAGCTTTCCTCGGCCGGCGATCGCGGAGACCGACTTGCTGGCCATCAACTACACCAGCGGCACCACTGCCAATCCGAAGGGCGTGATGATCACGCACCGCAACGCCTGGATGAACGCGGTCGGCACGCTGACACACTGGCCGATGACTCCCGCGGACCGGTATCTCTGGACGTTGCCGATGTTCCATGCCAATGGCTGGACCTTCACATGGATCGTCACCGCAGTCGGAGCAACGCATGTCTGCCTGCCCAGAGTCGATGCGAGCCTGATCTATGAGGTCATCCAAAACGAGCGGGTCACCACTCTTTGCGCAGCTCCAACGGTGCTGATTGCCATCGCGAACGGTCCCGAAGCGGAGCGCAAGCGCGCCGGCGGCAACGTGCGGCTGTTGACGGCCGGTGCACCACCGGCGCCCGCGACAATCGAACGAATCGAGGGCGAGCTTGGCTGGCAGGTAACCCAGGTCTACGGGCTGACCGAGACCGCGCCATTCATATCTATATGTGAGCCGCGCCCCGAGCATGTGGGTCGCAATCCGACTGAACGTGCAGTCATCAAAGCGCGTCAGGGAGTCGAGCTGATCACTTCGGGTGAGCTGCGAGTGGTGGATGCGGACATGAACGATGTGCCATGGGATGGTGCTGCGATCGGCGAGATCGTCGCGCGTGGCAATGTGGTGATGCGCGGCTATTACAACGATCCGGACGCAACCAACCGCGCCTTTGCGGGCGGCTGGTTTCATACGGGCGATGCCGCGGTCGTGCACCCGGATGGCTACGTCGAGATTCGCGACCGATTCAAGGATGTAATCATCAGCGGCGGCGAGAACGTCTCATCGATCGAGGTAGAAGGTGCGCTGCTACGCCATCCAGCGGTACTCGAAGTGGCGGTGGTCGGGGTTCCGCATGAAAAATGGGGTGAGTCGCCCAAGGCATTCGTGGTCCTGAGGCAGGGCACGTCTGCAACCGAAGGCGAGCTGCGTGAGTTCGCGCGCGGTGCGCTTGCACACTTCAAAGTACCCAGCGCGTTCGAGTTCGTCGCGGCGCTTCCCAAAACCGCGACAGGCAAGGTTCAGAAATTCGTTCTGCGTGGGATGCGCGGGAATTTCGCGCGGCAGTAGCGATGTCGCACTCGCCTCGGCGCGCGCGTTATAACAATAGCGCCAGCGCCGGAGAACAGAGTGCGAAACAAGACGGCCATCTGCATCCTGGCGGGTGCCTCTTTTCTAGTCTCGCAGCATGGGGCTCACGCCGAGGACCGTTCTGAAGACTGGTCAGTCTACAGAGGGCATGCATCCGGCGACCTCTATTCTCCGCTCACCCAGATCACGACCAACAATGTTGCTCAACTGCGGGAGGCCTGGCGTGTTGGCTGGCAGGAGCCCGGCAACTCCGAAACGAATCCACTCATCGTCGGTCGCACGCTGTTTGGCTATACGCCCAGTCTGAACATCGTTGCTCTCGACGCGACGACCGGGCAGCAGCGCTGGCGGTTCGATCCGGGTCTGCACGGCGAGGTTGTTCCGGGAAGAAAGTTTACCGGCGCGGCTCGAGGACTCGTGTATTGGAGCGACGGCAATCGCCGGCGCATCGTAGCCGGGGTGATGAACTATCTGTTCACTCTCGACGCAGACACTGGACGTCCGGTCCCGGGCTTCGGTGACGATGGCGCGATCGATTTGCGCAAGGACTTGCGCGGAGATCCCGAGCAGCACTATCTCTCGATGTCATCGCCAGCGGTTCGCTACCGCGATCTGCTCATCGTTGGATTCGGCACGAGAGAAGCACAGCCGGCACCGCCGGGCGACATCCGCGCCTATGACTTGCACTCGGGAGCGTTGCGCTGGAGCTTCCACACCATCCCGCATACGGGTGAGCCGGCTGCGAATACCTGGCCCAAAGACGCGTGGCAGAGTGCCGGGGCCGCGAACAACTGGACCGGCATGGCGCTCGATGAAGCGCGCGGCATCGTTTACGTGCCCACCGGCTCGCCAGCGGCAGATTTCTACGGCGGCGACAGAGTTGGCAACAACCTTTATGCCAATACGCTGTTGGCGCTGGAGGCGCAGAGCGGGCGTCTGCTGTGGCACTTTCAGGCCGTGCATCACGACGTGTGGGATCGAGATTTCGCATCGCCACCCACGCTGCTCACCATTCATCGCGACGGCAAATCGATCGATGCGATTGCACAGCCGACGAAGCAGGGGGTTCTGTATGTGTTCGATCGCGTGACCGGGCAGCCCATCTTCCCGGTACGCGAGCACAAGTTTCCAGCGAGCACCGTACCGGGTGAAGAGACTTCGCCGACTCAGCCACTGCCGGACCTTCCTGCGCCGTTTGCCCGACAACAGCTGGACGAGTCGATGCTCACGACGCGTACGCCGCAGGCGCACGCTTGGGCACTCGAGAAGTTTCGGACGTTTCTCGGCGGTGGATTGTTCGTGCCGCTGAGCGTCGGCAAACCGACCGTCGTGTTCCCTGGATTTGACGGTGGTGCGGAATGGGGAGGCGCCGCGGTCGATCCCAAGCGGGGTGTGCTGTATCTCAATGCGAATGACATTGCCTGGACGGGCAGTCTGGTCAAGACCATTGCGGGCGGTGGCCTCGGCTCCGCCATGTATCAGCAGGAGTGCTCGACTTGCCACGGGCCCGACAGAACGGGCTCGCCGCCGGCCTTTCCATCGTTGATCGATGTGGTACAGCGGTTGGGCGAAGACCAGGTCGGCGCTGTCATTCACAACGGGCGGGGTCGCATGCCGCCGTTCCCCAACGTGACCGGCTTCGTTCAGGACGCACTGATTCGATTCTTGCGCACGGGCCAGGATTCAACGCAGAACGCTACGGCGACAGCAACTCCTTCGACGGCACGTGCGAGCAGGGGAATGAGTGCCCCGATGTTCAGTGATCGCGCGCCAACGCCGTATCGATTCACGGGCTACGTCAAATTCCTCGACCCCGACGGCTATCCAGCGGTGAAGCCTCCGTGGGGCACCTTGAACGCCATCGACCTCAACACCGGTCAGTATCTGTGGCGAGTTCCTCTCGGGCAGTATCCGGAGCTTGCGGCGCAGGGCATGACAGATACTGGCTCCGAAAATTACGGCGGACCGATCGTGACGGCAGGTGGCTTGGTCTTCATCGGAGCCACCGTCTACGACCGCAAGTTGCGAGCGTTCCGCACCAGTGACGGAAAGTTGCTGTGGGAGGGCTCGCTGCCACAGGCGGGCGTGTCGACGCCGGCGACGTACATGGTCGATGGCAAACAGTATGTCGTCATCAGCACCAACAATCAGCGCACGCCCTCGGAGCCCCGCGCGGGCGGCTACGTAGCATTCGCGCTTCCTTGAGGCTTCATGCGCATTTCACACGCGCTGCTGATTCTTGCGAGCTCTCTCATCTTCATGGTGAGTCGCGCAGGACCGTCAGCGCCGCCTGCGAACCCGTTGCATCTGCGAGCGCATCACATAACGGCTAGTGTCGCGGACCTGGATCGCGCGGCGGCGTGGTATCAAAGCATGCTCGGATTTACGGTTGTGGAGCGAGGTCAGCACGGTGCACTGGCGTTCGTAGAACTGGCGGCCGGCGATTTCGGCGTCGCCCTCGTCAAGAATCCTTCGACCTCCGGCACCACAAATGAGCGAACCAACATCCCTCACTGGGTGCATATCGTCTTTGCGGTGCCAGATCCAAACGCGACGTATCGGCTGCTGCAGTCCAAAGGGGCGACGGTCAGCACTCGCGATGACGTTGCCCGCGGTCCGGTTCGCAGCTTTCTCATCAAAGACAGCGAAGGTAACGAGATCGAAATCGTCGGCGAGTCGCCGTAGTGCCCGCTAGTTGTTCCAGTACTCAGTGTTGCCTGCGAACATTCCCGCATCCGGCAGATTCCCCAGGATCTTGCGTCGCAGCTCCAGTTTGTTCACTTCCCCCTGCTGACGTAGCAGCACTTTGCCATCCGCTGCAATCACGATCGTGAAGGGCACTCCCGATTCCCAGGCGGGATCGAACGCCGCCATCGCGGCATAGACATCATCCGAGTCGAGCATCAGATTGCGAACGGCGGAATGCTGCTTCTGCAGGAATTTCAGCACCGCGGGTTGCTCCGCAGGCTCCTGCATGGCCACCGATACAAACTCAAAGTCTCTCGAGCGATACCACAGGTATGTCTCGAGCAGCGCCGGATACTCGGTTTGGCAAGGCGCGCACCAGGTCGCCCAGAAATTGATCATCAAAGTCTTGCCGGGTGCGCTGGCTCGCAGCTGGCGCAAGTCATCGAGCGAGATCGTCTCGACGCTGACGGGCCGTGCATTCCATTCCTTCATCTCGGCCTGCGCCGACTCGAGATGCTCGTTCCATTTGGTGCTGCAACCGAAAACCGCAGTGTGTGCAACAGCCACAGGCTTCTGCGCCAACATCGCGTCCAGCGCGTTGCGCGCATCACTGACCTTGCTCTTGGCCTCTTGCATGCGATCGTCGATGCGTCCTTCGTAGCGCAGCTTGCGCTCAGCATCGAAGATGAAAATGTGCGGCGTCACCTTCGGGCCGTATTGATGGGCGACCGCCTGAGTCTCGCCATCGTAGAGATAGGGGAAATTGAATTTGCGAAACTCCGCTCGCACCTTCATCGACTCGAACGAATCGTCGACGTCGGTGTAGTTGAGGGCGGCGGGACCGACGACGTCGGGTCCGTTTGGCGCGATTGCTACGACCTGAACTCCCTGGTCCTGGTAGTCGCGAGCGATCGCCTTGATTCGTCCTTCGTACAGTTGTGAGGCGGGGCAGTGATTGGAAATGAACACGACCGCCAGAATCGGACTGCGATACTCGTCGAGCGTGTGGCGACGACCGTCGATACCCAGCAGATCGAACGCGGGCGCCTGCGAGCCTATCGCCAGAGTAGGGTGAGCCTGCTGATCCTTGGCCATCTGCGCCTGGTACGCCGTCTGCGCAGCTTGCACCGGTCCGACCGCGAGAATCCCCGCACTTAGAACGAGCGCGGTGCGCGCAGTTGAACTCAGTGTCTTCATGATCATTGGTGGCCTCCGTGCGCAAAATCTAGCTGATCCGGAGAGGTCGGCAGTGCAGGTGCGCGCTTCCATGCAAGAGTACGCGCACTTCCATGCAAGACCGGGATCCCCAGCGACTACCACCTTGGGTGTACGTCAGCGGTCGCGCTCTTTTTTGATTCGCGTCAACGTCGAATTCACTGATGCGCGTGCCGCAAGGTGCTCTGTATACGTCATCTAACCCGCGAACGGATGCCAGCGCGATGAGCGTTGCCATGGCCCCGTGCATGGCAAGGCAGACGCCCCAAAATCCAAATTCAAAGCTGGGAGATCCTATATGTTGAGCAACTACGTTCACGCCGCCATCCCGGCGGCTGTGCTGCTATTCGTCGGATCGATGGAATCGACACAGGCTGATTCATTGGCGGTCATCGATGGAGCGACCGCGAACGGGAACTGCGCTGCGAGTTATCCGGGAACGACCGGGCCGGATCAGCTCTCGACCTGTCAGTGGGACATGCGCGTGATCAATGCGAACGCTGCTCATGCAAAGCCGGCAACCGGCGCCGGTGTAACGGTTGGCATCATCGACGGCGGGGTCGACCTCAATCACCCGGATCTGGCGGGGGGAATAGACGTTGCGCGTTCGTGCTCGTTCATCAACAGCACGACGCCCACTGCCGACCCGCAGGAAATCGCGAACGGTAACTGCGCAATCAAGTCGGCCGTGCAGGATCTGCAGGGTCACGGCACGCACGTGGCTACGACGGTGGGAGCTCGCGCCAACGGGTTCGGCATCGTCGGCGTCGCGCCTGAGGCGACGATCGTGGCATTGAAAGCCTGCACCATCGCCGGCTTCTGCTTCGCCGATTCAGTGGCGGCGGCCCTGCGCTATGCGGGCGATCAGCGCTTGGACGTAGTGAATCTCAGCCTGTTCGCTGACCCGTATCTGTATTACTGCGCAAATCAGGCTGGCCAGCGGGCGATCCTTCAGGAACTGCAGAGCGCCGCCCGTTATGCGCAGCAGCGCGGCGTCGTCATTGTCGCAGCAGCCGGGAATGAGGCAGACGATCTTGGCCATCCGGTGAGCGACGACATCAGTCCGGACTGGCCGCCCGACAGCGCGATCGTGCGAGACGTGCGTAACAACTGCCGCGTCGCACCGGCCGAGCTGCCGGGCGTGGTCACGGTATCGGCGATAGGCGTGAACACATTGGCCAGCTATTCGAACACCGGCTCTCCAGTGGATGTCACCGCTCCCGGCGGCGATGCAGGGCAGACGACGTCGGCAGTATTCGGACGCGGTCGCATCCTGGCGGGATGGTCGAGCACGGATGCGACTGGTAATTGGGAGGCGCTTGCCGCCGCTGGCCGAGCCATCATGAGCGGTGGTGGCCGCTACGTGTGGATCAGCGGCACGTCAATGGCCTCGCCCCACGTTGCCGGCGTCGCAGCGTTGATTCGGCAGATGAACCCGAAACTCCCGCAGGGATCGGTCGCAGCGAAGATTCGCGCGTCGGCCACTTATCTTGCGTGCCCGACGAACTGGCCGACTACTGACGCTCGCCAGTGCACGACCGATGGCAACCGCACGTCATTCTTCGGCACAGGAATAGTGAATGCCGAGGCCGCGGTGCAGTGAGCAATTCCAAAGCTGCTAAGTAGTTTCAGTCCGCAACAGGAGCCCCGGCCTTGTGCCGGGGTTTCCTTTTTTCGCAGCATCAGCTTAGCCAGCAGTGCGATTGACATGTGACCATATAGTCACATATCGTCAGGCCATGTCCAACGATGACGACCTGGTCTTCAAGGCGCTGGCCGATACGACGCGGCGATTTCTGCTGGACCTGCTGTTCGATCGAGACGGCCGCACGCTGACCGAGTTGGAATCAGAGCTCGAGATGTCGCGCTTCGGCGTAATGAAACATCTGCGCGTGCTGGAACGCGCGGGGCTCGTAGTCACGCGGAGATCGGGGCGCGAAAAACTGCACTTCCTGAATCCGGTGCCCATCCGCAGCATCTATGACCGCTGGACACGCAAATACGCCGAGCCGTTCGTCTCGGCGCTCGTTGAACTGAAAACCGATCTGGAGGATAGGAAATGCCGACCGAGCCGCAAGCGAGCATGAACACTCAGGTGTTCGAGATCTATATCAAGGCGTCGCCCCAAACCATCTGGGATGCGATCACCAGTCCCGAATGGAATGCGAAATATGGCTATAAGGGACCGATGCACTTCGAGTTGCGCGCCGGCGGCAAATTCCAAACGCGTGCGAATGCAGACATGCAGCGCATGGGATTGCCGGAAGTGATCATCGATGGCGAGGTCCTCGAATCGGTCCCGCCGCGTCGCCTCGTGCACACGTATCGCTGGCTGTTCACGGAAGAGAGCAAGGCAGAAGGCTTCACGAAAGTGACGTACGAAATCGAGCAAACGCCCGCCGGCTTTTCGCGGCTGACCGTCATTCACGATCTGCAAGGCGCGCCGGCGATGGCCCAGGCCGTCAAGAGCAAGTTCAACTTGCAGGGCGGCGGTGGCTGGAACTGGATCCTCAGCGACCTCAAGAGCCTGATCGAGACTGGCAAGATCATGTCGGCGGCGTAACGCCGCATGCTTTCGCAGCGGTGCCGCGCCGTGCGGCACCGCTGTGGCGTCGCTTCGATACTTAGCCCTTGCGCTAAGCGATGCGTTCTGCAATAGTAATCCATATGGCTTACTATTCAGTACGTCTCGACGGCATTTTCCAGGCACTCGCCGATCCAACTCGACGCGCAGTGTTGCAGCGTCTGAGCCGCGGCCCGGCCAGCATCAGCGAGCTGGCGGCGCCTTTCGACATGGCGTTGCCTTCCTTCATGAAGCATATCCGTCTGCTGGAAGACAGCGGCTGCATCCAAACGCGCAAGGCGGGACGCGTCCGCACGTGCGACCTCGACAGGAAGTCGTTCGTTGCTGCCGAGGGCTGGTTATCCACGCAGCGCGAGCTCTGGCAGGCACGCACCGATCGTCTCGAGCAATTCGTTCTGTCTGATCGCTGGAAGGGGAAATGATGTCAGCGGCTGCATTCGACTCTGCTCGCGATCTGCAGATATCGCGCGTCATGAAGGTACCGCGCGAGGTTGTCTGGCGTGCGTGGACTGACCCTGCGAGATTCGAGCAGTGGTGGGTGCCTGCGCCGGCGAAGTGCAAGGTTCAATCGATGGAGCTGCGCCCCGGCGGAGCATTCATCACGCGAATCAGCGAGCACGGTGAGGAGTTCGCACCGCACCTGAACGCATGCTTCCTGGCAGTAGATGAATTGCGACGGATCATTTTCACGGATGCTCTTGCAGCCGGATGGCGACCCGCGCAGCAGCCGTTCATGACCGCGATCATCACGCTGGACGATCATCCGCTCGGAACGCATTACGCCGCTCACGTGATGCACAGAACCTGGAGCGATCGCGACAAGCACGAAGAGCTGGGCTTCTTCGACGGCTGGGGCACCGTGATTGGACAACTCGCCAACCACGTCGAGGATCTGTTGTGATCCGCAAGCTTCGCCGCAGAACGTTCTTGCAGGCGACAGCCAGGCCGCGAGATTCAAATCCACGGCAGCGCACGACTTGCCCAGTCGCTGATCAGTGAAGGCTTGGTCGATGAGGTGCGGCTCGCAATTGCTCCAGTCGTCGTTGGTCAGGGTCGCAAGCTGTTTGGCGACGGCGGGACGCCGCTCGGCTTTAAACTGGTCAGCCACGACACGACACCTGCGGGACTCGCCGTTCATTCATACACGGCCAGCGGTGCTCCACAGTTTGGCACCTACGACGGTAGCTCAGTCGAATCGCCCCGTTAGCCGATGACCTTCGGTTAGAAGCGCAGTGCGCGTTGTGCGCATGCGACTGCAACTTAAGGTGAACGTTGTTTTACCTACGTGCTTCTCCGCAGTCCGAAAGCAACGGCAACAGTCGTATACGTGCGCAATGTCAGGCGGTTGGGGTGCGCCACGAAACGGATTGGCGTGATGGCGCGTCGCTTTCCGACTCGACGGACTGACATCAAAAAAGTTTCAGTTATCCAGGAGCATCGCGACGCCGACAGTACAAACACGCGCGACCAACTCATGTGGTCGCGCGATTGCCCGCAAGCATCACTAACAGGGGTACAACATGAAGCTCAAACCTGTTGCGACCATTGTTGTTCTGATTGGTGTGGCGAGCCTGCCCACCATCTTTCAGGCAGCGGCCGCTCCTGATCCAATCGGTGCTCAGGCGATAAAAGCGCCGAAGCCGCAATTCTCTGACAACGTAGCGTTCGATGTGTCGCCGCCGTTGCGAGATCTCGCCGCGCACAGGGCCACACCGGTCCTTCCGGAGGAGGACCAGGGAGAGGTCAGGGAGGAGAACGGACCGGAAGCGGTAGACAGCGACGTCTACTTTCCGGATGCGGCAGTCCAGAGCAATGTCTCGCCGTCAGCGATTCCGAGCACCACTGCGAACTTCGAGGGCCTCAGCAACCAGGACAACTTCAATATCTTTGGCGGGCGCGTGAACCCGCCCGACCCGGTGGGCGACATTGGCCCGAACAACTATGTTGAGATGACCAACCTGACGTTTGCCGTGTACGACAAAGCGGGGAACCGGCTGCTTGGACCGGTCGACACCGGCACGCTGTGGGATGGTTTTGTAGTTCCCGACTGCACGGATCCATCCGGCGACCCAGTCGTGCTGTATGACCAGTTCTCAGATCGCTGGTTGCTCTCGCAGTTCACGACGCGCGGCCTGGACGATCCTTCGCTGCCTTTCTACAACTGTGTTGCCATCTCGGCGACGTCGGATCCAACAGGGGTTTACTATCGCTACGCCTTCAAGACTCAGGCGGATCCTGAGGCACCTGCAGGTGGCACGTTCTTTCCTGACTATCCCAAGTACGGCGTCTGGAAGGATTCGTACATCCTGACGACGCGCGACTTCGGATTGGTCACTGGGTATGGCATCAGCGTTTACGCGCTCGAGAAGAACAAGATGATCAACGGGCAAGCCAAAGCCCGCGCCGTGCAGTTCTTCCTGGATTCCAACGTTGTACCGCTTGAACTGATGGGCGATGGCTTGCTGCCGGCGGACGTGGATGGCAAGACCAAGCCAAAGAATGACACTCCGGCCCCGATCGTCGGAACGCAGGATGACGGCGCGGGGTATGGAGCGACATTCGATGCGCTCAATATCTGGAACCTGGATGTCATTTGGAATGCCAAGGCAACTGCTTCGCTGACCGGTCCGACGCAATTACCGGTCGCGCCATTCGACTCGGTCTTTCCTTGTGCGCCAACGGCTCGCGACTGTCTCCCACAGCCGGGCATCACCAATCACGACCAGTACCTCGACATCCTTTCCTACCGGCAGCGCCCGACCCATCGTCTCGCCTATCGCAACTTCGGCACCTACGAATCTTTCGTAACCGAACAGGCGGTCGAGGCGGCGCCGGGTATAGCAGGCGTTCGCTGGTACGAGGTCCGTCGCACGAACGGAACCTATTCCATCCAACAACAAGGAACGTATGCCCCCGCTGACGGCGTCCACCGCTGGATGGCCAGCGCCGCCATGGACTGGCAAGGGAATATGGCGCTGGGCTACAGCGTTGTGAACGGCATTAATGTCTTCCCCGGCATTCGCTATACGGGGCGACTTGCAGGCGATCCGCTTGGTCAGATGACGCTGGGCGAGGGAACTATCATCAACGGCAGCGGAGTACAACGCACCACCAACTCGCGCTGGGGCGACTACACGTCGCTCAATGTCGATCCCACGGACGACTGCACTTTCTGGTACGTCAACGAGTACTACACGGCGGCCGGTCAGGCCTCCAGCACCGCAGGGTGGCAGACGCGCATCGGCAGTTTCAAACTGCCTGGTTGTCACGCCAAGTAACGCTGGCTCCAGACGTCTGATTGACCTTCATTGCTGAAACTCTCCGAGGCTTAACCGCCTCGGGGAGTTTTTTCTGCTGCTGCCGGTGTCGTACCCCGGCCCTCGCGTGCGTTTGAGGTAAGGACCGCCCCGGAAGGTAACCTCGTGCGCGCAGCAAAACTCATTCTGACTCTCTTCGCGGCAACGTCCAGCCTCGTTGCGGGCATCGCGACGGCGCAGGAATTGTCCGAGTTATCGCCGCGCGTGCGTGCGCTGCTCGAACAGATGACGCTCGACGAGAAGCTCGCCATGGTTCAGGGGGCGCGCGATCCCGCGTACAACGGCGGCGCCGGCTATCTCGCGGGCGTCCCCCGGCTCGACGTGCCGCCGCTGCGCATGGCGGACGGCCCGGCGAATGTCGAGGTGCGCTACGAGACCACGGCGCTGCCGCAGCCGATCACCCTCGCCGCAACGTTCAGCACGACGCTGGCGGAGCAGTACGGGCAGATTCTCGGCCGTGAGTCGCGCGCCACCCGCAACGATCTGCTGCTCGCTCCGATGGTGAATATCGCGCGACTGCCGCACTGGGGCCGCAACGTTACGAGCTTCGGCGAAGAGCCGCTCGTGATCGCGCGGCTTGCAGCCGCCGAGATCGGCGGCATCCAGTCAACCGGCGTCATGGCGCAGGCCAAGCACTTCATCGCGAACAACCAGTCGCTCAACCAGGGTGGCGGCATTACCGGCGCAGACGGATTCGACTTCATCGTCGACGAACGCACGCTGCACGAGATCTACCTGCCCGGTTTCGAGAGCGCGATCCGCGCCAACGTGGCCTCGATCATGGCCGCCTACAACAAGCTCAACGGGTTCTGGAACGCGGAGAACGAATCGACCCTGACCGGTCTGCTGCGCAAGGAGCTGCATTGGCAGGGATTCGTCGTGTCCGATTGGCATGCCAACCGCAGCACGCCGTCGATCAACGCAGGCCTCGACGTCGAAATGCCGGGGCAGGGGCCGATGTATCAAGTCGGTCGTGAAGGGCCGAAGTGGGGACTGCGCCTGAAGCAGGCGATCGAAGCGAAGCAGGTCGATCCGCGCGTACTCGATCGAGCGGTAGGGCGCGTGCTCACACAGATGGAACGGTTCGGATTTCTCGACGGCAAGCGCGTGGCTGCTCCGACCACGATCGACGTCGAGGCGAGCGCCGCATTTGCGCGCAAGCTCGCTGCACAAGGCGCAGTGCTGCTCAAGAACGACGGCGGGATTCTGCCGCTGGACGGCGGGCATCGCGCGAAGCTCCTGCTCGTCGGCCCCACTGCGGCCCAGTTGAGCGTCGGCCCTCGCGTGTCCGGTTTCGAAGCGCGTTTCGTGTCGCCGCTCGATGCCTTGCGCACTTCGCTCGGTGCAACGGCCGAGATCTCGCATGTCGTTGGCGATGAGCTCACAGGCGTCCCGATTCCTGACACATCGCTACGGGCTGCATCCGGAGAGCCGGGCCTCACGCACCTGGATCCGGACTCGACTGTGCGCGGTGTCGATTCGCGCGTCGATTTCACCGGCGGCAACGCTCTACCGATCGGACGCGGCCACAAATGGCGCGGAACGCTGACAGTGCCGACGAGCGGTCGCTACTCACTGCAGGTGCATAGTTGGGGCGGCAGCGGAACGCTGATCGTCGCCGGCGAGCCGCGCGCCTCCTCAGCGACTCTCGCCTTTGGTCGCGGCGTTCCGCACAAGATCTCGAGCGTCGTTCCGACGACCGATGGGCTCGACAACGGGCAGTGGAGCGCCGATCTGGAAGCAGGCAGGACTTATCCAATCGAGCTGCTGGGCCAGGCTGAGCCCGAGTCGCAGCTGCAGATCCGCCTCGCATGGGTCACGCCGCAGATGCGTGCCGACAACATTGCCGCGGCCGCCAATGCCGCGAAGAGCGCCGCTACTGTCATCGTCTTCGCATGGGCGCGCAGCGGCGAGCTCGACGATTCGGATCAGGCCCTGCGGCTGCCCAACGATCAGGACGCAATGATCGGCGCAATCGCGCAGGCGAATCCAAACACGATCGTCGTGCTCAATAGCAGTAGCCCGCACGACATGCCGTGGCGCGAGCGGGTGAAGGCCATCCTGAACATGTGGTTCCCCGGACAGGAAGGAGGCTGGGCAACCGCCGATGTGCTGCTCGGCAAGGAGAATCCGGGAGGCAGGCTGCCGCTGACCTTCCCGGTGCGACCGAGCGATGTCGCGGCACTCGATCCCGCGCACCCGGAGCGTTACCGTGGCGTAGACAAGCGCGTGGTGTATTCCGAGGGCATTTTCCTCGGCTATCGTCACTTCGATGAGCACGGCATCGCGCCACTCCATCCGTTCGGCTACGGGCTGTCGTACACCACGTTCGCTTACTCGAACCTGCGCAGCCGCGCGAGCGGCGATGCTTTCGAGGTGACCTTCACGGTGCGCAATACCGGCAGCCGTCGTGGTGCTGACGTGCCACAGGTCTATCTCGGCCGTCCGGCGCAGCCTGCAGTGCCGATGGCGCCGCAGACGCTGGTGGGATTCGAGCGCATCGAGCTCGAACCGGGCGAGTCGCGCACCGTTCGTGTCCGCATCGAGCCGCGGCAGCTATCGTATTGGTCGAGTGAAGATGATCGCTGGACGATCGCTGCGGGGCGACGACCACTCTACATAGGCGCCTCATCGCGGGATGTCAGGTTGACGGGCGCCATCGACGTGAGGTCCTCCACATGATGCAACTCAAACTGAGTGCAGCCGCCCTGACCGCGACTGTGCTGTTGAGTTCGTGCTCGCAATCCTCTAAGCCCGCAACAGCGGGCGCGGGGCAGGGTGAAGGCGATCAACACCCCGACATCTCCGGGTTCTGGGAGCTTGTGAGCGACAGCAAGCACGTGTCACCAGCGTCGCTCACGCCGCTGGGTACTGAGTTGACCGAGAAGCAGCGACCCAAGGTAGATGAGGGTGTGATCACCACCTACGCTTCACGCTGGTGTCAGCCCCTGGGCACGCCCTTCATCATGGGTGACGCTGCACCACTCGATATTCTGCAAACACCTCGCGAGATCGCCATCATCGCCGAGGTGCAGTCGTCCGCGCGGCACATCTATATAGATGGTCGCGGTCATCCGGACATGGACGTGTTCGATCCGACGACGAATGGCCACTCGATCGGCCATTGGGAGGGCCAGACGCTCGTCGTCGAGACCGTCGGCTTCAATGATCGCGGCAATCTTCTGCTCCCAGGCGGCGGCGCGCGGACCCCGAGCTCCAAGCTGATCGAGCACTACGAGCTGCTCGCGGCAGGCAAGCAATTGAAGGTGACTTTCACCTGGGAGGATCCGCAGATCTTCACCCAGCCGCACACGTACTTTTTCATGTATTACAAGTCGGCTGCGGATCAGTATGCGAGGGAGTACTTCTGCGACGCCTCCGATGCCAATCGCAGCAAGACGGCGGAACAGCCGACGCAGCAGGAGTGAACCCATGAAGGCGATATCGAGAATCTCCTGTTTGCTGGGCGCGGCCCTGCTCGCCATGGCGGGCGTTGCCGATGCGCATCACTCGTTTGCCATGTTCGACCAGAATCAGGTGTGGACCTGGCAGGGCACCGTCGTGGAGTACCACTGGCGGCAGCCGCACCTTCACGTCATCGTGCAGGTGCCGAAGGGCGCGAAAGATGCACGCACGGCTGGCACCTGGGATTTTGAGGCCGCCGGCCCGAACCTCGCGCAGCGCCAGGGCTGGACGCGTCTCACCTTCAAGGCTGGCGACAAGATCACCGTCGTCGGCCACCCGATGAGGGATGGCTCGAAGGCTGGCTCGGTCAAGTACGTGAAGACGGTCGATGGCAGGGTCTTGTACAACGACATCGATCGCAAGGTGACGCCGGAGAACACGCCGTCGTTATGAAAGGATGACAGCGCGATCAACCGGCGTCCTGCAACCTTTGCAGCGCAGATAAAGGCTCGATCAACCAGCGTGCGGTGCTGCGGCGTCGAGCTGAGTTGGTCACGGCGATCTACGCCGAGATTCCGTCTACGATCGTGATCAATGTGTAGACCGGCCTGACCACAATGGGCGCGCTCACCGGCGAGCTACGCGACGGCGTCGATGAAGCAGTTGATCGACAGTCGCCCGGTCAGGGGATTCGGATCGGGTACGAAGCCTTTGGCGATGGAGCCGGAGTGCAGGGAATTGCGGCGGTAGACCAGCATGCGGTTGAAAATGCCATCCTCACTCGCGATCTGCTCGAACAGCGCGGTGTTGCCGCTGATGTACTCCGCAGCCGGCATATCCGGACCGTCGTTCTCCGACTCGAGTGATCTGAAATAAGTGTCGGCGCGTACCTCGTCCACGTATTCAAAGCCCGTCTTGCGGTGCCGGTAGAAGGCGGTGCCGCCCAGGTCCGTCTTGAACAGATAATGAATCGTGGCAAGGCCGTTGCCGTTCAACGAATCCACGTGAGGAATGCGCTGGATCGCGGCGAGCTTCTCGGGCGGCGTCGTCACCAGCGAGTAGTGGCTCATCGAGAATTGGAGCGACCGGCCCTGCAGCCCGAAGTGCTCGAACAGCACCTGCTTGAGCCGGGTCTCGATGAGCTGCCGATACGACGGCGGTGCCTCGGCTCGGATGCCCGGATAAAAGCGCGACGGGACCGTGAACTGTCTGCCCGCCGCTTTGCGCACCAGTCGGTCGGGATCGGCGATGAAGTTGTCGATCACCAGGAGCGGTGCCTGCTCCGCTCCGATCGTGAGCTTCCGCAGGCGCAGGTCAGGATGGGTTTCCAGAATCACGACGCGCCAATGTTGCTCGCCCGGCAATACCGATCGAGGAAGTCCTGGTGGCTCGGCATCTGCGCTACCGTCTGCTCGATCGAACCCTTGAGCCCGCTGAGGAACCGGGTGAGATCCTGGTCGCTCATCGCTTTCGCATAGTGATGATAGCGCTCGGGCGTGACGCCCTGGCCCAGCATTACCTGCGTCCAGGAATCGACCCGGAACAGCTCTCCCTCGTACTGCCAGGCGTGGGCGGCCTTCTGGAACATTTCGATGCGGCGCGCCAGCGAGGCGGGGATGAACATGCGCCGGCAATGACTCCAGAACGGGCTGTCGTCCCTTTCCACCGCGTGATAGTGCAGCACGAGAAAATCACGTATCGCTTCGAGCTCGCGCAGCACTTCCTCGTTGTATTGATCGACGAAGGACTGCGCGACCCCATTGAAGGGAAACAGGCGCATCAGGCGCGTGATCCCGGTCATGATGAGATGGATGCTGGTCGATTCGAGCGGCTCGAGAAAGCCACTCGCCAGGCCCAGCGCCACCACGTTCTTGCTCCAGGCCTTGAGACGCCGGCCGGCGCGGAACTTGATCACGCGCGGCTGGATCAGCGTCCTGCCTTGCACTTCCGCCACCAGCTTCTGCGTGGCCTGCTCATCGGTCATGAAGCGGCTGCAATAGACGAGTCCGTTGCCGACGCGATGTTGCAGCGGAATGCGCCAGCGCCAGCCCGCCTCGTGCGCAATCGCGCGGGTGTAGGGCACTGCCGGTCCGACCGATTCCGTTTGCACGGCTACGGCGCTGTCGCACGGCAGCCAATGAGTCCAATCCTGATATCCGGTGTGCAGCGCCTGCTCGATCAGCACGCCGCGAAAGCCAGTGCAGTCGATGAAGAGATCTCCTTCGATGATCTGGCCCGAATCGAGCACGAGCGCGTCGACGAAGCCGGAAGCGGCATCCTGTCGGACGTGCTTGATCTTCCCCTCGACGCGCTTCGCGCCATGGCCCTCGGAGAACTTGCGCAGGAACTTCGCGTAAACCGAAGCATCGAGGTGATACGCGTAGTTGATGTCCGACTGAGCGGACGTCGCGAACTTCTCCCGCCGGGCGGCCTGCAGCTCCAGGCAGTAATCCCCGAGCTCGGACCGGATGCCCCGGGCAAGGCCGTGCAGCCAGAAATGGTGAAACTCGCAAACCCAGGTCGGCTTGCCGTTCATGCCGAAGGAATGGATGTAGCGCTCGCCGGGGCGCCTCCAGTCCTCGAACGAGATGCCGAGCTTGAAGGTTGCCGAGGTAGCGCGCATGAACTCCTGCTCGTCGATGTTGAGCAGTCGATGGAACGTGCGAATGGGCGGTATCGTCGATTCGCCCACGCCGACCGTGCCGATTTCCTCGGACTCGACCAGCGTGACGTCCACGATCCCGTTGAACTGCTGCGACAGTGCTGCTGCAGCCATCCAGCCAGCGGTCCCGCCGCCGGCGATCACGATTCTTCTTATTTCGGTATTCATGTCAGCGATTGAGCCTGTTGAGCAGCAGGGCACGTATCTGCCGCGCCATCGTTTCGTCGATGGTGCCGAGCACGCCGCGTGCATGCTCCGGGAGATGTTCACCGGCGCGCCCCGCCGGACCGAGGACGTAGTACTCGATGACGTTTTTCCAGGCCAGCTTCTCACGCTCCGGCCGGTCCCGCAGCGACCAGATCAATTCGTACAGCGCGTTCATCGGCGTCGGAATGAACTCCGGCGATGAGCTCCACCAATAGTTCACGAGCGTATTGAACGCACTCAGTCCCTCCACGTGATGCCACCACATGGCCGGGATGAACACGGCGTCGCCGGGTTCCACCTCGGCCATCTGGCCCGCGGCCAGCGCTGCGCGAAAACGCGGATAACTCTCGAGGTCGGGATTCGCGAAATCGACGACGCTGACTGCCTGCCCGCCCGGCGAGGGATCGAGCGGCCCGGGATAGAGATTGAAGATCTGCTCCGGGGGAAACAGCGTGAAGCGGCGTCTGCCGACCACACAGCAGGCAATGTTGTTCGGCGCATCGTAATGACAGGAGGCAATGGTGCGATTGCCGATCCAGATGCTCGGCGCTGCATCCACGCCATGCGCCGCGAAATCGAGATCGTTCTTCGCTCTGAAACCGGGCAGGTGACCGTCGATGAGCAATGAAGCGGCGTAGTAGGTGGGCGGGCGCTCATCGCGAAGGTGACCGTGAATCTCGTCGAGAAGCTCGTCCAGGCGTGACTGGCGAACGACGCAGTTCAACTGCGTGAAGTCTTCGCTGTAGAAGGGGCGACCGGCGATCTGCGGCTCACCGTAGGAGTAGCGGACCGGCTTGCCGTTGTAGTGGGAGCGCAGGTAGTCCATGGCGTGCTGGTCGGAGTTGCGCCCGGCTTGCACGAGCTCCCACCCAGCCACGAGGCCCTTCAGCACAGCCGGCTCGCCGCCTGACAACAGCTCCTGCAACGGCAGGGTTTCCGGTCGGCAGCCTTCCAGCACGCGAATTTTTCCGGCGACCTGGAGCATGAGTCAGCGAGCCGTCGC
Organism: Steroidobacteraceae bacterium; assembly: GCA_035493235.1. GTDB lineage: Bacteria > Pseudomonadota > Gammaproteobacteria > Steroidobacterales > Steroidobacteraceae > Steroidobacter. The sequence continues at coordinate 52,868 of DATJIP010000028.1, forward strand.
GGACACCTGCGCTGCCCGCTTGCGCTGCTTCATGGCCATGAGCTTCTTCACATTGCCCATCGATGCGATCACCAGGAACGCACCCTGAAGAAACCCGGTTTTGTTCAGCCTCTCGAGCGACGCCCCGTCGAGTGCCGCGAGCTTGCGCTGAGCGACAGTATGCAGACCGACGACGCTGTAACCCTCCTCAGCGCTCAACTTCACGTCGAGCGACACGGGTTCGATGAGGTCCAACTGCGTGAAAGCGGTAAACATCGCCTTGCTCATCTCCAGGCCAGCATGGATGCCGCGCAACACCAGCGCGATGTGGTCCAGGTACGGGCTGTTGCCGCCCTTGGGCAGAAAGACCGGCTCGCCTTCGGTCTGGCTGACGCGCGGATGATCCATATCCACGTGGATCATCGGCTCCTGACGCAGCTCACCGCCGCTGTCGCGCTCCTGAAAGCCGATGAGAAAGGGTCCGCGCACCACGATCCCCGGAACATAGTCGGCGAGCCAGCGGCCCTGCTGCAGGAACAGGTTCTCGTTCTTCTCGAAGCCGAGCAGCGCGACCGAATGATACTCGCCGCTCGTGGGATCCTTTCTGAAGAAGATCGGATACTCGCGCTGGACGTCGGCGTACTCCGTTGGAAAGGTGAGTACCGTGCCGACCTCGTCGCCGAATTGCGCGCCGTAGCGCGTGATCACCCGCAGATCTTTGTGGGTGACGTTGTTGAGCATCACGTGCCTGGTCATGGTGACTACAAGACTAAACGGAAAAGGCCGCTGCGATATACAGCGGCCTTTCCCTTCATGCACGCTCGGCGTCAGAACTTGTAGCGAACGCCGACCGCATAGCGCGGCTGCTGATCCTCCACTCTGACCACCTGCTTCTCCGATCGGGCGTGCCAACGAACGTCCTCGCCCGTCAGGTTGACCGCTTCCACCTGCAACGACAGGCTGTCGTTGAAGTCATACCCGACGCTCAGGTCGATCTGGTCGTACGCCTCGACGTAGTACGGATTGGTGTTGGAGCCGTTCTGATTCGTCGCCGCCAGGAACTCGTCGCGCCAGTTGTAGGCCAGGCGCGCCGTGATGCCGTACTTCTCGTACATCAGCACCGCGTTGGCGGTGTCGCTCAGGCCGAGGAGGGCGAACTGCGTCGTGCCCGGAGGGGCGTTGTTGTTGAAGCCCACGTCGCCATTCACGATCGTGTAGTTCGCCTGCAGGCCAAAGCCTGTATCACCGAAGAAGTACTGACCACCGAGCTCCCAGCCGTGAATCTTCGCTTTTTCCTGGTTGACCGGCCGCCGCACCGCGAAAATGTACAGCGGATCGTCGGCCTCGCCGGTGTTATCGAACCTGTTCTCCATGTCGAGGATTTGCGCGGAGCTGCCGTTGTAGGCGCCGAGTCCGCCGGTCTCGGTGGGATGGCGCAACATTGACAGCGCAGTGAACAGCGAGGTGTCGTTCCCCGAGCAGCCGGCGTTGACGTCTTGGCCCGCTGCGGTGACCTGGGTCACGCATTGCGCGCTCTCCAGGAAGGCAAGCGCTGACTGAGCATCCGGTCCGGAAGTCGGGTCCGTGATGCCGAACAGGTTTTGCTGGATCACGGTCGTGCCGATGAAGTTATCGACGCGCTTCTCCCAGAACCCGGCCGAGACGTAGCCCTGGTCCGAGAAGTAGTACTCGACGCTGAAGTCCAGGTTGTCCGACTCGAGCGGCACCAGCGCAGGGTTCTGTGCGTCGGCGGACGCCTGGGTCGACGGATCGATCAGGACCGAGCCCGTCGCACCGCGGACCGTGGCACCCGCATACAGGTCGCCGTAGTTCGCGCGCGCGATGGTCTTGCTGTACGACATGCGGGCCTTGACCTCGTCGGTCAGCGCCACGTCGAAGTCGATACTGGGCAGGACGTGGTTGTAGCTCGTCTTTTCGGTGACCGGTTGGATTGTCGTGGAACGACCGATGGTGAAGTCGTTGTTCGCTGTCCAGACCATGCCGCCCGGCTTGTTGGGCACCAGAGTCCTCGCCGTCGAGGTCACGTCCGTCTCCTCGTAGCGAACACCGACCAACAAGTTGGTCGGGAATTTGCCCAGCTCGCCCTTCATTGCAACCTGCATATAAACGGAGTTCACGTCTTCCTTGATCGTGTTGTTGTCGTCGAGGGCAGGGTCGGCGCACAGGCAGTTATTCGCCGTCGTGGTGTTGTCCGTATTCCAGTGGTAAGTACGGCCGTCGACCGGACTGGTAAAGCCGAGGCCCCACCGCGCCAGCTGGTCCGCGTTGCCGCGCCACGCGCCGCCCGCAGCGCCGGCGGTGCTGAAATCATTGAACAGGCCCGTCATGCTGAACGGCCGCAGCTGGCTGGTCATGCCGGGGACTACGGTGGCATCGGCCGCGCTCCAGTTGCCGAGCACGGCTTCGCCGTAGCCGTTCTTGCGATTCATTTCCGTCGAGCGCGTGTCGATGCCGAACTGGAATCGACCGTTGTCGAATTCCAGGGCGCCGTCCAGCCGCCCTTCCTTGACCTCGGTCTCCTGCTCGAAGGACCAGACGCGCAGCATCTGCGAGCCAAGCTCGCTGGCGGTGAAATCGGCATTCTTGGTGCCGTTCGTGCCCGCCACCGCGTCATTCAACGTCGGAAAGAAGGTGCGCGCCATGATCGGCAGGCCGTTGTTGAACGTGAACTCCTGAGCGAAGGCGCCCGGGCAATCGCTGGCCACGCAGTTCGTGCCGGCGAAGCTGAAGAACGTGGCACTGGCGCCCTTCACGGTGGGATCGTTCGGCTCACTCTTGGTCTTCGAGTCATGAGCGTCCAACCCCAGCGTGAAGTTGTCCGTCACCCGCCAGGCGGCATTGAAGCCGATCGAATTCAGCGTGTTCCGCTGCTCGTTGTGTTGCTGCTCGAAGCCGAAGTCCTTGCCGCCGACGATATCGCGCAGGAAAACCGGCGTCGCCACTTCCTGGCCCGTGTCGAAGGTGAGGTTCGTGAAGCTGCCATTGCGCTGCAGCCAGATGGTCTGCTCGCCGCGATCCTCGGTGATGTCGTTGCCGGCGAAGGTGTAGTCGAGCGTCAGGGTCACTGCCTCGCTCGGTGCAAACTGCACCACGCCCTGAGCGTTGATACGTTCGCGCTCGAAATCCGAGAAAGCGTAGCGCGAGTCATTGGGCATGCCGTACAGCTGGCCGATCTTGGGCGGGTTCTTCACCACCGCATCGGGCCGCAAAGCCCCCGATGTGCCGTCCCATGCCTGAATGTTCCAGGCGTTCTCCGTGAACTGAATGGAGCCGCCGTGGCGCTTCTGATAGCTGGCGCTCAATCCGACGCCCCAGGTGTTGGCGTCATTCGTCATGCTGAAGATGCCCGAGATCTCCGGAGTGATCTCGGTTTCGAACGGCGCTGACTCGTCGTAGACGCCCTTGGCGCCCACGTTCAGGATCGTTCCCGGATTGTCGAAGGGACGTGCAGTCTTGATGTTGACCGTAGCGCCGATGCCGCCCGAGGCGAGATCGGCCCGGCTCGTCTTGTAAACCTCGACGCCGGTGATTGCCTCAGAGGCCAACTGGGCGAAATTGAAGGAGCGAGTGCCGGAGCCCTGACCGCCAATCGTGATCTCGCCGTTGCCGAATCCGTCTGCGCCCGGTATCTGACGGCCGTTGAGGGTCACGAGGTTGAACTGCGGGCCAAAGCCGCGAGCGGTAACCTGCGCGCCCTCGCCATTGCGGCGGTCGATGGAGATGCCGGTGATTCGCTGCAGCGACTCGGCCAGATTCGTGTCGGGGAACTTGCCCATGTCTTCCGCGGTAATCGCGTCGACTACGCCGACCGCAGTGCGCTTGATATCCATGGAAGCTTCGAGGCTGGCTCGCAAGCCGGTGACGACCACTTCTTCCAGCGGCTCGCTCTTCGTCTGGCTTGCGACCGGCGGTGTTGCCGGCTGTTGCGCGAACGCTGGGTTGATTACAACCACACCGCCGACGATGGTGAACAGCGCTCTGGACCTCAGGCGCTGAGCCGTTGACTTCGCTTTCATGGAACTCTCCTCAGCAAGGCCGCGGGTCGGTGTTCGTCCGCCGGGATGGCGTTGACCAAATTCGCGCAGTGATGCATACGACTGCCTCCTCGTAGTCTTTTTTAGTGCGAAGCATCGGACTTCCCCGACCCGGTTCTGCGCCGCGCCATGTTCGGCACGTCGCGCCGAAATATCCCCCTTTCGAACGCGCCGCTACAGAAACATGTGATTTACGTGCGTGCGCCGGGTCCGCGGAAACTCCGATGACTCATGAGTTCGTCACGACGCTTAAGGCGTCCCCCTGTCTGCTCGGCCGATCCGAAAAGGATCCGCTCGGTTAGAATTGATAACGCTACCAATCCGCTTTTGATAACGCTATCACGCAGTTTTCCGAAATGAAAGAGGTGAAGACCATGTCGCGCCGCATGTTCACGTACGAAACGAGATTGAAAGCGCTTTCAAGGAGATCCGCATGCTGAATACGAGAATTCTCGGGCTCGCGGGGAGCGCCTTGCTGTGTGTCGCGGGCGTGGTGCATGCGCAGGACACCTTGGTTCTCAGTGTCAAGACGGACCAGGCAGGTCCGGTCATCAGCCGCCAGATCTTCGGACAATTCGCCGAGCATCTCGGGCGCGGGATCTACGAAGGCGTATGGGTCGGGCCCGATTCGCGCATTCCGAATACGCGAGGCATCCGCAACGATGTCGTCGCGGCTTTGCGGGAATTGCACGTGCCGAACGTTCGGTGGCCAGGCGGCTGCTTCGCCGACGAGTATCACTGGAGAAATGGCATCGGAACCGCCGCCGAGCGTGCTGCGACGCTCAACCCGAACTGGGGCGGGGTCATCGAGCCGAACACATTCGGCACGCACGAGTTCATGGATTTCGTGCAGCAGATCGGCGCGGAAGCGTACCTCTCCGTGAACGTGGGTTCAGGGACGTCGCGCGAAGCTGCGGATTGGTTCGAGTACCTGACCACCAATCAGCCGACGGCTTTGGCGAAGGAACGCGCCGCGAACGGCCATCCGGAGCCGTTCGGCATCTCATACCTCGGCGTCGGCAACGAGAGTTGGGGATGTGGCGGCTCCATGACGCCGGACTACTACGTGAGTCAGCTCAGAATCTACGCTCGCTACACGCGCAACTACAACGCGCAGCATCCGATGAAGAAGATCGCCGTCGGTCCGGACGGCGGCGACACGAGCTATACGGAAGCCGTGATGAAGGCGTGGAAGGAGCGCAACTGGAGCTGGGACATCGATGGGTTATCGCTGCACTATTACACCGTTGGCGGCTGGCCGCCGAGCTACAAGGCGACGGGCTTCGGCGAAGACGAGTACGCCAAGCTGCTCAAGGAAACGCTGCGCATGGACCAGTTGATTCGCACCCACGGTGCGATCATGGACAAGTACGATCCTGAGAAGAAGATTGCGCTGGTCGTCGATGAATGGGGCGCCTGGCTGGCACCCACGCCAGGTTCGCAAGAAGGTTTCCTCGTGCAGCAGAATAGTCAACGCGACGCGATCATCGCCGCGCTCAACATCAATACGTTTGCACGTCATGCCGACCGCGTGCGCATGGCCAATATCGCGCAGATGGTGAACGTGCTGCAGGCCATGCTCCTCACGGATCGAGAGAAGCTGGTGAAAACTCCGACGTATCACGTGTTTCGGATGTATGTGCCGTTCCAGGACGCAACCCTGGTGCCGATCCAACTCGACCCGCAAACATACGTGCACGGCGCTGTCGAGCTGCAACGCGTCGATGCGATCGCGGCCAAGGACAAAGACGGCAAGCTGTGGCTCGCCATAGCGAACGTCGACCCGAGCCGCGCGGTTCGCGTCCGCGTTGCGAGTGGCGGTCAGAAGAACGAGGTGGTTCGCGGCGAAACCTTGGTCGCTCCGAAGATCGACAGTGTGAATACATTCGAAGCGCCGAACACGGTCGCGCCGAAACCGGTTACGGCCAAGCGAAGCGGCGGCGCAATGACGCTCGAGTTGGCGCCCGCGTCGGTCACTGTGGTGTCGCTCTCGCCCTGAGTCAGCGCCAGCCGGCGTCTACAAAGTACTCATGTGCCGTACACATGCGGGCATCGTCCGATGACAGGAACAGGACCATTGCCGCCACGTCGTGCGGCTCTACGCGCGCTTTTATGCACTGCTGCTCGAGCGTGCGCGCCTCTTCCTCCGGTGTGTGCCACAGCTTCATCTGCCGCGGCGTGCGTACTGCCCCCGGCACGACGCAGTTCACTCTGATCCCGAAGCTGCCGAGGTCGCGCGCCAGGCCGCGAGTCAGGCCTTCGATTCCTGCCTTGGCCGTTTGATAGATCGCGAGATTGGGTAGGGCGAGGTGCCACGACACCGAACCCAGATTGACGATGGCTCCGCCGCCCGCTGCCTTCATGTCGGCTAGCACTGCCTGTGCGCAGAAGAAATAGTGCCGCAGATTGACGGCGATGCGCTCGTCCCAGTAGGCAGGCGTCGCGTCCTCGATAGTGTGCCGATCGTCGTTCGCCGCGTTGTTGATCAACACGTCGATCGGTCCCAGCTGCTCGCGTATATGCGGGAACAGTTTGCGGATCGCGGCGACGTCGGTCAGATCGCAAGCATAGTAGCGCGGCCGGTTCTCGCGGTAAGCGAGACGCCGTTCGAAGTCGCGAGACTCTGCCTCCGCAATGTCCAGGAACGCGACGTGAGCGCCCTGATAAGCGAAGCTCTCGACGATCGCTGCTCCGATGCCAGAGCCGCCGCCCGTGATGACGACACGCTTGTTACGCAAGGAAGGGTAGACCGTGTGCGACATGGCACTGCTCATTGAGGTTCGGGTAGCCGCCGACGGCGCGCGAGGTTGCGCAGGAGCATGGCGATGCCCCAGGGCTCATGCCGCCACTTCCCGGAGCCTAATGGTAGCGTTATCAGAATACAAGGTCGACGGAGCCGGCCAGGTGACATGAAGCTCGCGTGTCATCCCTTACGCGGTGCAGCTACGGAATCGCGCTTGATCAGGGCGTGGGCCATGACGTGGTCGGAAACAACTCGCGCGTCGCCGCCCTTGCGCTGGCGAATGCTACGCAACAGCAGTTCGACAGCAGAACCAGCCATGGCAGCAATCGGCTGTCGGATGGTAGTGAGCTCCGGCCAGACGGTCGTCGCGGTAGGGGTGTCGTCGAAGCCGACGACGGAGAGGTCACGCGGCACGTCCAGACCGCGGCGGTGGGCGACCGACACCGCCGCCGCGGCCATGTCGTCGTTGCTGGCAAAAATAGCCGTCGGCGGGCTCTTGCGTGTGAGCAGCTTTTCGGTCGCCTCCAGGCCGGAGCGATAGGTGAAGTAGCCTTGCTGAATCAGCGCAGGATCGATGGTGAGCCCGGCTGCTGTCATAGCCGCGTGGAAGCCGTCGTAACGCAGCGTGCTCGCCGTTTGATTCGGATGGCCGCGAATGAAGGCGATGCGCGCATGACCCATGGCGATCAGGTGCTCCGTCATCTCCTGGCTGGCGCGGAAATCGTCGATGCGTACACTGGAAAGGTCGGGCTGGAAACGGCCAGACGCAATGGCCATCACTGGGATATCGGCGGCAGTTAGCTCGGAGAGTACGACCTTCGACTCGCACAGCGGCGGCGGCAGAACGACTCCGGCGACGCTTTGAGCGATCTTGCGTGCCGCCGTCCGCTCGGCCGCGTGACTCATGTGGTCCCAAGTGTCGAGTACGAGCTGTGCGGCCGTGTGTCCTGCGGCAGCAAGCGCACCCACCAGCAATTCACTGAGGTAGGCGGCGCTCGGATTGGTGTAGATCAGCGCGATGCGAGTACCTTGCGCGGCCGCTAGTGAACGCGCTGCCGCGTTCGGTGTGTAGTTCAGCTCCCGCACGGCGCGCATGACCAGCTCGCGCGTCGCTTCCCGCACGTTGCTGTTGCTGTTCATCACGCGCGACACCGTCATCAGCGAGACGCCCGCGTGCTTTGCGACTTCGTGAATGGTTACCGCATGGCCCTTGCGTCGCTCGGTTCGTGCGCCGGTCTTGACTCGCATGACGGTGTGATCTCGAGAGCGCTGGACTGCGCGCGGCGATTATTGCGCACGCCGCCCGTGGGCGGAAACACGTGGTACCGTTACCAGAGATCTAACCGATGGTTTGTAGATTCACGCGCGGGCTCGAATCGATTGCGATGGTGACGAACGCGCGCTTGCGCGCGTGGTGAACGATCTGCTTGGCGAGCTGCATGCGAGTCTCGAGAAGGTGTTCGAATTCATCCGGAGAGCCGACGGACCGCCTCCCGTATAAGCTTGCTAAGAAACGCGAGCGGCTATGCACGGCGAACGACAGATCTACTCGAGCCTGATCGACGAGTGGGCGTTGAGCGATACTCACACCCTTCCTCCCGCTGTGGACGTCGCAGTCATCGGCGGTGGCATTGTCGGCTGCTCGGCCGCTTACTTCCTCGCGCGCGCAGGCCTGAGCGTTGCCGTCTTCGAAAAAGGCCGGATCGCCGGCGAGCAATCCGGCAGGAACTGGGGCTGGGTGCGGCAGCAAGGCCGTTCACCCGTCGAGCTTCCTTGCATGATGCGCAGTCTGCAGCTGTGGTTGGAACTGCGCGAGGAGCTGGGTGACATCGGCTTCAGGCAAGGTGGCTCGCTCTATCTCGCGCGAGACGCTGCGGAACTGGCGCAGCTTGAACAGTGGTTGAGCGTCGCGCGCGAACATGATCTCGACACTCGGCTTCTCCGTGCGGGAGAGCTAGCCGCAGTCCTGCGAACCGACGCACGACGCTGGAGCGGCGCGCTGTACACGCCGAGCGACGCGCGAGCGGAACCCAGCCGCGCAGCACCTGCTTTTGCACGCGCTGCCAAACGCCGGGGCGCTCAGATCTTCAGCCACTGCGCGGTGCGCGGCATCGATCGCGTCGCGGGGCGTATTCAGGGCGTGATTACCGAGCGAGGGCGTGTCGCGGCATCGATGGTCGTCTGTGCCGGCGGTGTCTGGACGAGCAGCTTCTGCCGATCGATGGGGATCGCGTTCCCGCAATTGACGGTTCTCGGCACAGTCGCACGCACGGCCCCGACCCGCGAGATCCTTGCTGGAGAGGCTTGGTGCCCGGCCATCGCGATCCGCCGCCGGGCGGACGGCGGCTACACCGTTGCGCATGGCGGCTCCTTTCTCCATTCGATGACCCCCAGCACGCTGCGGCACGTCCGCAAGTTCTGGCCGGCCTTGCGACAGGATCACGAGTCGATCCGGGTTCGCGTCGGCTGGGGATTCTTCGAGGCACTGCGCACTCCTGCGAAGTGGGGGATGAATGAGGTTTCGCCCTTCGAACGCCAGCGGATGTTGGATCCGAAACCTGAAAAGCAGGTGCTCCAGCAGATGCGAGCCGCTCTGGAGCAGTGGTTTCCGGAGATTGCGCCCGCTGCGTTCGTGGAATCCTGGGGTGGGATGATCGAGACCTCGCCCGACGTCCTTCCGGTGATCTCGCACGTCGACGGACCGCAGGGATTTCTGGTCGCGAGCGGCTTCAGCGGGCACGGCTTCGGCATTGGCCCCGGCGCCGGTAAACTCATCGCCGACATGGTCCGGGGTGTCGCCGACCGTGACGAGGTGCGGGCCTTTCGGTTGCAGCGGTTCTTCGATGGCTCGCAGATCCGCCCAGGCCCGTCGCTCTGAGTCTGCGATCTGCACAGGTGCCGAAGTGAATCCCAACGAACAGCCCGTTCTGGCCCGCGAGCTCCAGCAGTCTCTCGCGCCACGCTTCTACAGCAGCGAGAGCGTATTCGCGCTGGAGCGCGAACGCCTGTTCCATGCGCAGTGGTTTTGCGTGGGACGCGCCGAGCAAGTGCAGTCACGCGGTGATTGTCTGCATGTGCACGTTGCTGGCGAAAGCATTCTGATTCTTCGGCAGCAGGACGATTCGCTGCGAGCGTTCTATAACGTCTGTCGCCATCGCGGCAGCCGGCTGGTGCGCACGCCACCTCTGCCGGATCCAGATCAGCCGTCGGCAACCCGCTCGACCTCCCTGGCGTCCGGAGTCGTGTGTCCCTATCACGCGTGGAGCTACAACCTGGACGGCTCGCTGCGCGCAGCGCGTTACCTGCAGTTCGATTCGACCTGTCCTAAGGAAGGCTTCTCACTCGTGCCGGTCCAGCTCGATACCTGGGGCGGCTTCATCTTCGTGAACCTCGCAGCGACGCCGGCACAGTCGCTGCACGAGCAGATCTCGGTGCCCATGACCAAGCTGCAACGCTATCCGCTGAACGATCTGCGTCGGGGCGCGCAGCTCATCTACGACGTGCGCGCCAACTGGAAAGTGATCATGGAGAACTACAACGAGTGCTATCACTGCGGCCCCGTGCATCCGGAGCTGTGCGCTCTCGTGCCTGCTTTCCGCGAGCGCGGTGGCGCAGGTCTCGACTGGGACGATGGCATTCCGCATCGCGCCGGTGCCTGGACGTTCACGCTCAGCGGGACATCGAAGCGCGCGCCGTTCCCGGGGCTGTCGGACAAGGAGAAGACTCATCACAAGGGCGAAGTTGCATATCCGAACCTGTTGCTGAGTGCCGCGGCGGAACACATCGCGGCCTTCACGATCTGGCCTATGGGTCCACAGCACACGCGCATCGCCTGCGAGTTCCTGTTTCATCCGGACGAGATCGCGAAGCCGCACTTCGATCCCACCGACGTGGTCGATTTCTGGGATGTGGTCAATCGGCAGGACTGGCAGATCTGCGAATCGGTGCAGGATGGAATGAGCTCGCGCGGCTTTCGCGGCGGCTTCTACGCGCCGATGGAGGACCCCAGTCTCGACATCCGGCGCTATCTCGAGCGGCATCTCGGCGACCTGTCGCAGGTGAGTTGAGAACGCGCGCGTGACATCCCGCTACGACGCAGTCGTCATCGGCGCAGGTCACAACGGATTGACGACAGCGTTCTATCTCGCGCGAGCCGGTCTGCGCACGCTCGTGCTGGAACGGCGCGAGATTGTCGGCGGCTGCTGCGTCACCGAGGAGATCGATGGCGACGCGGCGCCGGGCTGTCGCGTTTCCACCGCCTCGTACATGGCGAGCATGTTGCGTCCGGAGATCATCCGCGATCTGCAGCTCGATCGACAGGGATTGAGAATGATCGCGGCGGAGCCGACGGTTCAGGCCGTGATGCCCGACGGCACAGTGCTACCCTGGTGGAGCGACCGCGAGCGCATGCGCCAGTTGCTGATGCGCGTTGCGCCGCAGGACTGCGATCGCTTCCTGTCGCTGGACGTTCATCTCAGCGAGCTGGCGCGCCATCTCGAACCGCTGTTCATGCAGGCGCCACCGGACTTGCAGCGCAGTGGCTTCGCGGGCCTCGGCGAACTGTTGCGCTTCGGCTTGAAGTTTCGTCGGATGAAGGGGCGGCAGATCGCGGATCTCATCGCGTTCGCGACGGGCAGTCTCGGCGAATTTCTCGATCGCTCACTCGAATCGGCGCACCTGAAGTCGCTGGTGCTGTCGAACAGCCTCTACGGCAAGCACGGCGGGCCCTACGATCCCGGCACTTTGTTCGGACTGCTGTTCCATCTTCTCGGCGGCGGTTCCGAGGCGAAGCAGGGATTCGTCGGCCACGTCATGGGTGGCATGGGCGCCATCACGCAGGCGATGGCCGCTGCCTGCGTGGCGAAAGGTGTCGAGATCCGTACAGTGTCGGCAGTGCAGCGAGTGTCGATCCGCTCGGGTCGTGCAACAGGCGTGGTGTTGGCGGACGGCTCGGAGATCGACGCAGCTGTTGTGGTGTCCAATGCGGATCCGAAACGCACATTTCTCGACCTCGTGCCGGCCGGTGAGCTCGACGATCAGTTCTGCGCGGATGTGCGCGGAATCAAGATGGATGGACCCTGCGGCAAACTCAATCTGGTGTTGAGCGAAGAGCCTCGGTTACTCGGCGGCGATCCCGACGCCGAGACGCTGCGCAACGCACAGTTCACGTTCGTGCCCTGGCTCGAAGGGGCTCAACGCTGCTACGAGAGTGCGCGACAGGGCAGGGTGCACGAGCGTCTCTGGATCGATTGTCTGGTGCCCTCGCTGCTCGATCCTTCGCTCGTGACGCCAGGTCATCACGTCATGACTTGCTTCGTGCAATTCCTCCCTGGCAAGCCGACGGAAGGTTGGGAGCAAGCGCGAGAGCCGTTGCGACGTCAGTTGCTCGCTCACCTGGCCGAGTATGTGCCGGCAGTGCAACGCTCGCTGGTGGCGAGCCGTCTCTACACTCCCGCAGATCTCGAAAGCACCTTCGGCATCACCGAAGGCAACATCTTTCATGGCGACTTGCGGCCGGATCAGTTGTTCTTCATGCGACCGCTGCCCGCATACGCGCGCTACGCGACGCCGATCCACGCGCTGTACTTGTGTGGAGCGGGCACGCACCCGGGCGGCGGCGTGACCGGTGCGCCGGGATTCAACGCGGCACACCGGATCCTGGCCGATCTCAGGCGCGCATGAGCAGCGCACGCCCAATTCCGGTGCGCTACCGGATCCTCGGCGTGCTGTTCGTGCTGAGCTTCGTCAACTACCTGCTGCGCAACAACCTCTCGATCGCGATTCCGAGCATCCAGGAAGAATTCAAATTCACGAACGCCGAGATCGGCTGGATCCTCGGCAGCTTCAACTTCAGCTACGCGCTGCTGCAGATACCCGGTGGCATCTTCGGACAGATCTACGGTCCGCGCCGTGCGCTCGCATTCATCGCGGTGTCGTGGGGCGTGCTCACGCTCCTGACCGGCTTCGTTCCAGCACTGATGGCTGCGTCGGCGACCGGTGCGATGGTGTCTTTGATCGTAATACGTCTGCTACTCGGCGCTACGAACGCTCCGCTGTTCACGACCACCGCAGGAGCCTTTGCCAACTGGTTTCCCGCCGGCGCCTGGGCGTTCCCGAATGCGGCGTTGAGCGTCGGCCTGGTGCTCGGGCAGGCAGCGATCGGTCCGATCGTGACGGCGCTGATCGTGAAATATGGCTGGCGCGAATCGTTCTATCTCTTCGCGCCTCTCGGTCTGCTCGCCGGCGTTTGGTGGTACTGGTACGGCCGCGATCGGCCTGCGCAGCATCCCGCCATCACTGCCGACGAGGTGCTGCTGATCGAGGGCAATCGGCCCGATCCCGAACCTGACACGCGAGAGCACGGCGCATGGCGCCGCATGCTCGTGCATCGTGACGTGTTGCTGCTCGCTGCCAGCTACTTCTGCATGAACTACGTCTTCTACATGTTCGCGCAGTGGCTGTTCACGTATCTCGTCAACGCGCGCGGCTTTTCGCTGCTGGAAAGCGGTTGGCTGTACGTGCTGCCGTTCGCGACTGGTGCCGTGCTCGCGGGCCTCGGCGGACTCACGTGCGATGCGCTCTGCAAAAGCATCGGCGCAACCTGGGGCTGCCGGTTGCCCGCGATGACCGGTCTGGTTCTCGTGGCCGTCCTGCTCCTCGCCGGCGTCTACGCGTCGAACGCGTACCTGGCCGTGGGACTCCTCTCGCTGTGCTTTGGCTTCACTCAGTTCACCGAAGGCGCATTCTGGTCGGCGTCGACGTATGTCGCTGGCCCGCACACTGCAGCAGCCACAGGCGTCATGAACACGGGCGGCAATGCTGCTGGCTTCCTTGCTCCAGTGGTTGGTCTGATGGTGGATCAACTCGGCTGGTTTGCGACGCTCGCAAGCGGATCGGCCTTCGCGCTGACTGGCGCTGCCTTGTGGTTGCTCATCCGGATCCGCCCCGCCGAACCAGCGCGATGATGCACGTAGCAACGCGCTCAGCATTGATCTTGGCGTTCGTGCTCGTCTCGCTCGAACCGCCTCTCGCTCACGCCGACTGCGTTCGCAACGAAGAGTTCGATCAGATCTCAGCCGTGGTGACGGAGGGTTTCTACGACCGCACGTTCCGCGGTCTCGACTGGCCACAGCGCGTGGCACACGCGCGGGCTGGAATCGATTGCAATGGTGACGAACGCGCGCTGGCGCGCGTGGTGAACGATCTGCTCGGCGAGCTGCATGCGAGTCACACCGATCTCTACACGCGTGAGGATCCCGAGTACTGGGCACTGCATTCGATTTTCTCCCGCTCGCTCACTGATTTTGCAGTTCCCTTTCTCGGCATCTGGCCCGAACGACGTGACGATCGCTGGTTTGCGAAGTACGTGCTCGATGCGTCGCCTGCTCAGTTCGCGGGTATTCGCGCCGGCGATGAGCTCATACGCATGAATGGCGGTGAGTACACGGCGATGCCGCGCGGGGAAATCACCACGCTCACCATTTCCTCGGACGGCAAGCGCCAGCGCACCGTGACGCTGACGCCGCAGGTCAAGAGCTTGCAGCGTTTCCTCTACGACGCAACCTTTAATTCGCGACGCATCATCGAGATCGGTCGTGCGCGCGTCGGCTACTTTCATCTCTGGGCTGGCACACACGGTGCCTATCTCGAACGACTGAACGCCGCGCTCCAAGAGTTCGAGAAGGTGTCCGTCGATGCGATCGTCGTCGACTTTCGTGGCGGCTTCGGCGGGGCGGGCCCGGAGTACGCAGAACGGTTGCGTCGTATTGCGCGACCGAAGTATCTGCTGATCGATGACGGCGTCCGCAGCGGCAAGGAATGGGTCACCGCACTGGTGAAACGCGACCAGGTCGCGACTGTGGTCGGCTCACGCACTGCGGGCGCTGTCCTGGCTGCTTCGGTCTATCCCTTCGCCGACGACCGCTACCTGCTATATCTCGCTGTGGAGCCGTTTGCACCGGAAGGCATCGGTGTCCTCGAAGGCATCGGTGTGGAGCCCGACATTGCTGTCGCGCCGTGCCGCGAGCACTGCGCCGGTCGCGATCCGCAGCTCGAGAAGGTGTTCGAATTGATCGGAGAGCGTCGCCCTAGAGAGTGATCGCCGTGTCGCTCAGTCGATCGGCCAAGGCATCTCTTTGGGCAGCTCAGTTTCGGTTGGCCGCGCAGGCGCGCTCCGATCTTCCACGAGATCGACGCGGCGCCACCAAGGGTCAGGCCTCTCGCTGTGGGCAGGTTCAGCAGGTTCGCCCAGACGCGGCATGATGAGCTGCGCTCCGGTTTTCGGCGCCAGCTCCAGCAAGGTCTCCGCCGGCTGATCCCAGGCGTGCAACGCGAGACTGAACGTGCCCCAGTGCACCGGCAGGAACGGACCGCCGCCCAGCAGCGCGTGCGCCTCGAGCGCATTTTCCGGTCCCAGGTGAATGTTGCCCCATGCAGGATGAAAGGCGCCGATCTCGATCATGACCAGATCGAACGGCCCGAAGCGCGCGCCAATTTCTCGATACTCGGGCGTGAGCCCGGTATCGCCGCTGAAGAATACGGCGTGACTCGGTGAAAGGACGATCATCGATGACCAGAGAGTCGCGTTGCCGTCATTCAGGCTGCGCCCCGAGAAGTGCTGAGAAGGCGCGGCGGTCACCGTGAGATCGCTGCCTGGCAGCGTGTGCGATTCCCACCAATCGAGCTCGACGATCCGCTCCGGCTGTACACCCCAGGCTTCGAGGTGAGCGCCGACGCCCAGTGAGGTGACGAAGGGTACTTTCGTCTTTGCGAGTTGGCGGATGGTGGGATAGTCCAAGTGGTCATAGTGATCGTGCGAAACGATGACCAGGTCCACATCGGGCATCGCTCGCAGCGGTACGGGCGGCGGTTGAAATCGCTTGGGCCCGGCGAGACTCGAAGGTGACGCGCGCGGTCCCCAGACGGGATCTGTGATCACGCGCTTGCCATCGATTTCAATCAGCACCGTCGAATGTCCAAGCCACGTCGCGCGCAGGCCGCTGGCTGGCGGCTTGGTCCAGACATCGAGCGGGTTGACTACGGGCAGTGGCCCGCGCGGTACGCGTCGCACGCCGCCGCACAGGAATTCGCTGATGGACGGCATTGCGACGCCCGGGAGCCCGCGGGGAACCTCACGACTGTTGCGGAAGCGCTCGCCCGACCACGCGGGCGATGACTTGATCCGCTCGAGGCGTGCGCCTCGCGATCTCGCACCCAGCGATTTCATCGGTCTTCCTACTCCAGCAACAGGTCTGCGGAGAATGCTACAGGGATCGGCGAGCTCACGAACATCATCCGCTGAAGAGGGTTTCCACGGGTCCAAGTCCGCCGAGTTCCTCGCGGACTACAACATGAAATTGGACGCGCGAGTGGCGCATGGGGAAAACTCGGATTGGTCGCACGACCTGCAGATCATTCGGCCGTAGACCCCTAACGCGGCAAGTCTTCCTCCAGGCGCAGGTCGTCGAAACGGCCGGGCGCCCAATGCGAGATCACGCCGACCATGCCCGTACCTTGAGGGGTGAACCGCGCGTTGAGCGGGTAGTCGAGCTGAGCTGCCGGAACGTTCTGAAATACCGGCTGGCCGTTGACCTTCACCGTCGCGAATGGGCCGTGCCTAGCAAGCTCCACTTCGAACCAGACGTTACTGCCGAGCGCGGCGTGCGTTCCCTTGGCAACCTGAGTCAACTGTCCCTGGATGGACTTGTTGAGGTAGGCCTCGCCGGTGGGAGCGAACACCACCTCGTAATAGTCCTGTGCCGCGAAGTCGAAACCGAACATCAGGCCAATGCGATTCCCCGATCCGCGATATGGGTTGAGCATACGTGCGCTCATCGTGTACTCGGTCGAGCGCGTCCAAGTCATGTACGCGATGTCGCGCACGCCGGCCGAGCGGTTGTTGAGCATCGCGCCTTGCGTATCCCATGTGCCGCTCAATGCAGACCATTGCGGAAACTCGGGGGGACCATCGAAAGAGTCGGAGAGTGGGGACGCGGCCACACCGTGGCTGAACCAAACGTCGTCGAAGCGGCCGGGCGTCCAGTGCGTGACCAAGCCAACGTGCCCCGTCAAACTGACGGCCTGGTGGTCGAATACTGGAGTGCCATTGACGTTGACGCTGACCGAGCCACTGCCAGTGTCAAACGACGCGTCGAACGTGGCGTCGAACCACTGACTCCGGCGTCCTGGATACGGGGCAGTCGCGATCGTGTTGATGGACGTGCTGCCTCCCGGCCCGAGCACGATGTTTACTTTATTCAATCGGGCGATGCCATCCGGGCCGAACACGACCTCGTCATAGTTGATGTGGCCGTTGCCTCCGTCGGAGTAGCCGAACACGGCGCCCATCCTGTTGCCGCTGGCGCCATAAGGATTGAGCATGCGTGCACGCA
>DATJIP010000029.1:0-8632 GCA_035493235.1 Steroidobacteraceae bacterium
GATCACCCGCCCGGAAATCAACCTACTGGCATGAGCGTGTCCATCGACAAGGAATCAGCTGACGAAGGCGACGCGCGTCGCGTGCTTGCCAGCTGGCTCGACGACTATGCCGGCGGGCGCTGCGACCGTGCGGACATGCAGCAGTCGTTTCTGTCGGTGTGCCGGAGTAACTCGGACGCGCCGTGGGACGCGCTCGCCTTGCTCGACCAGTACCAGCGCCGCGGCAAGATCGACGCCGCGCTCGCGCGCACGCTGAAGGCCGACATTGCGCAGCTCGTGTTCGGCAACGCCAATCAGACGGGCGCGCCGCGCGATCCCGAGGAGGCGACGCTCGATACGACCGGCTCGCGCTGGCGCAAGCTCATCGCCGAAAACGAAACGCCGCAGACGGAGGACGTCGAGCGGCCGTTCGTCGATCCCACGCTGTTCCGCCGCGATTTCGAGCCGGCCACGCGTCCGCCTCCGCCGGACGTGCGCGAGGAAGCGCACGCGGCCGCGCGCAAGACGCATGCACGCGAATCGATGAAGGCCGCGCCGCCGCGCAGGGAAGTGCAGCAGAAGGACGTGCTGCGCGATCGCTACGAGCTCTTGTCCATTCTCGGTCGCGGCAGCAGCGGCACCGTGTATCGCGCGCTCGACCGGCATCGCGCGCACCTTGCGGATACCGCACGGTTCGTCGCCGTCAAGGTTCTGAAGCTCGACTACCACAACCGGCCGGAGGCACTCGCTGCGCTGGAGCGCGAGTTCCATCAGGCGCAGTCGTTGTCGCATCCGAACATCGTGAGCGTGTTCGATCTCGACCGCGACGGCGACACTTACTTCATCGTGATGGAGCTGCTGCAAGGCGAGCTGCTCGCCGACGTGATGGCGCGCCTGCACGGACCGATGCAGCGTCAGCACGCACTCGCTCTCATCAGCAGCGTCGGCGCCGCGCTCGCGCATGCGCATCGGCGCGACCTCGTTCACGCAGACCTCAAGCCGCGCAACGTCATGATCACGGCGACCGGCGAAGTGCGAGTGCTCGACTTCGGCTTTGCACGCCACCGTCCGCTCGACTTGCACAGCGCCTCTGCATTCGATGCCACGCCTATCAGCGCGCCGGCGTACGCCAGCGTCGAACGCGTCAATGGCAGCGAGCCGCATCCGAGCGACGACGTCTACAGCCTCGCGTGCATCGCGTACGAGCTGCTGTCCGGCGAGCATCCGTTCGGCGGCAGATCGGCGGTGCTGGCGCGTGCAAATGGCCGGCGTCCACGCAACATTCCGGGACTGACGCGCAAGCAGATGCTGGCGCTCAATCGCGCACTGTTGTGGAGTCGTGGCGAACGCAAGATCGATGTCGTCGACCTGCTCGCGGGCCTGGGGTGTTCCGAGGCGCCCAACAAATTCGTGCCGCCCGAGGCGCTCGTGCCGCAAGACTCGGGCGGCAAATGGCGCCGGCGCGCGTTTGGATTCCTCGTGTTCCTGGCGCTGGTCGGCGCTGCTGCCGCGGGATTCGTCTACCTGGAGCAACATCCGTTGCCGGCTCCGCGACCCGCGGCACCGGCCGCCACGTCGCCGAGGTCAGAGAGCGAGCCTGCGCCTGCCGTGGCCGACGACAAGACAGCAGCTGCCGCAACTCCGCCAGCTACAGTCGAGAAGTCTGCGAAGGCGCAACCGCAGTCCGCCGAGCCGAAGAAGGTTGCGGCGGCGAAGCCCGCTGCAGCAGCGCCGCGTCAGGACGCGGAGGCCAGCTCGAAGCCGGATGTGATCGAGTTCGACAAGGACACGTACGTTGCGACCGAGAGCGACGGCTCCGTGCGCATCGTCGTCGAACGTCACGGCTCGACGCGGAACCCGGTCAGCTTCCGCTGGATTCTGCGCAGCAACTCGGCGGAGGCGGGCAGTGACTTTGCGAACATCGGGCCGGGCACGGAGACGATTCCCGCCGGTGGCCGTACGGCCACGCTGACGATTCCGCTCGTGTCCGATGCGATCGTCGAAAACACGGAAGTCTTCCTGGTCGAGATCGAGCCTGTGACCTCGGGCGTGACGCTCGGCGAGCGCTCGCACGCGGCCGTCATCGTCGTCGACGATGATTGAATGAACGTCCGGTTCTCGGACCACGCCATTCGTTGCCGGGCCACTGCGGCGGAGCTGCAACAGCTGCTCACCGGTCGCGCGATCGAGCTCGAAATCTGCTTGCCGCGCGATCGTCGGTTCCTGGTGAACGTGCGGCCGTCGGCGCTCGAGAAGTGGCAGCTCGAAAGCGATCCGACCGGGATCTGGGTGTCTATCCCGCGCTCGCAGCTGGAAGCGCTAGCGCAGACGTTGCCAAGCAAGGAAGGGATCGAGCACGGGTTCGAGACCGCGCAGGGAAACGTCGTGGTGAGTTTCGAAGTGGACTTGAAGAAGAGCCAGGGCTAAAGCCTGACCCACCAGCCTTGCGGTGGGTCAGGCTTTAGCCTGACTTCTTTTCTCTCTCGATGGCGCGGTAGCCGATGTCGCGGCGGTATTGCACGCTGTCCCAGCGGATCTGGTCGCAGAGCGCGTAAGCAACGCGCTGCGCTTCGCCAACGCTCGTGCCCATCCCGACCGCGCACAGCACGCGTCCACCGTTCGTCGTGACCCTGCCGTTCACGAGTTGCGTGCCGGCGTGGAATACCTTGCCGGGAAGCTTGGCTGCTGCATCCAGGCCGTGGATCTCATCGCCCTTGCGTACTGAGTCCGGATAGCCGCCGGCGGCCAGCACTACGCCGAGCGCCGCCCGCGGGTCCCACTTCGCATCGGTGCGATCCAGCCGGCCATCGAGTGCGGCTTCGCACAGCAACGTCAGATCCGACGCGAGCCGCATCATGATCGGCTGCGTCTCCGGATCGCCGAAGCGGCAATTGAATTCGAGCACGTTGGGCGTACCGTCCGGCGCGATCATCAGGCCGGCGTACAGGAAGCCGACGTAGGGCGTGCCGTCTGCGATCAGGCCGCGCACGGTCGGCTGCATCACTTCGCGCATCACGCGGCGATGGATCTCGTCTGTGACGACCGGTGCCGGCGAGTAGGCGCCCATGCCGCCGGTGTTCGGGCCGCGGTCGCCGTCATCGCGGCGCTTGTGATCCTGTGAAGTTGCGAGCGGCAGGATGTGCTCGCCGCTGACGATCGCGATGAAGCTCGCTTCCTCGCCACGCAGGAATTCTTCGATCACGACCGTGCTGCCGGCGGTGCCGAACTGACCTGAGAACATCGCCTGCGCGGCGTTCACCGCTTCGGCGGTCGTCTCGCAGATGATGACGCCTTTGCCTGCAGCCAAGCCGTCAGCTTTCACGACTAGCGGAGCGCGTTGCGCGCGCACCCACGCTGCATCGAAGTTCGCTTGCGTGAACGTTGCGTAGGCTGCAGTCGGAATACGGTGACGGCTGAGGAAGTCTTTCGTGAAGGCTTTGGACCCTTCGAGTCGCGCAGCGAGCTTGCGCGGGCCGAAGCAGCGCAGTCCGGCGACCTCGAACGCGTCGGTCACGCCGATGACGAGCGGCGTTTCCGGTCCAACGATAGTCAGGTCGATGCGCTCGCGACGGGCGAAGTCCACCAGTGCGGCGGTGTCGTCGGCGGCAATCGCTACGTTCGCGACGCGCGGTTCGAGCGCCGTGCCGGCGTTGCCTGGCGCGACGTAAACCTGATCCACGCGCGGCGACTGCGCAGCCTTCCATGCGAGCGCGTGCTCGCGTCCACCGCCGCCGAGGATCAGAACCTTCATCAGTGCCTGAAGTGCCGCATGCCCGTGAGCACCATCGCGATGCCGTGCTCGTCGGCGGCGGCGATGACTTCGTTGTCGCGCATCGAGCCGCCGGGCTGGATCACGGCCTTGATGCCGAATTCCGCGGCGACGTCGAGGCCGTCGCGGAACGGGAAGAATGCGTCGGAGGCCATCACTGCGCCGGCGACGGCCAGGCCTTCGTCCTTGGCCTTCATCGCGGCAATGCGGCTCGAATAGACGCGGCTCATCTGGCCCGCGCCAACGCCGACAGTCATGCGATCTTTCACGTACACGATCGCGTTCGACTTCACGTACTTGCACACCTGCCACGCGAACAACAGGTCGTCGAGCTCGGCGGGCGTCGGCTGACGTTTGGTGACGACCTTGAGGTCGGCTTTGCCGACCATGCCCTGATCGCGCGTCTGCACGAGCAGGCCGCCGTCGACGCTGCGGTATTCGCAACGGCCGTTGCTGGGCGCGAGACCGTCGGTCACCAGCACGCGCACGTTCTCGCGGCGCTTGCAGATCTCGAGTGCCTCGGCTTCGACCTCCGGTGCGATGATCAGCTCGACGAATTGGCGATCGAGGATCGTCTTTGCGATGTCAGCCGTGAGCTTGCGATTGAACGCGATGATGCCGCCATAGGCGGACGTCGGATCCGTCTTGAAAGCGCGGTCGTACGCAGCGAGCGCGTCGCTCGCGAGCGCCACGCCGCACGGATTCGCATGCTTCACGATGACGCAGGCCGGTTCCGCGAATTGGCGGACGCACTCGAGCGCGGTGTCGCCATCGGCGATGTTGTTGTACGAAAGCGTGCGGCCCTGCAGCTGCTTCGCCGCGCCGATGCTCGCGCCTTGCGCGTCCGCAGCGCGATAGAACGCCGCCGTCTGATGCGGGTTTTCGCCATAGCGCAGATCCATGCGCTTGCTGAACTGCAGCGCCAGAGATTGCGGCAACTCGCCCCCGCCTTCATTCACGCGCGCGAGATAGCTCGCGACAGCGGAGTCGTAGCTCGCAGTGTGTGCGAATGCTTTCGCGGCGAGACGCTTGCGCGTTGCTGCCGAAAGCGAACCGTCGCCGCCACTGAGTTCTTCCAGCACCACCGGATAGTCCGTCGGATCGACGACCACGGCGACGCGATCATGGTTCTTGGCCGCAGCTCGCACCATCGCGGGACCGCCGATGTCGATGTTCTCGATCGCGTCCTCGTAGGTGCAACCCGGCTTGGCGATCGTCGCGGCGAACGGATAGAGATTCACGACCAGCAGATCGATCGGCTCGATCCCGTGCTGGCGCATGACTGCGTCGTCGACGTTGCGCCGGCCGAGCAGGCCGCCATGAATCTTCGGATGCAGCGTCTTGACGCGCCCATCCATGATCTCGGGAAAGCCCGTGTGGCTGGATACCTGCGTGACCGGCACGCCGGCACGCTCCAGCAGCGTCGCAGTGCCGCCCGTGGAAAGCATGGCCACGCCTTGCTTGTGCAGCGCCTGCGCGAACTCGAGGAGACCGTCTTTGTTCGAAACGCTGAGCAGCGCGCGGCGAATGGTCATTGCGCCAGGCCGTACGTTTTCAGCTTCTTGCGCAGCGTGCCGCGGTTGATGCCGAGCACGTCGGCAGCGCGGCTCTGGTTGCCCGCGACGTATTCGAGCACCGCCTTGAACAGCGGCTCTTCTACTTCGCGCAGCACCAGGTCATAGAGCTGGCCGGGCTTGTGCCCGTTCAGCGTCGCAAAGTAAGACTCGAGCGCCTCTGCAGTCATCGTCCGCAGCGGCAGCGCGCGCGGCGCAGGTCTTGCGATCGGCTCTCGACGAGCTCTCGTTTTTTTTCTCGGCGCCATAGGTCTCTACCAACGAATCGAAGTACGCGTCGGCGCAAGCAAGTTGCGTCTGCGCGTCCTCAGCCTGCATCACGGCATGACGTAAAGCGTGTCCTGCGGCACGTCCTCGCGCATACCAGTCGATGTGTTTGCGCGCGACCCTGACTCCCGCCTCTTCCCCATAAAAGGCATGCAGATCGCGCAAATGGGCGCGCATGATATCACGTACTTCTTCGAGTGAAGGCTCGGGCGCGATAGTCGCAGTGTGCAGGAAATGACCTATCTCGCGAAAAATCCACGGCCGACCTTGTGCGTTGCGTCCTACCATCAGTCCGTCTGCACCGGTTTGTTCAAGTACGAGCTTCGCTTTGTACGGTGAGTCGATGTCGCCATTGGCGAAAATCGGAATCGCGACGCTTTGCTTGATGGTGCGGATGGTTTCGTACTCAGCATCGCCCCGATACATGCACGCGCGCGTGCGGCCGTGCACGGCGAGCGCCTGGATGCCGATCGCTTCCGCCATCCGGGCAATCGTCACGCCGTTGCGATGATCCGGGTCCCAGCCCGTGCGCATTTTCAAAGTGACGGGTACGCAAACCGCATTGACAACGGCTTCGAGAATCTCGCGCACCAGCGTCTCGTCTTTCATCAGCGCCGAGCCCGCGGCCTTGTTGCAGACTTTCTTCGCGGGGCAGCCCATGTTGATGTCGATGATCTGCGCGCCGGCATCGGCGTTGCGCCTCGCCGCGTCGGCCATCATCTGCGGATCACCGCCGGCGATCTGCACCACGCGCGGTTCGGCTTCGCCGGTGTGATCCATGCGCCGTCGCGATTTCTGCGTGTGATAGAGCCGCACGTCGCTGGTCAACATTTCGCCAGCCGCGATGCCCGCGCCCATGCGCCGGCACAACAAGCGGAACGGCAGGTCGGTGACGCCGGCCATGGGCGCCAGCGCCAGATTGTTCTGCAGCGTGTAGGGACCGATGCGGATCGGTTGCGGCGCGGTCATTTGCGATCCGGAACGTCGGCGGCGCATACGACGCCTTGACGGCCGCGCAGGCACACGTCGAAGCGGAAGCCTTCGGCATCGGGACCCGGATCGACGATCGAGATCGTCGCGGTGGCCTGCTGCCCCGGTGCGAGCAGGCGGTCGGGCGCAGTCGCGGGATCGAGATACTCCGCGGGCTCGAACTCGCGCTCGCGCACACGCTCGCCCCAGCGGTCCTCCAGCACCAGCTTCAGCAACGGATACGGCTGGGCGAAGGGCGCGACGTTCTTGAGATTCGCACGCACCTTCAGCGTGCCGGGCAGCGTCGGATCCGAGCCGAGATGCCACTGCAGGATCTCGTACGCATGCAGATTCCAATCGGGCTGCAGGTCGACGCCGAGCGCGCCGTAGATGCCGATGATCGCCTGCCCGAGCCGCGGATGACGCGCCAGCGAGTGGCGGTAGGTGTGCACGAACTGAATCGCAAGCAGCAGCGCCAGCGGGCCGGCCAGGATTTTCCAGATGGGCGGGACCTCGACGCGTCGGCGCGCTGGGAGCAGATCGAGCTCGGGTTCGGTCTCGATCTCGCTCGCGGCCTCGATCACCTCGTTCGCGACTGCCGCCTGTTCGGGCTCGAAGGTCTCTTCCGCGACCTCGATGCCTGTCTGTGTATCGGCATCGATTGCGAGATCGTCGAGCGAGTCCGCGTTCACGAGGTCTTCGTCGACTTCGATGACGCTGGCCTCTTCGGCGGCCTCTTCGATGTCGTCGATCTCGACCCACTCCTCGATCGTTTCCTCGCGGATCCGCGGCTCGCCGCGCGCGTTGTCGGGCAGGCGGTAGCGGCCGCTGATCTCGATGTGCCGGCCTTCGAGCGTGATGTCTTCCTGCGCGGCCGGCTCCTCGACTTCGATACGCGACACGGCCGCGGGCGGCGAGCGCATGCTGCGCGGCGGCTCAGGACTCGCGGGCGCGGGCTCGTTGTCGTCGATCAGGCGTTCCAGCGCGTCGAACTGCGTCTGGCAGCGTCCGCAGCGCACCTGTCCGTCGGCCACGCGGAGGATCTCCGTCGTGACCCGGAAGGTCGTCTGGCAGTTCGGACACTGAGTGAGCATCAGGAACGTCGCACGCCGTACAGCAGCGCCCAATCGTCGCGAAAGATCGCGGGGCCCATATCAAACCATGCGGCATAACGGCTTGCTACGGCCGGTGCCTGGCTGCGCAGGATTCCGGACAGCACGATGCTGCCGCCGGGCGTTATGCGTTCCGCGAAGGAGGACGCCAGCTCCATGAGCGGTTCCGCAAGGATGTTCGCAAGCAGGATCTCGGTCGGCCGGCGGCCTGCCGCCTCAGGCAGCGCGACAGTCAAACGCTGGGCCACCTGGTTGCGCGCGGCGTTCTCGCGAGTCGCAATCAAGGCCTGCGGATCGATGTCGATCGCCAGCGCCGACGCCGCACCAAGCTTGAGCGCGGCGATCGCGAGCACACCGGAGCCGCAGCCGTAGTCCACGATGGACTTGCCATGCAGCGGGGTGGTGTCGAGCCATTCGAGGCATAGAGCGGTTGTGGGATGTGTGCCGGTGCCAAACGCGAGACCGGGGTCGAGCTCGATCAGGCACTGTGCGTCAGCCGTCTCGTCGAGCTGCGGTCGCTGTCCGCCGGGGCAGATCCACAGCCGTCGTCCGAAACGCATCGGATGGAAGTCCTTCAGCCACTCGCGCTCCCAGGCGCGGTCGGCGATGTGCTCGAACGTGGCTGAGGAGAACAACGTTCGCAACGCATCGGCATCTGCGGCCGAGTCGAACAGTGCCTTGATGCGGACGCGCGGCCACAAAGGTGTCGATCCCGGCGGCGGTTCCAGCACGGGATCGTCAGCGGCATCTTCGAGCGTGATCGACGCGGCGCCGGCCGCGAGCAACGCATCCTCGAAGGGCGCCGGGTCGGCGGAGCCGATCGACAATGTCAGCTGCAGAAACGGCACGGGCTCACTTGATGCCGAGCCGCCGCTCCAGGTAGTGAATGTCCAGGCCGCCGGCCTTGAACGCGGCGTGGTTGAAGATTTCCTGGTGCAGCGGAATGTTGGTCTTGATGCCTT
>DATJIP010000030.1:0-23079 GCA_035493235.1 Steroidobacteraceae bacterium
TACCGCCCGGTGCACATGAACACGCTGACCAGCGACGTCGAGCCGATTCCGCCGAAAGCCAGGACTTACTGAAATGGCGCAATTCCGTCTCCCCGCGAACTCCAGGATCCGCCCCGGCAAGCTGTTCAAGGCCCCGGCGGGCGCGAAGCAGGTGCGCGCGTTCAGGATCTACCGCTTCGATCCGGAATCCGGCGAGAACCCGCGCGTCGACACCTACGAAGTCGACATGGCGAGCTGCGGCCCGATGGTTCTGGACGCGCTGATCAAGATCAAGAACGAGATCGACCCGACGCTGACGTTCCGCCGCTCGTGCCGCGAGGGCATCTGCGGCTCGTGCGCGATGAACATCGACGGCCTGAACACGCTGGCGTGCACGCGGGCGAACGAGGACATCAAAGGCACGATCAAGATCTATCCGCTGCCGCACATGCCGGTGGTGAAGGACCTGGTGCCGGATCTCACCGACTTCTATGCGCAATACGCTTCGGTGAAGCCGTGGTTGCAGACACGCACGCCGGCACCGCCGGATCGCGAGCGGCTGCAGTCGAAAGAGGACCAGGAAAAAATCGACCGCCCGGCGGCGTGCATCCTGTGCGCCTGCTGCTCGACCTCGTGCCCGAGCTACTGGTGGAACAGCGACCGCTATCTCGGTCCCGCGGCATTGCTGGCAGCCTATCGTTGGATCGTGGATACGCGCGACGAGGCCACCGGCGAGCGCCTCGATGAGCTCGAAGATCCGTTCCGCCTGTATCGCTGCCACACGATCATGAACTGCACCGAGGCCTGTCCGAAGGACCTGAACCCGGCCAAGGCGATCGCCGAGATCAAGAAGAAGATCGCGGAAAGACGGCATTGAGCGTCGCTCAGCTCCGCTGGCGCTGCCGGCGCGGCATGCGCGAGCTGGACGTTCTGCTCGAACGATACCTCCGGGAACGCTATCCTTCCGCCCCGGCCGCCGAACAACAGGCATTCGCAGCGCTGCTGGACCTGCCGGACCCCGAGCTGCTCGCGTTCGTGATGCGGCAGCAGGTCCCGGCCGATCCGCACTGGGTTCATGTCATCGCGAAACTCACCGACTCTGACGCTTGAGATCGACGGGCGACGTACCGAAACGCGCGCGGCGTGGCTCGTGCTCGTCTGCGCTGCTTGCGCGGTCGGACTGCTCGGCGCCTTGCCGCTCTGGGTGCACGGGCTCGCGGCGGCAGCGGTCGGTGCGATCGCGTTTGGGCTCTGGCGGGCAGGCTGGATTGGCTCCAGGCATCGGATCGTCGCTGCGCGCTGGTCGGCCGATGGCCGCTGGGCGCTCGCGGACCGTCACCGATCTGCAATCCCGGCAGAGCTTTCCGGCGCTACCCGGCTCGCCGGTGCGGTCGTCTGGCTGCACTGGAAGATCGCCCCCGGTCGACGCCGCTCGATGTTACTGGCCCATGGCGACATGCCTGCAGGGCAGTTACGGGCGCTGCGTGCACGCCTCAGAATCGAGGCTCTGGAGCGGGCGTTGCCCGACATGCCGACGCGATGAGAACGACTCTCGAACGGCGCCGGCAAGCCGCGAAAATGTGCAGTAGTTCCGCGAACTTTCCGCGGGGCGGTCAGTCTATCCGAGCAGCCCGAGAGGCCGCTGGTCGATGACGCAGGACGACTCCGACCAGCAGCTCGTCGAGCGGGTCCAGGCGGGCGACAAGGCCGCTTTCGACCTGCTGGTGCGCAAGTACCAGCATCGCGTGCTGAAGCTGGTGAGCCGGTTCGTTTCCGACGCTGCGGAAGCGGAGGACGTCGCCCAGGAGGCATTCCTCAAGGCGTACCGGGCACTGGCTTCGTTCCGCGGAGACAGTGCGTTTTACACGTGGCTGTATCGCATCGCGATCAACACGGCGAAGAATGCGCTGGTTTCGAATCGGCGGCGGCCGGTCGACTTCGATCTGGATCTGCAGGATCCCGAGCAGTACGACCGGCACGCGCGGCTCAAGGAGGGCGATACCCCGGAGGGGGTGCTGCTCACCGAGGAGATCCGCAGCGTGGTCGAGAAGGCGATGGAACAGCTGCCGGAGGATTTGCGGACGGCGATCGTCCTGCGCGAGCTGGAGGGTTTGTCGTACGAGGAGATTGCGGAGGCGATGGATTGCCCGGTCGGTACCGTGCGTTCTCGAATATTCCGGGCACGCGAGGCGATCGACAAGAAGCTGAAGCCGCTGCTGGACTGACCTCAAGCGAGAGGGCCGGGCGGCAGAAATTGTGAAATTGCGGATCGCGCCCGGACGGCGCGTTGAATTGCAGCCATGGATACTGGCAATGTTGCGACCGAGGGTGACTGAACACATGACCGATGCGTTGAACGAACAGCTCTCAGCCTGCCTGGACGGTGAACTTCCTCCGGCAGAGCTCGATCTGTTGCTGAAGCGCCTGGAGCGCGATCCTGAATTGCGCCAGACCCTGGGCCGCTACACCGCCGTCGGCGAGGCCATGCGCCAGCCCCGGCCGGCGATCGCCTCGAGCTCCTTCGCAGAGAAAGTCATGGCGGCGGTCGATCAGGAACCCGCGGTCGCGCGTCGGCGCGTGCGGATTCCTCCGGTCCTGCTGCGCAGCCTGCGTCCAGTTGCCGGAATCGGCGTGGCGGCCACGGTCGCTGCCATCGCGATTTTCTCGGTCCAGCAGGCCGGCGTTGCGCCCGGTCCGGTCGCTTCGAATCAGGCGTCATCGGCGCCGACTGCAGTCGTCGCACAGAGCGATGACGACGCTGCGAGCTACATCGTGCCGACCAACACCACGCAGTCGGCCTTCGTGCCGGCCACACGCCTGACGAACTACGTCGTCGCGCACAGCGAATACTCCTCGCCGCTGGCCCGCCGCTCGATGTTGACGGGCGTGCTCGCGGAAGACGATGGCGATCCGGACGTCGCGACCACGACGATCACGGACGAGACGAATAAGGACGACGAAAAGAAGTCGTCCGCGCAATCGCAATAACTGCCTCGATGACCGTCTTCAAATATTCCGTTGCGCTCGCCGCCGTCGCGCTCACTGCGATGAGCTCGGCAAACGCGGCCGACCGCGCCGCGCGCGAGTGGCTCGAGCGCATGTCCGAGTCGCTGGCGACCCGCAACTACGACGGCCGTTATCTGCACGTGCGCAACTCGCGCACCGAGACGATGCGGATCATCCACCGCGTGGAGAAGGGCAAGGTCACCGAGCGGCTGGTGTCGCTCGACGGCAGTGGCCGCGAGATCATCCGCAACCAGGACGAGGTGATCTGCTACCTGCCGGACCGTCGAACCGTGCTCGTCGAGAAGCGTACCGACGACCGCACGTTGATGGCCACGGTGCCGCTCTATAACGAGCAGCTCGAGGAGCACTACAGCATCGAGCGCGGCGCCTTCAAGAAGGCGCTCGGCCGCCGCACGCAGGTGATTCTGGTGCAGCCGCGCGATCAGTTCCGCTACGGCTACCGCCTGTGGCTGGACGACGAGACCGCGATGCCGCTGATGTCGCAGCTGTGCGATCGCAATGGCAATGTCATCGAGCAGATCGTGTTTGCCGAGCTGAATTTCCGCGACCGCATCGCCGCCGATGCGGTGAAGCCCGCCGTCTCGGGCGAGGGCTTCCGCTGGGTGCGGCAGGATGCGCAGGAGCCGCGCATGGCGAACGTGGCGCTCGGCTGGAGTATCGTGCGCGTGCCGTCCGGCTTCCGCCTGACCACCTGGAGACTGCAGGTCATCCAGGGCTCGAACACTCCGGTGCGGCACCTCGTGCTCTCGGACGGGCTCGCTTCGGTATCGGTCTTCATTGAGCCCCGCTCGCCGCAGACCGAGGCGATGCGTGGTCTTGCCAAGGTGGGCGCCGCGTTCGCGTTCTCGCGCGACCTGGACGGCCACCAGGTCACCGCTGTCGGCGAAGTGCCGGCGGCGACGGTCGAGGCGATCGCCGAGGCCGTGACCAAAGAAGAAGCCGCCGCGCTCGGCCCAGTCGCCCGCGAGCAGCGCCAGTAAACGGTTCCCTTCCGATGCCTCAGTGGACGGTTTACAGCCGTACCGACTGCAGCCTGTGCGAGCACCTGTTGGAGGAGCTCGCCGAGCTGCTGGGTCCGGCGGTGGCGGCAGCCGTGCAGGTCGTGGATATCGCGGGCGATCCGGAGCTGGAACGCAAATACGGCACGCGTATTCCGGTCTTGCTGGCAGATGGCGAGTTTGTCTGCGCTTACCGGCTGGACGTGGAGCGAGTGCGTGCCTACTTGTAGGCACGGATTGTCGGGCTAAAGCCGGACCTACAGCCTATAATCCGCCGCCGCTTGAGTCCCCCGGCCCTCTGATGAAGCTGATCCGCAACTTTTCCATCATCGCGCACATCGATCACGGCAAGTCCACGCTGGCCGACCGCTTCATCCAGCTGTGCGGCGGACTGGAAGCCCGCGAGATGGAAGCGCAGGTGCTCGACTCCATGGATCTGGAGCGGGAGCGCGGCATTACCATCAAGGCGCAGAGCGTGTCGCTGCGCTATCGCGCCCGCGACGGCGAAACCTACCAGCTGAACATGATCGACACGCCCGGGCACGTCGACTTCTCCTACGAAGTGTCGCGCTCGCTGGCCGCCTGCGAAGGTGCCTTGCTCGTGGTGGACGCGGCGCAGGGCGTCGAGGCGCAGAGCGTGGCGAACTGCTACACGGCGATCGAGCAGGGGCTCGAAGTGCTGCCGGTGCTCAACAAGATCGATCTGCCCTCGGCCGATCCGCCGAAGGTCATCAAGGAGATCGAGGAGATCATCGGCATCGAGGCGCAGGACGCGCTGCGCGTGAGCGCCAAGACCGGCGAGAACGTGCCCGAACTGCTCGAAGAGCTGGTCCGGCGCATCCCGGCGCCGCGTGGCGACCCGGACGGGCCGCTGCAGGCGCTGATCATCGACTCCTGGTTCGACAACTACGTCGGCGTGGTCTCGCTGGTGCGCGTGATGAACGGCTCGCTCAAGACCGGCGCGAAGATCCGCGTCTGGTCGACCGGCCGCGCGCACCAGGTCGACAAGCTCGGCCGCTTCACGCCGAAGTCGATGACCAGCGAGACGCTGGAAACCGGCGAGGTCGGCTTCGTCATCGCCGGTATCAAGGAGATCGATGGCGCGCCGGTCGGCGACACCATCACGCTGGATGCACGACCCGCGAGCGAGCCGCTGGCGGGCTTCAAGAAAGTACAGCCGCGCGTGTTCGCCGGGCTGTTCCCGGTGAAGTCGGAGGACTACGAGTCGTTCCGCGACGCGCTCGCCAAGCTCAAGCTCAATGACTCAGCGCTGCATTACGAGCCGGAAGTCTCGACCGCGCTCGGCTTCGGCTTCCGCTGCGGCTTCCTCGGACTGTTGCACATGGACATCGTGCAGGAGCGCCTGGAGCGCGAGTACGACCTGACCCTGGTAACCAGTGCGCCGACGGTCGTTTACGAGATCGCGCTCACCGACGGCAGTACCGTGTATGTCGACAACCCGGCGAAGCTGCCGCCCAGCAACGAGATCGAAGACATCCGCGAGCCGATCATCACCGCGAACATCCTGCTGCCTCCGGAGCATGTCGGCGCGGTTCTCAAGCTGTGCAACGACAAGCGCGGCAAGCAGACCAAGATGCACTACGTCGGCAATCAGGTGTCGTTGCAGTACGAGCTGCCGCTCGCGGAAGTCGTGCTCGACTTCTTCGACCGCCTCAAGTCGGTGAGCCGCGGTTACGCGTCGTTCGACTATGAGTTCAACCGCTTCGAGAGCGCGCCGGTCGAACGGCTCGACGTGCTGATCAACGGCGACGTGGTCGACGCGCTGTCGATGATCGTCCATCGCGACAACGCTTATCACCGCGGCCGCGAGCTGGTCGACAAGATGCAGGAGCTGATTCCGCGGCAGATGTTCGAGGTCGCCGTGCAGGCAGCGATCGGCAGCCACATCATCGCGCGCGCGACGGTGAAAGCTCTGCGCAAGAACGTCCTCGCCAAATGTTATGGCGGCGACATCACGCGCAAGCGCAAGCTCCTCGAGAAGCAGAAGGAAGGCAAGAAGCGCATGAAGCAGCTCGGCTCCGTCGAGATCCCGCAGGAAGCGTTCCTCGCGGTGTTGCAGGTCGGCAAGGAAAAATAAGCATGATCTTCGATTTCTCCTTCATCCTGGTCGCGGCTACGGCGCTGACCGGCATCATCTGGGGTATCGACAGCTGGCTGTTCAAGCCCAAGCGCGTGGCTGCCGCCGTTGCCGCCGGCACGGCGCCGCAGAGCGTGCGCGAGCCGGTTGCCGTCGAGTACGCCCGCTCGTTCTTCCCGGTAATCCTGATCGTGCTGCTGATCCGCTCGTTCCTGTTCGAGCCGTTCCGCATCCCCTCGGACTCGATGATGCCGACGCTGCTCGACGGCGACTTCATCTTCGTCAACAAGTACGCCTACGGCCTGCGGCTGCCGGTGATCAACAGCAAGATCGTGGCGATCGACGAGCCGCATCGCGGCGACGTCATCGTGTTCCGGCTGCCCTCCGATCCGTCGACCAACTACATCAAGCGGCTGGTCGGTCTGCCGGGCGATCACATCGTGGTGCGCGACCGCCAGGTCTTCGTCAACGGCGAGCGCATGCCGGTGCGGCTGGACGGCATCTACCAGGGCCACGGGCATACCGGCGCCAAGATCGGCTTCGAGCAGCTCGGCACGGTCGAGCACCGGGTGCTGTACCTGATGGACCGCTACACGCGGGACTTCGAGCAGACGGTGCCCGAAGGCCACTACTTCTTCATGGGCGACAACCGCGATAACAGCCGCGACAGCCGCTTCCCCGAGGTCGGTTTCGTCCCAGAGCGCAACCTGGTCGGCAAGGCCGTGCGGATCTGGCTGAACTGGGATTGGCCGGATGCGCCGCTCTGGAGCCGTATTGGCGACCCGATCCGCTGAAGTGAGGACTGTCTGCTGGACGCCGCAGCTTTCTTATGACAAAGAGGCGGGCAGTGAAAACTGCTACTTCTCTACCTCCTGGGAGCTTCTCTATGCGTTCTCGCCAGCGCGGCGCCACCATGATCGGAATGCTGGTCATCCTCTCGATCGTGGGCTTCGCCCTCTATGGTGCGATCCGGCTGACGCCGGTGTATCTCGAGTACATGGCCGTGGTCCGCGCGCTCGAGCAGACCGCCAAGGAGGGTGGCGCGGGCGGACCGCAGGACCTCCGCAACTCGCTCGACAAGCGCTGGACGGTCGAGGACATCCACAGCCTCACGCCGAAGGACGTCGAGATCAAGAAGGTCGGCAGCGGCTACACGATGCGCGCCTGGTATCGGGCCGAAGCGCCTTTCGTCGCCAATGTCTCGCTGGTCGCGGACTTCGACAAGACGGTCAAGGTCGGCGACACAGCCGGCAGCTGACGTGTGCGGTCGCGCCATTGAAGACGGCAGGTGAATGGCTGCGCGACGCGCTCGGCTATGAGTGCCGCGATCCCGCACTGCTCGAAGCCGCGCTGACCCACCGCAGCGCCGGCGGGCCCCACAACGAACGGCTCGAGTTCCTCGGCGATGCAGTGCTCAACTGCGTCGTCGCCATGCTGGTGTTTCGCGAGTTCGGCGCGGCCGACGAGGGTGAGCTGTCGCGCTTCCGCGCGAGCCTGGTCAGCGGCGAAGCGCTCGCCGTGGTTGCGGCGGAGATCGAGCTCGGCGACCAGCTGCGCCTCGGCTCGGGCGAGTTGAAGTCCGGCGGCTTTCGCCGCAAATCGATCCTGGCCGACGCGCTCGAAGCCTTGTTCGGCGCGATCTACCTCGACGGCGGCTTCGAAGCCTCGCAGCAGGTGATCGAGCGCCTGTTCGTGCCGCGCCTGGATCGCCTGCCGAGCGCGGCGGAACTGAAGGATCCCAAGACCCGTTTGCAGGAAACGCTGCAGGCGCGCGGCCTGCCGCTGCCGAGCTATGCAGTCGAATCGACTTCCGGCGAGGCGCACAATCAGTTGTTCCAGGTGCGCTGCTCGGTCGATGCGCTCGGCTTGCGGGTCGTCGCCAGCGGTCCGAGCCGACGGCGCGCCGAGCAGGCGGCGGCGCAATTGATTCTCAACGCACTCATGCAGACGTCACAAGGAGATCAGCGGTGAGCGAGCCCGCGAATCCCCCGAGCGGGGCAGGGCATCGCTGCGGCTTCGCCGCGATCGTCGGCCGGCCGAACGTCGGCAAGTCGACGCTGCTGAATGCGCTGCTCGGCCGCAAGGTCAGCATCGTCAGCCCGAAGCCGCAGACCACGCGCCACCGCATCCTCGGCATCCTGACGCGCCCCGACGCGCAGGTGATCTTCGTCGACACGCCCGGCCTGCACGCCGGCGCGCGGCGCGCGATGAACCGCCACATGAATCGCGCCGCGCTCGCTTCGCTGCAGGATGCGGACGTGAACGTGTTCGTGGTGGAGGCATTGCGCTGGACCGACGAGGATCAGCGCGTGCTCGACGAGCTGGTGAAGCAAAATCGCCCGATCATCCTGGTGCTCAACAAGGCGGACAAAGTGTTCCCGAAGGAGCGCCTGCTGCCGTTCATCGACGAGTTGAATCGGCGCGCGAAGTTCGCCGAAGTCGTGCCGCTGTCGGCGTTGAAGCGCAGCAATATCGAGCAGCTGCCCTCGACCATCGCAGGGTACTTGCCGGAATCGCCGTCGCACTTCCCCGAAGATCAACTCACCGACCGCTCGGACCAATTCCAGGCGGCAGAGATCGTCCGCGAGAAGCTGACCCTGCGCCTGCGGCAGGAGCTGCCGTACGGCCTCACCGTCGTCCTCGAACAGTTCAAGGAAGAAGACGGCCGCTTGCTGATCAACGCCGTCATCTGGGTCGAGCGCAGCGGCCAGAAGGCGATCGTCATCGGCAACGGCGGTGAGCAGCTCAAGGCGGTCGGTCGCTCGGCGCGCCTGGAAATGGTGGAGCTGTTCAAGCGCCCGG
This sequence comes from Steroidobacteraceae bacterium, assembly GCA_035493235.1. Lineage (GTDB taxonomy): Bacteria > Pseudomonadota > Gammaproteobacteria > Steroidobacterales > Steroidobacteraceae > Steroidobacter. The sequence continues at coordinate 8,905 of DATJIP010000030.1, forward strand.
TGCATCTCGAGCTGTGGGTGAAGGTGAAGGAAAACTGGTCCGATAACGAGACAGCCCTGCGCCAGCTGGGCTACGAGACGTGAGCGAACCGCGAAAGGTCGAGCTGCAGCCGGCTTACGTGCTGCATCATCGACCCTATCGCGATACCAGCCGGATCCTCGAATTGTTCACGCGCGACTACGGTCGCGTGTCGGTGTTCGCCCGCGGGGCGCGCAGCGCGCGCAAGGCGGGCACCGCGCTGACTTCGGTCCTGCAACCGTTCAATCGGCTGCTGGTGTCCTGGAGCGGCAGAGGCGAGGCGGGCCAGCTGATTGGGGCAGAGTTCGATGGGGCCCTCTCGACGTTGCCGCCGGACCGCCTCGTGAGCGGCTTCTACTTGAACGAGCTGCTGCTGAAGCTGTTCGCGCGTCATGACAGCCATCCTGACGTCTTCGCCATGTACGGCATGACGCTGCAGGCTCTCAAGGTCGATGCAGAAGGAGTGCGGCCGCTGCGCCTGTTCGAGAAGCGGCTGCTGGATGCACTCGGCTACGGACTTGCGCTCGAGCGTGACGTCGATGCGGACCGCCCGCTCGACGAGCGCTATGCCTATCGCTATCGGCTCGACCAGGGCGCGACGCGCATCGAGGGTGTCGCGGAGGGCGTCGATATCTTCTCCGGACGAATGCTGCTCGCCGTTGCCCGCGAGGATTTCTCCGATCCCGCCGTCTGCGCCGAGGCGCGCGCTCTGCTCCGTGCCGCGCTCGACCGCTGCCTCGAAGGCAAAGAACTCCGCACTCGCGAGGTGATGCTGGCCCTGCGCCGGCGGCGTGAGTAATGCGCTGTAGGTCGGGCTTCAGCCCGACTTCTGTACAATCCGGCCCATGCTGCACCTCGGAGTCAACGTCGACCACGTCGCCACGCTGCGCCAGGCCCGTCGCGCGAGCTTTCCCGACCCCGTGTTCGCCGCCCTGATCGCGGAGCAGTCCGGCGCCGACAACATCACGATGCATCTGCGCGAGGATCGTCGGCACATTCAGGACCGCGATATCCGGGTCGCACGCGAGACGCTGCAGACGCGCCTCAATTTCGAGATGGCAGCGACCGACGAAATGGTGCGCATCGCCTGCGAGGTGCGGCCGGCGGACTGTTGCCTGGTCCCCGAGCGTCGCGCCGAGGTGACGACGGAAGGCGGGCTGGACGCAGCATCGCAAATCGCGGCGCTGGGTCCGGTGTGTCGCAAGCTCGCCGATGCAGGAATTCGCGTGTCGCTGTTCGTGGATCCGGACGTGGCGCAGCTCGAAGCGGCGGTGCGCGTCGGCGCACCTGCAGTCGAGTTGCACACCGGTTCTTATGCCGACGCGCGCGGCGAGCAGCAGGCGCGCGAGTTGCAGCGGATTCGCGCTGCGGCTCGGCACGCCAGCGGCCTCGGCTTGATCGTGCATGCCGGTCACGGCATGAACTATCACAACGTGCAGCCGATCGCGGCGATCCAGGAGATCGTCGAGTTGAACATCGGTCATGCCATCGTCGCGCGCTCGCTGATCGACGGCATGGCGCGCGCGGTGGCGGAAATGAAGCGACTGATGGTCGAGGCGCGTGCGGCGAGCAGCGCATGATCTTCGGCATCGGCACGGACGTGGTGCAGATCGAGCGCGTCCGGCTGGTGCACGAGAAATTCGGCGAGCGCTTCGTCGAGCGGCTGCTGCTGCCCGCCGAGCTGGCAGCGTTCCGGCGCTACACGCGGCCGGTGCGCTTCCTGGCGATGCGCTTCGCGGCGAAGGAAGCGATCGTCAAGGCGATGGGCACGGGCTTCGCGCATGGCATGTGGATTCGCGACACCGGCGTCGTCTCGAATACATGGGGCAAGCCGGAGATCGTCTGGTCGGAGCGCGGTCGTCAGATGTGCGAGAAGCTGGGCATCGGCGAGGGCCACGTGACGCTGACGGATGAGGCCGGCCTGATCGTGGCCGTCGTCGTGTTGATGAGAAGGGTGACCTGAGGACCATGGCCGTATTCGTGTTCGACATCGAGACCGTTCCCGACGTGGAGCTCGGGCGGCGCGTCTTCGGTTTGCACGACCTGAGCGACAAGCAGGTCGGCTACGTCATGCAGGCGAAACGCCGCGAGGAGTCCGGCAGCGAATTCCTGTCGCTCGAACAGCAGCGCGTCGTCTGTATCTCCATCGCCATGCGCTCGCGCGACAGTTTCCGCGTCTGGTCGCTCGGTGAGCCCGATGCTCCGGAGGCCGAGCTGATCCAGCGCTTCTACGACGGCATCGAGAAGTTCACGCCGGACCTGGTGTCCTGGAACGGCGGCGGCTTCGACCTGCCGGTGCTGCATTACCGGGCCTTGCGTCACGGCATCGTGGCGCCGCGCTACTGGGAGGCGGGCGACGCCGACCAGGCGTTCCGCTTCAACAACTACCTCAGCCGCTATCACTCGCGACATCTGGATCTCATGGACGTGTTGTCGAGCTACCAGGGGCGCGCCCGCGTGAGTCTGGAAGGCGCGGCGCTGTTGCTCGGTCTGCCGGGCAAGCTCGGCATGAGCGGCGAGAAGGTGTGGGACGCGTACCTCGACGGGCAGATCGACGTGATCCGCAACTACTGCGAAACGGACGTGCTCAACACGTACCTGATCTACCTGCGCTTCGAGATGATGCGCGGCCGGCTGCTGCCGCAGGAATATCGCGACGAGGTGCAGCGCGCGCGCGACGTGCTGAGCCAGCAGGCGAAGCCGCACTTCCAGGAATTTCTCGCCGCCTGGCAGGAACCGCACTGTTGAACGCAGCAGTCGAGATCATCGACCTCGCCCACGACGGACGCGGCGTCGCGCGCGTCGACGGCAAAACCGTGTTCATCGACGACGCACTGCCGGGCGAGCACGTCGAGTGGCGGCGTATCAAGCGCGGTCGCAACTTCGATGAAGGGCGCCTGCAGCGCGTGGTCGAGCCGGCGGCGGATCGCGTCGAGCCGCGCTGCGCGCATTTCGGCGTGTGCGGCGGCTGTGTGTTGCAACACCTGGCACCGACGCGGCAACTCGAATTCAAGCAGCGTCAGTTGTACGAGGCTCTGACGCGTATCGGCAAAGTCACGCCGGCTGAAACGCTGCCGCCGTTACAGGGCGGCGTCTGGAACTACCGGCGTCGGGCGCGCCTCGCGGCGCGCTGGGTTCCGAAGAAGGAACGCACGGTGCTGGGGTTCCGAGAGCGCAGCACCAGCTACATCACGGACGTGAAGCGCTGCGAAGTGCTCGCGCCGCCGGTCGATTCGCTGATCGAGCCGCTGTCGCTGTTGCTGACTCAGTTGAGCGTGCGCAATCGCGTGCCGCAGATCGAAGTCGCTGTGGCGGACAACGCGCTCGCGCTCGTCGTGCGCGTGCTGGAAGAGCTGACTGCGGCCGATCGTGAGCTGCTGCTGCAATTCGCGCGTGAGCACGCTGTGCAGCTGTACCTCCAGCCGGGCGGTTACGACACGATCGCGCCGCTGACCGACGTCACGCCGCTCGAATATCGTCTGCCGCAGTTCGACGTGACCGTGCGCTTTCAGCCGAACGATTTCGTGCAGGTCAACGGCGAGCTCAACGTGCTGATGGTGGCGCGCGCGGTCGAGTTGCTCGCACCCGCTCCCGGCGAGCAAGTGCTCGACCTGTTTTGCGGTCTCGGAAATTTCTCGCTGCCGCTCGCGCGCAGTGGCGCGCACGTCGTCGGCGTCGAGGGCGACGCGGGATTGGTCGCTCGCGCCCGCGCCAACGCCACGCTGAATGGCATCGACAACAGCGAGTTCTTCGCCGCCGATCTCGCGCAAGCGTCGGCCGCTGATGCAGCGTGGGCGCGCCGCAGCTATGACAAGGTGCTGCTCGATCCGCCTCGCGCCGGTGCACTCGAAGTGCTGCCGATCGTGGCGCGTTGCGGCGCGAAGATCGTGCTGTACATTTCCTGCCATCCGGGAAGCCTGGCGCGGGATGCCGGCATCCTCGTCCACGAGCACGGCTTTGCGCTGCGCGCCGCCGGCGTCATGGACATGTTCCCGCATACTGCGCACGTCGAATCGGCGGCACTATTCATTCGCGAGTAGGCAAGCGCCATGACACTAGGTCCTCTGATGATCGATGTGCAGGGCACGACTCTCACCGAAGAGGATCGCGACCTGCTGCAGCACCCGCTGGTCGGCGCGGTCATTCTGTTCACGCGCAACTTCGAGAGCATCGAACAACTGGAACGGCTCGTCGCCGATATCCGCGTGGCGCGTACGCCGCCGCTGCTCGTGACTGTCGATCACGAAGGCGGACGAGTGCAGCGCTTCCGCAAGGGATTCACCGTACTGCCGGCGATGCGCACCATCGGGCGTCAATACGATCTCGACGAGGCGGCAGGCAAACAACTGGCGCGGCAATGCGGTTGGCTGATGGCTGCTGAGCTGCGCGCGGTGGCGATCGACATGAGCTTTGCGCCGTGCGTGGACCTGGACTACGGCGTCAGCAGCGTCATCGGCGACCGGGCGTTTCATCGCGATCCCCAGGTCGTGGCTGAGCTCGCCATAGCCTTCGCCGGCGGCATGCGCGAGGCGGGCATGGTGGCGACGGCCAAGCACTTCCCAGGGCATGGAGCGGTGGTACCGGACTCGCACGTGGCCATGCCCGTCGACCGGCGGCCGCTGTCCGACCTGGACGAGGACCTCTATCCGTACCGGCGGCTGATCGGCAACGGCCTGGCGGCCGTGATGGCCGCCCACGTGATCTTCGAGGAGGTCGACCCGCTGCCTGCAGGGTTTTCCTCACGCTGGATCCAGCAGGAGCTCCGGGGCAATTTGGGGTTCGACGGAGCTATTTTTACCGACGATTTGTCGATGAAGGGTGCAGCGGTGGTCGGCGACATGGCACAGCGCGCCGCGGCGGCCCTGGCGGCCGGCTGCGACGTGCTTTCCCTGTGCAACGATCGCAAAGGTGTGCTGCAAGTCATCGATTCTTTGCGGGGAAGCGGGGATCCTCTGAGTCAAGTTCGGATGGTGCGCCTCCACGGCAAGCCCGGGCCGACCCGGGGAGCGCTGCAAGCGTCCGCGGAATGGCAGGCCTGCGAGGGTGCCGTCAGGGGTTGTATGGAGCGGCCCGATCTGAAGTTGAATTCATGATTGCCTACAGTGATATGAGCGTGGACCCAAGCTTGTCCCCTGGTCTGTTCCAGGCCCTGGCGGCTGCCGCCCCGGAAGGCATCGCGATCTGCGAGGCCCGCTCGGGCGAATGGCAGGTCGTGTACGCCAATGCGGCGATGGAGCACCTGACCGGCTATGAAGCCGCCGCCCTGCGCGGCCGGACCCTGCGGTTCCTGCAGGCCGAGGACCATGAGCAGGAAGGCCTGGCGCGGATTCGCGCAGCCCTGCAAGACGGGACTCCCTGCACGACCGTACTGCGGAATTACCGACGCGACGGGACCATGTTCTGGAACGAGCTCACGCTGGTCCCGCTGCGAGATGCGGAAGGCCGGGTGACGCACTTCGCCAGTTTCCATCGCGAAGGCGGAGATCGCCTGCGGCTCGACCCGAAGGACGCACGCGATCCTTCGATGAACACGCAGACCATGCTGGCCTACCTGCGTGACGACAAGCTCACCGGACTGCTGCGACGGACGTACTTCGAAGAGCTGGTGAAGCGCGACTGGGGCCTGGCGCAGCGCGAGTCGCGTCGCCTGAGCTTCCTCGTGTTCGATCTCGACTGCTACTCGCAATACCGCGACGTGTTCGGCCGACCGGGTGCGGACCAGTCGTTCCGTCGCATCGCGCGCGTCATCGCCGGTTGCTTCCGTCGCGCCAGCGACCTGTGCGGCCGGTTCGACGAGGATCAGATTGCGGCGCTGACGACGGGGCTCGATCTGGGCCAGGCGTCGAAGCTGGCCGAAGCGGTGCTGGCGCGAGTACGTGATCTCGCGATTCATCATCCGCGTTCATCGGTATCGCGCTACGTGACTGCCAGCGCTGGTGTCGTGTCGCTGGTGCCGCCGCACGATGCAAATCCGACGCGCGCTTATGAGTCGGCGCTGCGTGCGCTGAAAGACGCCAAAGAGCTGGGGAAGAATCGAGTGGTCAGTCGCGAGTGCGATTGAGTACTCCGCGCTAACTCAGAAGATACTCTCGCAAAGATCGCCAAGAAGAACCAGAGATTCAGCGTCCGGCGATTTTACTGTTCGGAGTTTCAGATCGACTTCTCTTCCTTGGCGTCTTGGCGCCTTGGCGAGATATTCCGGATTCGCGCTTACGCTCCCGTACTGGGCGTCACGATCGCAATCACGCCAAATCTCGGCGAATCCAGGTAGTGCCGTTCGTTGCTGCGCATCCTGCGGCTCTGTCTCAGCACGAACCTCTGCGTTGGCTCCCCTGCTGCACTCGGCGCGTCGTACACGAGATCCAGCGTCAAGTGTAGATAGCGGCCGCGCGACAGCGCGACCTGACCCACCAGCCCCGAGCCCGCGGGCACCAGCGAATTGATCGGCAGATACCTCGCGTCGTCGCGCGGATAGCCCGGCTGCGTCCAGCCGAAGTGCGCGAGCGGCTGATAGTTGCGGCTACGCTTGAGCGTGTCGGCAATCGCCTGCAGCTTGAACTTCGCGGGCGGCAGGGCGGGGTACGTAGCAGTCGTCGTCGGCGCCGGCTCGTTCGAAGCGAACGGCGACGGCTCATCCTCGGGAATCACCAGCCGCTGGCCGGCCTCGGCGGCTTCCATGCTCCATTCTTCCGGCGAGGCGTTCGGGGTCAGCGTGCGAAAGATCAGCAGCTCGACGTCGTAGTTCTGCAGCACCTGCGCCGTGGTCGGTTGCTGCGCGGAGGCAGTCAGCGTCGCGACGCTCAGCAAGGCGCACCATAGGGCGATTGGGGTGAGCTGTTTCATCGGCGCAGTTTAGCAGCAGCGGGTTTCTTCAGGTCTTCGAGCAGCTGCTCGACCGCAGCGAAACGCTGCTCGTCCTTCTCCAGTTTCAGCGTGAAGCGCAATTTCGTGCCGCCTTCCAGGCGGTGCGTGCGCGAGTTCTGCTGCACGTAGCGGATCAGCGTCGCCGGCTCGACGCGGGTGTCGCGCTCGAACGTCACCGAGCCGCCGCCCGGACCGACGTCGATCTTGCGCAAGCCGAGCGCGCGCGCCGCCTGCTTGTAGCCGGCGATGCGGAACAGATTCTTCGCCGGTTCCGGCAACAGGCCGAAGCGATCGATCATCTCCACCTGCAGCTCGCGCAATTCGTCGGCGGTCGCGGCGGCGGCGATGCGCTTGTACAGCACGAGCCGCAGGTGCACGTCGGGCAGATAGCTGTCCGGGAGCAGCGAGGCGACGTGCAGGTCGACCTCGGGGCCCTGGTGCATCGGCTGATCGAGCTGCGGGATCTTGCCGGATTTGAGCGCGTTGACCGCGCGCTCGAGCATTTCCATGTAGAGCGCGTAACCGATCTCCTGGATCTGGCCGCTCTGCTCCTCGCCGAGCAGCTCACCGGCGCCGCGAATTTCCAGGTCGTGCGTGGCGAGCGTGAAGCCCGCGCCGAGATCCTCGAGCGACTCGATGGCTTCGAGTCGCTTCGCGGCGTCGGCGGTCATCGCGTTGCGCGGCGGTGTCAGCAAATAGGCATATGCCTGGTGATGCGAGCGGCCGACGCGACCGCGCAGCTGGTGGAGCTGTGCGAGACCGAGCTTGTCGGCGCGATCGATGATGATCGTGTTGGCCGTAGGCACGTCGATGCCGCTCTCGACGATCGTCGTGCACACCAGCAGGTTGCTGCGCTGGTGATAGAAATCGAGCATCACCTGCTCGAGCTCGCGTTCGCGCATCTGGCCGTGGCCGACTGCGATACGCGCTTCGGGCACGAGCTCGGCGATCGCTCGCGCCGTGCGCTCGATAGTGTCCACGCTGTTGTGCACGTAGTAGATCTGACCGCCGCGACGGATTTCGCGCAGGCAGGCCTCGCGAATCGACGCGGAATCCCATTGCGACACGAACGTCTTGATCGACAGGCGCGCGGCCGGCGGCGTCGTGATCAACGACAGCTCGCGCAAGCCGCCCATCGCCATGTTCAGCGTTCGCGGGATCGGCGTCGCGGTGAGCGTCAGCACGTCGACTTCGGCGCGCAGCTGCTTGAGCTTTTCCTTGTCCTTCACGCCGAAGCGATGTTCTTCGTCGATGATCAGCAGACCGAGCCGGCCGAATTTCACCCCGCTCTGTAACAGCCGATGCGTGCCGATCACGATGTCGGTCTGGCCGGATTCGAGGCTATGAATCACCTGATCGACTTCGCGCGCGCTGCGAAAGCGCGACAGCGCTTCGACTTTTACCGGCCAGTCGGCGAAGCGGTCCGCGAAGGTCTGGTAGTGCTGTTGCGCCAGCAGCGTCGTCGGCACCAGCACCGCAACTTGCTTGCCGGCCTGGACGGTTACGAACGCTGCCCGCAACGCGACTTCGGTCTTGCCGAAGCCGACGTCGCCGCACACGACGCGGTCCATCGGCTTGCCGCTGGCAAGGTCGGCGATCACCTGTTCGATCGCCTGAGATTGATCCGGCGTCTCCTCGAACGGGAACGCAGCCTCGAACGTGCGCAGCTCGGCTTCGTTCGCGACCAGTTGCTCGCCCTGGCGCGCGGCGCGGCGCGAGTACAGATCGAGCAGCTCAGCGGCGGTGTCGTGAATACGCTGCGCAGCTTTGCGCTTCGCCTTTTCCCAAGTGTCGGTGCCGAGCTTGTGTAGCGGCGCCGTTTCGGTCGGTGCGCCGGTGTAACGACTGACGAGATCGAGCGCATGCACTGGCACGTACAGCTTGTCGCCGTCCGCATATTCGAGCAGCAGGAATTCGTTGGTCAGTCCGCCGACGTCGAGCGTCGCGAGGCTGACGAAACGCCCGACGCCATAGTCTTCGTGCACGACCGGCGAGCCGGGGCGGAGGTCCGTCAGATCGCGGATGATCTTTTCGGGATCGCGCTCGGCGCGGCGTCGCCGACGTTCCTGGCGCGCGCGTTCGCCGAACAGTTGCTCTTCTGCGATCAGTGCGAGCGGCGGTTCGGTGAGCACCAGGCCCGTCGCGATCGGCGAGACCGTGATGCCGAGCGCCGTGCTGCCTTCTTCGAACGCCGACCAGCTGTCGACGAGCTGCGGCCGCAGGTTCCGCTTCTGCAGGATGTCCAGCAGCATCTCGCGGCGTCCGGCAGATTCAGCCGCAATCAACGCGCGGCCTTGAAAGTCGCTCAGGAACCGCGCGAGCTCGCGCGCCGGCTCTTCGCTGCGCGCATCGATGCGCAGCGCCGGTGGCGAGCGCGTCGCGAAGTTCTGATAGGGCAATGACTGCGTGAGCGGATCCAGCTCCACGCGCGACAGCTCGATCCGACGCAACGCTTCGAGCCGTTGCACGAGCTCATCCACCGGCGTGAACACTTCGGCGGGTTCGAGGATCGGACGTTCGGCATCGTGCCCGCGCTGCTCGTGGCGACTCGCGATCTCGCCGATCACCTGCGTAGCCGCGCCCTGCACATCCGTCTCCGCGGCGACGATCGTGTTAGCCGGCAGGTAATCGAACAGCGTCGCGGTCGCGTCGAAGAACAACGGCAGGTAGTACTCGATGCCCGGCGGCGGCGCGCCCTCGGCGATATCGCGATAGATCGCCATGCGCGTCAGATCGCCGGGGAAGCGATTGCGGAAGCGCCGTTTGAAATTCTGGATGCCGTCAGCGGTCAGCGGGAACTCGCGCGCCGGCAGCAGGCGCAGGGCTTGCACTTTATCGCCCGAGCGTTGCGTTTCCGGATCGAACACACGAATGGTTTCGACTTCGTCGTCGAACAGGTCGATGCGATACGGCGCGGGACTGCCCATCGGGTACAGGTCGATGATCGAGCCGCGGACCGCGAACTCGCCGGGCGCCATGACCTGCGAACTCGCGACGTAGCCCGCGCCGCTCAAGCGGTCGCGGAATGCTCCGACGTCGAGTACTTCACCGACGCTCAGATCGAACGCGCGGCCGTCGACGTAGGCCTGCGGCGGCAACCGTTGCAGCGCTGTCTCGAGATCGACGACGACGATGCCCTTCGTGAGTCGCGGCAGCGTCGACAACATACGCAAGCGCTGCGACACGATGTCCGGGTGCGGCGAGAAGAGGTCGTAGGGCAGCGTCTCCCATGCCGGGAAATGCTCGATATAGCTGCCCGGCTCGCAGAAGAACCGCAGCTCGTCCTCCATGCGGCTCGCCTGGCGCGCATTCGCTGCTATGACCAGCAGCGGCCCGGAGGCCTTGTGCGCAGCCTCAGCCAGCCACAGCGACGTGGCGGAGCCGTAGAGCTGGCCCCAGCGCACGTGCAGCTGGGCCTTGCTGGGCAGCAGGGGGCAATCCTGATCGGTCAAAACGGCGCTCCAAAATGACGACACTCGGGACGACGCCGTAGGGCGTCCCCGAAGAGGGTGGCGAGGTTAGCAGGTGAGGGCAGGGGGCTCTAGGAGCAAGAGCCCCCTGACTTGTCAGCCGGTCGTAATGACCGTGTGGATGACGTGGTTGTTCTCGAAGAACACGACGAAGCCCGGGTATTCCCAGCGCGTGATGGGCGGCTGCTGCGCCGAGGCGCCGCCGACCGGAGCAACTCGCTTGGTGGGCGCACCGTACTTCGCCTCAACCGAGTCCATCGACATGCCGCTAGCGGGCGTGGCGCTCGTGGCAGGGGATGCCTTGGTAGCCGGGACCTGTAGCTCGTCCGCCAGGGCCGAGCCGCACAGGACTACGGCAGCAGCGGCGGAGACCAGCCAGGATGTGGAACGCATGGATCGTCCTCTTGAATAGCGACGTCCGACTCTAATGCAGGCATTACATAAGGGCCAAGCACGGCACCCCGATAAGTTGTCGCAGTTCACATTTCCGGGTCGCCTGCAGTAGCCTTGCCGGCCTTATGTTCCATCCGGTGCCCGTCTACGTAGGGCTACGCTACGTGGTGAGCCGCAGCCGCGGCTTCTTCGTTTCCTTCATCAGCTGGATCTCGATGGCTGGCATCTGCGTCGGCGTCGCGGCGCTGATCACCATCATTTCGGTCATGAATGGCCTGGGAAACGAGGTGCGCGGGCGGCTCCTGAGTCTCACCTCGCACGCCACGATCTCCGCGGCGCCGGAGCGCATGCGCGACTGGCAGATGCTCGGGGAGCGCATCCGCAAGCAGCCCGACGTCGAAGGCGTCGCGCCGTTTCTCGATCTGCAAGGCATGCTCGGCCGCGGCGAGGATCTGCGCGCGGCGATGATTCGCGGCATCGAGCCGCAGCTCGAGCCGCAAGTCTCCCAGATCGGCGGGCATATGAACGTCGGCCGGCTCGAGGATCTGCAGCCGGGCGAAAGGCACATCGTGCTTGGCGCGGGGCTCGCTTACGCATTGGACGCGCGCGTCGGCGACGAGATCACAGTGCTCGTGCCGGTCAGCAACAGCAAGGCAGGTGAGGGTGCGATCGCCGGTATCGATCTGCAGCCTCGCATCCAGACGTTCACGGTCAGCGGCGTGTTTGAGGTCGGCGCGCAGGAGCACGACAACGTGCTCGCGTTCGTGAGTCTGCAGGATGCCGCGGCGATCGTCGGTAACGGCGGCGTGCCCGGCGGGCTGCGGCTGAAGTTCACGGACATCTTCGCCGCGCCGGATCGGGTGAAGCAGATTGCGGCGTCGCTCGGCCCCGGGCTGCAGACCAGCGACTGGTCGATCGAGAACGCCAGCTACTTCCGCGCCATCCGCATCGAGAAGACGATGATGACACTTATCCTGATGCTCATCGTCGCGGTCGCGGCCTTCAACATCGTCGCGGCGCTGGTCATGGTCGTGAACGAGAAGCGCACCGACATCGCGATCCTGCGCACCGTCGGCATCTCGCCGCGCGCCATCGTCGGCGTGTTCATGACCCAGGGCGTGATCATCGGCTGGTTCGGCGCGCTGCTCGGTCTCGCGCTCGGTCTCACGCTGGCGCTGAACGTCGGCACGATCGTGCCGTTCCTCGAAGGGCTCACCGGCATGCACGTTTTCGATCCGACCGTGTTCGTGATCTCGGAAGTTCCGTCGGAAGTGGAATGGCCGCAGGTGGTCGGCATTACAGTGACCGCGCTGATCCTCACCGTTCTCGCCACCATCTACCCGGCATTGCGCGGCGCGGCCACGGAGCCGGCCGAGGCGTTGCGCTACGAATGAAGTACGAGCTCCAGATCGGGCGCCGCTACCTGCGCGCGAGCCGTGGCAATCGCTTCGTCTCCTTCATATCGACCATCTCGATGGCGGGCGTGGCGATCGGCGTCGCCGTGCTGATCGTCGTGTTGTCGGTGATGAACGGCTTCGAGCGCGAAGTGCGCGAGCGCATCCTGAGTCTGACGGCGCACGCGACCATCAGCGCCCTCGGCCAGCGCATGACGGATTGGCAGGAGGCGGCAGCCAAGGTTCGCGACAACTCCGAGGTGCTCGGCGCCGCGCCGTTCATCGAGGATCAGGCGCTGCTGATCGCGGGCAACAAGAGCAGCGGCGCAATCCTGACGGGCGTGCTGCCGCAGGACGAGAAGCAAGTCACGATCATCTCGACCAAGACGACGGCTGGATCCTTCGACGCCATGAAGCCGGGCGAATATGGCATCGTGCTCGGCGAGGAGCTCGCGAAGGCGCTCGGCGTCAGCATGGGCCAGCGTGTCGTCATCGTGACGTCGCTGCGGACCACGACGCCGGCGGGCGTGATGCCGCGCATGCGTGCGTTCAAGGTCGTCGGTCTGTTCCGCGCCGGCATGTACGAGTACGACCGCAATCTCGCTTACGTACACATTGCCGATGCCGCGCGTCTGTACCGCATGGGCGACGACGTGACCGGCCTGCGACTCAAGCTCGCCGATATGTTTGCAGCTCCGCGAGTAGTGCGTGAGCTGGCGGTCGCGCTCGGCGGCGGCTATTACGTCGACGACTGGAGCCGCAAGCATGCGACATTCTTCCGCTCGATCCAGCTGACGAAGTCGGCGCTGTTCATCATCCTGCTGCTGGTCGTGGGCGTGGCAGCGTTCAACATCGTGTCGACGCTCGTGATGGTGGTGAAGGACAAGCGCACGGACATTGCGATCCTGCGCACGGTCGGCGCCTCACCGCGCAGCATCCTGTCGATTTTCATGACTCAGGGCGTCGCGATCGGCGTCATCGGCACGCTGAGCGGGGTGCTGCTCGGGGTGCTGATCTCGATCAACCTCGAAGCGCTGGTCCACGGGCTCGAAGCGCTGCTGGGTCAGCACTTCCTCGACGCGAAGGTGTATTTCATCACCGACCTGCCGGCGCTCGTCGAATGGAGCGACGTACTCAAGATCAGCCTGACCTCGTTCGTCCTGTGCTGTATTTCCACCCTCTATCCTTCCTGGCGCGCGGCGCGGACGCAGCCGGCCCAATCGCTGCGACACGACTAACCCATGCCGAACCTCGTTCTCACCTGCAAAGGCCTGATCAAGCACTTCGAGCAAGGCGACACGCGCGTCGAAGTGCTGAACGGCGTCGACCTGGAGATCGCCGCGGGCGAGCGCATCGCGATCGTCGGCGCGTCCGGCTCGGGCAAGACCACGTTACTGCAGCTGCTCGGCGGCCTCGATCTGCCGACGTCGGGGACGGTGTCGATCGCCGGCAAGGAGATCAATCGGCTGTCCGATGCGGAGCGCGGCGAGCTGCGCAATCGCGCGATGGGGTTCGTGTACCAGTTCCATCACCTGCTGCCCGAATTCACCGCATTGGAAAACGTGGCGATGCCGCTGTTGATCCGGCGCATGCCGGTGACGCAGGCGCGAGCGAAAGCGTCAGCGTTGCTCGATCGCGTCGGGCTGAGCGCGCGTCTCGATCATCGGCCGGGGCAATTGTCGGGTGGTGAAAGGCAGAGGGCGGCTGTCGCGCGCGCGCTGGTCACTCAGCCTTCGGTGGTGCTCGCCGACGAGCCGACGGGCAATCTCGATGGCGCCAACGCTCGCCAGGTGTTCGAGCTGATGCTGGAGTTGAATCGCGAGCTGCAGACTGCGCTCGTCATCGTGACGCACGCGCCGGAGCTCGCGACTCGGATGCAGCGCACGCTGACGCTGCAGGAAGGAAGATTGTCAGGCTGAGGCCTGACCCACGTTGCTCTTCCTGTGGGTCAGGCTTCAGCCTGACTCTTCATTTCTTTCCCAACGCGGACTCTCTGCGCGCGCTCACTTCCTTGCGCTTGTGATATTTCAGCACCA
>DATJIP010000031.1:0-42023 GCA_035493235.1 Steroidobacteraceae bacterium
CTTGTAGAGCGCGAGCTCGTAGTACTCGGACACCGGGCCCATCTTGATGATCGCTTCGTACGAGCCTTCGGCGTCGCGATACTTCTTGCGCGTGAAGAAGTGCTCGGCGCGGCGGAAGTGCACTTCGTCGAGATACTTCGAACGCGGGTAGGCAGCGATCAGCTGCTCCATCACCTTCATCGCTTCGACGGTGCGGCCGAGTTCGTCGTAAGCGCGCGCCTTCTGGTACAGCACCTGGTCGTTGTGCTCAGCGGACGGATACTTCTCGAGCAGGCGGTCGTAGAGCTGGATCGCTTCGAGCGGACCCGCACGCGCGAGATCGTCCTTCATGCCTTCCGGAACTTGTCCTTGCAGCATGTCCTGCGCGGACGCGACGCGCTGCTGTTGGCTCGCGCGCTGTTCGAGCTCCTGCTCGGTGGCGGCAGCGGTGGTAGCGGCGTTCATGCCGATACCGGCTGCGGACTGCGTGGTCGCAGCGACGGAGGCCGCGGCCGGTAGATCGGCAGCCTGCGGGGCCGGCAGCTCCAGCAGTTCGCCGGTGCCGTTGAGCCCATATTCCTTCTCGATCTTGAGATCGGCGAGACGGCGCATCGCTTCCGGCGTGCGCTGCGTCTCCGGCGTCTCTTCGAGGAAGCGCTGATAGCTCTGCATCGCCGTGTCGAGGCCGCCTTCGACCTTCACGTCCTGCAGATCCGGCGCGACTTTGTGCAGCCCAGCCAGCGTGTCCTTCTGGGGCGTGCCGGAGCACGCAACCAGGAAGGCTGCGCCAGCGGCGAGCATTGCGCGGTGGGAACGCATCAGTGTCCGCCCCCGGCTGGCGCAGCCTGTTCTGGTGCCGGAGCGGCTTGCGTTTTCGCCGCGCGGTCGTAGCTGTCGGCCACTGCGTACCGAGCCTGCGTCTGATAGACCTCGAGCCGCGCGCGGCGATTCTTCAACTCATCGATGGCGACGGTCTCGATCAGATGGCCCTGCTGAGCCATCAGCTGGTTGACGTTCTGCAACGCTTCGGCGGCGCGCGTGCGCAGGCGACTGATCGTTTCACCGTAGCCCAGATAGCTGTGCTCCGCGGCCTGGCGCGTGCGCACGAACTCCTGGTACTGCTTCGTCAACACCGCGATGTCGGCGTTCAGCGCGTTGAGATGCTCGTGCGCTTCGGTCAGTCGCTCAGGATACGTCGTGTACAACGTCCAGGTGATCGTGCCTTTCAGGCGCTTCACTCGCTGTTTGAGCTGATCGACGTTCGCGCCGTGGGCGTGTTCGAGCGCCTGTTCGACCGCGTGGATCCTGTCCAGCGCGATGCGCTCATCCGTATTCGCCAGCAGATCGGGACGCGGCTCGACCAGCAACTGATGCAGCCGCTGCTGCAGATGATTGCGCTGCTCCATGCGCAGGCGAATCTGCGCATCCAGCTCGCGGAACTGCGAGTCGATGCCCGGCAGCAGCGGCTCGTAGTTCTGCCTGCGCAGGCGGATCATGTCCTCGTACGCGTCGAGGCTCTTCTGCCAGCCCGCCATCTTCTTGCGCAGCTCTTCGAGATCCAGGTAGTTCTGCAGCGCCGTCTGGAAATCGTTCGAGGCCATCAGCTGCATCAGGTAGAAGGTTTCGGGCGAGTCCGGCAGCGTGCGCAGCCGGATGACCCAGCCCTTGTCCTGCTGCAGTTCCTCGCGCACCAGCGCCTTCAGGAAGCGCCCGTCGGCGACGCTCTTGATCGACGCATCGACCTTGTTCAGCTCTTCGCCGAACGACTTCAGCGCGTCGCCGTACAGCACCGCCGCGCGGCCGTGCACGTTCAACTTGCTGTATGCGTACGGCAATGCAAGCAACGCTTCCTGCACAGCCGCGTCCGTGACTTCACGCTTGGCGAGAATGCTCCACGGCACCACGGCGCGTTCGAAGTTCTGCGACGAGACGTCCGCCCAGCCCGAGCTCAGCAGCGCCTGGTTCGAGAACGGCCCATCGAGGCGCACGCGATCGAAGTACTGCTGCGCGTGCGGGAAGTCGGTGGCCTCGAGCATCAGCTTGCCGAGCAGCATGTTCGACTTGTCGCGGATCGCGAGCGGACCGGCATCGCTCACCTTCAACTGACCGGCGCGGTCGAGCTGCGAGATCGCATCCTGCTCGCGCCCTTCCTGCAGCATCGCGATGCCGAGGTTGTAGGCCGCAAATCCGGTGAGGGATTGCGCGCTCTGCAGGCGCTTCAGCACGGCCGCCGCGTCGCCGGGACGGCCGAGCGCCAGATAAACGTTGGCGCGCAGGAATTCGACGTCGTCGCGAATTGCGACCGGCACCTTGCCGGTGATGCGATCGAGCGCGACCAGCGCGTCGGCCGCCTGATCCTTCTGGAAGTGAATGCGCGCGAGGCGATACGCCGCTTCGTTGCGCACGTTCTCGTCGACCGCACCTTCGAGCACGGCTTTGATCGCGTGCCCGGCGCGGTGATGCATGCGGTAGTACAGCTCGAAGTCGCCGACCGAGAATTCGGCCTCGCCGATGTGATAGTGCAGCGAGTCGCGCTGCGGCTCATCGACGCCCTTGTGCAGAGCCAGCTCCGCATCGAGCCGCTCGAGCGCCTCGAAGTAGTGCCCCTGATTCGCGTAGTACACCGCTTCGCCGAAATACAGATCGCGCAGGTCCTTGCTGGCGCAAGCACCCGTGGCGAGCGCACTCGCCAAACCGAGCCCGACGATGAGAGTCGCGCGCGGCATGGGTGATTACCAGTCTCCCAGCTGCAGCTGCGACGAGCCGAGCGTCACGCCGATCAGCTTCGGCTCGATGCCCTTGGTGAACGCGAAATGCTCGGTGCGCGCGTAGTCCTTGCCGGTGTCGAGCTTGCCGGCGATCGAGACTTCGATCTGGTGCTCGCCGGTCGTGACGTTGCCGGTGTAGATGCGCTGCACGCCGCCCTTCTGCAGGGCTTCCAGCTCCTTGAAGCTGTAGATGCTGTGCGCAACGGGCTGGCCGTCGATCTGGATCTGCACGGCGTCGAGACGCAGCGTGTCACGCTCGGCGAGTGCGATGAACACCGCGAGATGCGTATTCGAGGGATAGAGCAGCCGCTCTTCGAGGCGCGCGAGCTCGGCGGCGATGCTGAGGACGTCGGACTTGACCTCCTGCACCTGCTCGTCGAGACCTTTCATCTGCTCGCGGTAACTGGCATCGGCGACCGAGCTGGCGCTGGCGAGCACGCCGAGCGCAGCAATCGTCGCGATCCAGAACTTTCTCAGTGTGCGCATACCCACCTCTGCACAAAGCCGGTTCTGTGAATCGTCGGCGTGCTCTTGCTGAAGCACGTCGAAGAAAAAATCTGATCAGCAGCCTGCTACGGCTGGAACAGACAGTCGGCGGCGAGGTTGGGGGTCGCACGCCGCGAAAAATCGCGGGGCGACTGCGATGACAGTATCAGTTCGATGCATGGCGGCTACCTCGTCTGCACACTGCCTGGGCCAGTGATCACGTGCTCGGACAAGGCAACCCAACGGGAGGGTTGTGATTCGGGCGGTCCCGCTATCGTGGAGCTTGCGCTCGTTAGACCGGAGACTTTGCGTCACCACCTTTCGGTGGGTTTGCCTTTGTCAGAATCGTGCGGGCTGAACCCTAGCACGAGTGCGTCACACCAAACGTGTGACGCGGTTCACAGTTCGTCGTCGAATGAAGACGTGGGAAAGCGGAGACAGATATTGGGTTAAATCGCAAACGATGTTGAGTTAAATCGCAGCGCCTGCGTTGCAGACTCAACAGACATTCTGTCGCATCAGAGATCGCAAAATTCTGTCGGGATTTCGTTGCCTGTGAGGGTGACGAACGGAATCTGCTTCGCCACGAATCGCGCGCGCGATTGCGGATCGGCGATCGCCGCCGCGAGTGCGGTGCTGAGCTCGTACGCGTTCGTGTCATAACCGAGCTGTTGCAGAGTGCTGCAGAACGCGTCGACGTGCGCGCCGCCCGCTTGATACACGAGTGGTGCGAAGTCGGGATCGATGTCGATGTTGTCCGGTTGCTCGTAAGAAGCGCGGCAGCCAGTCACGTCGGTTGCGTGATAGTTGCGGCAGGTCTGCGGACGCGCTTCGTAGATCGTGCAGCGTCCCGCGGCGAGGAAAGGACACTTCACATTACGTCGCATGCGTTCCGGTTCGCTCAGACCCTGCAGCAGCGTGCTGTTCGCTTCGATCTCACCGCGCACGCGGGCCTGCTCTGCCGCGCTCAGCTCGCGCTCCATGAAGTCGAGAATGCTGAAGACCTCGACGGCCCGAACGTCCACCGTGAAGTAGCAGCACCAATAGCAGCCGTTCTTGCAGGCGAGTGTGTGAGCATCCGCCGCCGTGTTTACACGCTCGTCGTGTCGACTGCGCGATCTTTCATAAGCGGCAATCGGGCCCAGCTGCCCGATCTCGGCTGCGGCCTGCGCCGTTTCCGTGGCGATGATTCCGCGCACCAGGCCTTCGTCGATCTCGATTTCCACCGTCAGGCTCCGCGACCACCTTTACACGAGGCAGCCGCTCAAAGGGTTCCCATGCTGCGTGCGCGGCGTCGCATCTTGAAAGTATTCAGCTTTCCCCGGGATTTTAGCCTTGACGAGCGCATTGCGACGACCGAAACATCGCAGGTGTCGCAAGGTGGGAACACATTATATGAATGCGCATTCGGTGGTCGATCGTCGCCTCGATGTGGACTCCACGCAGACGATGCGTGCGCTTTCCGAGGCTGAGCTCTACGACTCCAAGCAACCGCGCTGGTTCGCCATTCAACTGGTGGTCTCGGATCGGCCAATCAATCTGGACATGATGCCGCGCCTCGAAGCCTTCTCGGCGCACCAACTCTATTCCCTCGTGGCCAAGCACGAGAAAGGGACCTGGCACGCGCTGCGGCTGGGATTCTTCGCCGACGAGCGGTCCGCGGAGAAAACCTGCGAGCATCTGCGAACGTTCTTCTCGGCGCCGACCACCGTGCGCGTGAGCACCGCGGAGCAGACCCGGTTCGCACCGTCTGTCGCTGCGCCCGCAAAGACGGTGCAGATGGCCGCACCTGTTCCCGCTGCAGCGCCGGCGGCGCCACCTCCGAAGGTCGCCGAGGCTCCGGCCGAGGAAATCGGGTGGCAAACCCAGACGCGGAAGAACAAGACGCTCGCCCAGGAACTGCTCGAAGAAGCTCGCGAGATGCAGCTCGCCCGCAGCGGCAAGAAGCAAGCGTCGAAGCAGCGCGACTCGTGGATCACGCGACTCTTCGGCCGACCGAGCGAGAAGGCGCCGCAGAAGAAGACGCGGCGCGCCTGATCGTCACTTCTTATAAAGGCGTCGCTCCTGATAAAGGCGTCGCTCCTGCCCTGCTCGCCTGCCCGCGGAAACTCTGAGCGCGACTCGCGTAACATGTCGCGCCAAAGCTTGCGCAACGGGAGGCTGCCTTGGAAGGTCCCGAAGTACATCACTCGCACGGCCGTCACGGCGGTGGACTGCCGCAGTGGCTGGAGCTGACGATCGCCGGCACGGCGCTCGTCACGTCCGTCTGTTCGATCATCATCGCGATTCATCACGGCCATACGATGGAAAAGCTGGTCGAGGCGAACTCGATTCCGTATTTGGTCGGCGGCTTCAGCACTGCTACGACCACAGGCGACCAGGTGCTGTCACTCGACTTTCTGAATCGCGGTGTCGGACCGGCTCACGAGCGCAGCCTGCGCGTGAAGGTCGATGGTCAGTACGTCACGTCCATGGACGAACTGATCGTCAAGTCGCTCCCGCCCGAGCACGCGACTGAGGTCCGCAAGGCGCGCAAAGACGGCATCCTGCAGATCCTCAAGAACAACGTGCACACGAGATTCGTGCCCGGCAGCGGCGAGCAGCTGGTGTTTCGCATCCCCAGGACTGCCGAGAACGCGCAGTACTGGGACATACTGGAGAAAGGCGCGGACAAATGGGACATCGAGTATTGCTACTGCTCGGTGTTCGACGATTGCTGGGAAGTGCGCGGCGTGTGGAGCGAGCCGACGCGCATCGACGAGTGCACGCGCGACGAGCCTCACGAGTTCACACCGAACTGATCGAGCCACCTGGCGATCGGCGCCAGACCCTTGGGTCGGATCCGGTAGACGCGCCGACGCGCTTCTGACGCCGCGCTGACCAGCCCCGCAGATTCCAGCAGCTTCAGATGCTGCACGATCGCCGTGCGCGAAACCGGCAGATGCTTCGCCAGCTCGCCGGCCGTGCCCGGAGCGCGGGATATACGCTGAAAGATAATCACGCGGATAGGATGCCCGAACAGCGCGAACAGGCGCAGCACCTGGCGCAGCTGCGCGGCGTTGGCGTGAGATTTGGCCATGCGCGAAGTGTCAGGCGCGGCTAACACTTTTGACAAGCGCTTGCGGCCCTTGCTCTACTCGAAACAGGCCAGCAAACGGAGCGGACGATGATCAACGGTGGGCACGTCATCATCTATTCGAAGGACGCCGAGGCGGACAAGGCGTTCATCAAGTACGTCCTGAAATTTCCGTACGTGGACGTCAACCAGGGCTGGCTGATCTTCAAGCTGCCGCCCGCCGAGATCGCCGTGCATCCGTCCGACGAGAACGATCTGCACGAGTTCTATCTGATGACCGACGACCTGGAGCTCGAGATCAGGAACCTGAAAAAAGCAGGCGTGAGCTGCGACGACGTTACCCAGCAAGGCTGGGGGCGGTTGACGCGCATCAAGCTGCCCGGCGGGGGAACGCTTGGGCTCTATCAGCCGCGACACCAGCGGCCGCAGTAATCCCGCGCACGGCTCGCCGCGATCAACCTTGGTGACCGTCGTGCCTGGAGGCCCGGGTTACTCCGCGCCGTGAGGCGCGTTCGATCAGGAAGCCGGCAATGGCATCCTGCGCATCCGCTTCGCTGGTGCCGGCTGGAAACTCGAACACCTCGCTCGCGTCGAACGGATTCGCGACGCGCAGCGGCTCTTCGACCTGCGCGGTCTGCACGGACGACAACTGCTGCTGAGTTTTCTCGCTGGAAGTCGTTGTGCGAGGCGCGTCGGACGATCCGATCTCGCTGTACAACGCGTAGCCCGCTGCAATCGCAACGAGCACCAATGGCAGCGCGATAGCTACATCCCCCGATCGCGGCATAACCCCTCCTTATGCGTGACAAGGTCAGGATCGCCGAGGCAGTTCCTCGGCCGCTGCTGCTGCGCCGGATAATGAGACGTCGGTCACACTCCCGACGCCGCGATGTGACTTAACGCTTCTTCTTAGGTGAAACCGCGAGCGACGGTGCAGTAACGAGTGCGAGTCCGACTGCGTTCGGATCCGGTGTGCGTTTGCCGTTCCAGGGACACAGATGCATCAACAGTCCTTCGACCGTTTGCTGTTTCTGCCACGGCACGTTGCGACGACGCAGTCGCCGCCAGTTGCGCTCGTGTGGATCGAGACGGAAGGCGTGATACGCCGCCCACAGATCGTCGTGCCGGTATTCCTCGCACAACGCATAGATCAGCGATTTGGACGCGGCCGGCGCCGGTTCGGAGCGCGGCGCGAACCATCGAAGCAACTGGGGTACTGACACCATTCAACGAGTATCAGAGTCCCCGCGAACACGCGGCATGAGATGGACGCTGAATCCGCTCAGCGTCGCCGACCGAAAAACTCCGCTTCGAGTCGCCAGCTGCCGTCCGGCAGTTGCTGCTCGCCGGTCCAGTGAAAGGTCTGGTCGGTGATTTCATCGAAGATCCAGCGGATGCGTCGGCCGTTTCCCTGCGTGCCCTCTTGAACGATGCGCTCGCCGTCCATGCGCGTGTGAAGCACGTTGAACGCGCCGGTGACGGGATTGAACCAGGTCACTTGCCAGGTGCGTGTGTTGGGGTCGAACGTGCGAACGCTCGTGCCGTAGCGATTGGTCGAGCGCGAGTCGCTCGCCCGCCGGTTCGCGCGAATCGGTGCGATCCACACATCCTGCACGGCGCGCCCTTCCAGCGTACGCGCGAAGAACCACTCGCCCTCGATGACCTGGAAGGTCCCGCTGTCGGTGCGGTCGCGTGCCTCGACATCCCACGTTCCGAGCAATTTCGCGTAGACGTCTTCGCGATCCGTGATCTCGGGCGAGCGGCTCTCGGCGACGAGCGCCGCGGCGAACGCGCTCGAGGGCGCGCCAGCATCGGCCACCGGGACGGCTCCGCACAGGAGCACCGCCGTCAGCAGTCGTGCGTTCACGCCAGCGTCTCCCGCAGTTGTCGTGGCGTCATCCCGAAAACTTCGCGAAAGGCGTGATTGAAGACCGACAGATCCTGAAACCCGACGTCGAACGCGACGGCAGCGATCGGCAGCCTCGGATCGCACAGCCTGCGCCCGGCTTCCCGCAGCCGAGCGATGCGGACGTACGCATGCGGAGTCGTGCCGACGACGCGCTTGAAACATCGGATGAAGTGAAACGGACTCATCGATGCCAGCGCGGCCAGCGTCCGCAATGAATGGTCGCCGCTCACGTCTTCGTCGATGGCCCGAGCCACAGCCAGCATCGCCTGCGTTTGCACTGGCGTCGGCGCTCTGGCTCGTCCGAGGCGATCGAGAGCTTCGATGACCCAGGAGACGGTGCTCAGCGCCAGCTCGTGCGCGCTGCCGTTTGCATGTCCGCTGGCCAGCGCCTCGGTTCTCGCGAACAACGCCACCCCGCGAGGTGTTATCGGCAAGGCAACGCGCGGGAATATCGCGCCGGCTCTCGCAGCGCCGAACGAAGCAAGCAACTCGTCGTAACACTCCTGCGAGAACTGGAACGCGATGCATCGATCGCCGGCTCCGTGCTTGTGCGTGCAGCTGAAATGCGTGCGCGGACCGCCCAACAACACCGAGCCGCTGCAGAGATCGCTCGATCCAGCACTGCTCCGGTACGAGAACGCACCCGCCATGACGAGCGCGATCGACACGTAGTCGTGTTGTTCTTCGAACGCCGCATCGCTTGCATCGGCATTGCAGAGGATGTCTGCGAGCCGCCATCCTTCTCCCTGAAAGATCGTGGCGATCCTTGCAGAGCCGCGCTCGCCGCACGCACGGCGTCTGTCTACCAGACGAGCGATGATTTGCTGTGAGCTCAGCACGGTGATGCAGCCAGCTAGGTCGCGCGATACATGCGATGGTCTTCGCGCAAGCGCCAGGTCTTGCCGCCGTCGGCCGAGAGCTCGCCGCGCCAGACGAAATCCCTGTCGGTGATGTCGCTGAAGGTCCACCGCACGCGGCCCTTCGGACCGTCGGTGTACAGCACGATCCGGCCCTCTTCCTCGCCGCCTTCGAGCACGGTCACGGCCTTGGCGATCGCCGATACCCAGACGACGCGCCACTTCTTGCGATCCGGGTCGTAGAACCGCAGCGTCGTGCCGATGAAGCGATCCTCGCCGGGCTTCGGGAACTGGATCCACACGTCCTGCAGCGCGCGGCCGTCGAGCACCCAACCTACGAGCAGCTGCCCGCGAACCTGGTCGCGCGTGCCGTCATCGGCAATGTTCGTGAAGTCGACGTTCCAGGACCCCGCGACGCGATCGAACAGGCGCGCAGCAGGCGGCTCGCCGGGAACGATTCGCGGTCCCGAGGCGACGAGCTCCTTGAACACGTCCTGAGTGCAGGCAGCGCCGGCAACTGCGCGACCCGCGAGCAGCGTCGTACCCAATGCTCCCGCTCCTCCCGCGAGCAGGAAGCGGCGATCCAATCTCATTGCACTGCCCTCGTCAGCTTCGTCTTTGCAGGCTAACGAACGACACGAGGACCGCTAGGGGAAAATTGCTCAACCGGCGTGGATGCCGGAAATCGAGTGCGCGAACCACGGCCCGAGCACCGTGACGATTGCGCTGACCACGAGCACGGAGCCGGCAACCCGTCGCGCGGCGCGGGTCGCGATCAGCGGCACGAAACGTCGGGACGCGAGAGCCGTCAGGTACATGGCCGGCATCGTGCCGAGACCGAACGCCGCCATCGTCATCGCTCCTTGCACGGGCGAGTCCTGCACCGTCGCGATGAGCAGCACGCTGTAGACGAAGCCGCACGGCATCCATCCCCAGACGGTGCCGAACGCGAAAGCGCGCGGCAGCGAGTTGATCGGCAGGAATCGCCTGCCGAGCGGTGCGAGCCGTCCCCAAACTGCACGACCGAACGATGATCCCGAGCTGCCGACGAATCCGAACGCAACCAGCGCGGCAAAGAGCAGCGCCAGCGCTGCAAGCACTCGCAACACCCGGCGCACCGACTCCACGTCGAGGAAAGCGACGACGCCACCGAGCGCGCCCGCGAGCAGCAGGCCCGCGAGCGAATACGAAACGACCCGCCCGATCTGGCAGCCGAGCAACAGGGACAGACGAATCCGACCGCTTGCATCGCGAGCTGTCGCCAGACCGAGCGCTGCGGTCACGCCGCCGCACATCGCGAGGCAATGCCCGCTCGCCGCGAGCCCGAGCAGAAAGGCGGCACCAATCGTCAGCGCGCCGGTCATGGCGCCGAGTCCTCGGGATCGTCGCGCGGAGCGTCCTTCTGCACTTCATCGAGCGGGAGCAATCCCGGCGTGTTCAGATCGTCGAACTGACCGTGATCCACCGCCCAGAAGAACGCGCCGACAGCCAACGCCAGCAGCAGCAACGCGAGCGGGATTGTGATCAGGACGGCGTTCATGCGGCACGTGGCGTAGCGTGCAACGGCGGCGGCGCCGGTGCTGTGACTGTGGAACCTTTGCGACCAATCCGCAGCGCGTTGCCAATCACGCATAGCGAACTGAATGACATGCCCAGCGCTGCGAGCCACGGCGGCACGAGACCCAGCGCCGCGAGTGGCATCGCCGCAAGGTTGTACAGCAGGGCCCAGCGGTGATTCTGCTGAATCACTGCCATCGACTCACGCGCGATGCGACGCGCAGTGACAAGCGCACTGAGCCGCTCGCCCGCCAGAACGATGTCACTGCTCGCGCGGGCAATCTCGGCACCGCTCGCCAGTGCAACGCCTACATCGGCGCCGGCAAGCACGGGAGCGTCGTTCACTCCATCGCCCACTACGAGCACGCGCGCTCCCTGCGCCCGCATCGTCACAAGTTCGCTCAGCTTCTCGGCTGGCGAAACACGCGCTCGCCAATTGGCGATGTCGAGTTTCGCGGCGACGTCCGCGACCTTGGCCGGCGCATCGCCGCTCAGAATGTGGAGCTGCAGGCCCTGCTCCTTGAGCTGATCGATGACCTCGCGCATACCGGGCCGGAGCTGCTCGCTCAAATGGAAGGCCGCAATCACGCCCGTTGGGTCGGCAAGGAGGATGGCATCGGCGTGGCTCGGCCAGTGCCGATCGGGAGCAACGAAGCGACTCGAGCCGAGCTTCAACTCGCGCCCCTCGACGATGCCGGTGATGCCCAATCCCGCCTTCGAGCTCACTTGCGCCGCCGCCGGCAAGGCCACTTCATGACACGCGGCTGCGATCGCTCGTGCCAGCGGATGACTACTTTCGCGCGCGAGCGCGGCCGCCAGGCGCAGCGCGCGCTCAGGCGATGCGTCGTTGCAGGTTTCCACGTCCGTTAGACGGGGCATCGTGAGCGTTCCAGTCTTGTCGAAGACGACGTGCGAGATCTGCGCAAGCGCTGCGATTGCATCCGGTTTCACGACCAATACGCCACATTGCGCGAGCACAGTCAGCGCACGCGTAATAACTGCAGGTACAGCCAGCGCAAAGGCGCATGGGCAGGACACGACGAGTACAGCAAGCGCGGCGGCAAAAGCCCGCGATGGATCGATGACGCTCCAGACCGCGGCCGTCAGCACGGTCAGACTCAACACGCGTACGACAAAGCGCCCGGTCGCCTGCTCGCCAGCGCGAGCAAGTTGCGGCCTCTCGACCTGTGCGCGCTCGACCAGATTCGCGATTCCAGCGAGCACGGTGTCAGCGCCGACGCGCTCCACTTGCAGATCCACCGGACCGTCGACGAGAACGCTGCCCGCGATGAGCACATCTCCACAACGTCGCACGATCGGCGCCGACTCTCCGCTGACGAGCGCCTCATCCACTCGGCAAGTAGCACTCAGCAACACGCCGTCGGCCGGAACGAGACCTCCCTCCCCCACATGTACACGGTCGCCTGAGCGCAGCTCGTGAACTCCGACGCGTTCGAGCGAGTGATCTTGGCGCCGACGATCGGCAACCGACGGCGTGAGTCGCGCGAGCGCATCGACCAGATCGCCCGCGTGATGACGCGCCCGCATCTCCAGATAGCGGCCGGCGAGCAGGAAGAACACGAACATGGACACCGAGTCGAAATAGACGTGACCGCCGCCGCGCAACGCCTCGAAGAGACTCGCGGCGTAGATGAGCGCGATAGCAGCGGCGACCGGCACATCCATGCTCAGCCGTCGCGCCGCGAGCGATCTCCTCGCAGCCTTGAAGAACGGCGCAGCGGAATACAGCACGACCGGCGTTGCCACGATGAAGCCAAGCCAGCGGAACAGCGCGTCGGCAGAGGCATCCAGCGCATCGGCGCCACGCAAATAAAGCGCGGCGGCAAACATCATCGCCTGCATCGCGCCGAATCCTGCGACGACGAGGCGCTTCAACGCGTCACGCGCTTCATGTCTGCGGAGGTCGTCGAGCGCCTTAGCGTGCAGCGGCCAGGCGCGATATCCCGTGCGCGCCAGACGCTCGAGAATCTGCGAAAGAGAAACCTGCCGGTCGATCCAGGTGATTCGCGCGCGACGCGCCAGGGCGTTCACCTGCACGGTTGCTACTCCGGACAGCGATTGCAGCGAGCGCTCTATCAGCCACACGCAGGCGGTGCAACGGATGCCTTCGACGAAGAGCATCGTCTCGCGGCGACCCTCGCCGAGATCTCGGACTACGTGTTCGGCAAGCTCATCGCGTTGCCATGCGAGGCAACCGTTGCGGTCCGCCGCATCGGCTGGATCCGGCTTCGTCGCGGGCTCGGTGCGCAGGGAATAGTAATCGCCGAGGCCGAGCTGCTCGATCCATTCGGCCGCCGCGCGGCAGCCGTGGCAGCACATGGCACGCAGCTCCCCAGCCACTCGCGCATGAACGACAGTCGCGAGCAGCGGCTCACCGCAGTGCCAGCAAAGCGCTTTCACTTCTTCTCATTGCCTTGGGCGAGCACCCACGCTGCTATCACGCGCAGCTCATCCTCATTCAACCGTTTCCCCCACGCCGGCATGACGCCGGTGCGTCCATCGCGAATGGACTCGGTCACGCGACTGAACGAGCCGCCATAGAGCCAGGTCTTGTCGGTCAGATCGGGCGCTCCAAGGGCACTATTGCCCTTGCCATCCAGGCCATGACAAGCAACGCACATCGTTTCGTAGCGCGCCTTACCTGCAGCTCGCCAATCCCCCGGTGTCTCGACTCCGCTGAACGCGAGCACGTAGGCTGCAACTTCCTTTGCGCTGTCCGGACCGAGCGCCGCGCCCCACGCGGGCATGGTCCCGATGCGACCGTCGCGGATGCTCGTCATCAGGCTGGCGGGATCGGTACCGTGCAGCGAGTCGGCATCGGTGAGATTCGGTGCACCGAGAGCGGTGTTGCCGAGTGCGCGCTCGCCGTGACAGGCGGCGCAGTTGTCCAGATACAGACGATGGCCGATCGATGTGGCTGTCGAGTTGGCAGCGAGCTCGCCGAGGCTCAGTCCGCGTAACGGCGTGAGCGTCGCTTCGAGCGTCTGCTGGTTCGCTGCGGTGTCACGCTGCAAGTCTGCCACCGAGCTCCAGCCGGCCCCACGATACAGATACAGGTAGCCGAAGCAGCCCGCGACGCCGATCAGCGAGTACACGACCCACCACCATGGCAGCTTGCGCACGCCTTCACGCAGCACACCATGTGCCCACACGTGCCCGGTCGTGCCATCGGGCTCCGTGGGGATCTTCACGATCTGCCCCCACACGAACAGGAACAGCACGAGCCCGATGTTCAGCAGCACCAGGATGATGACCCACGTCGACCAGAAGCGGCTCATGGCTCGGCGCGCTCCGTCTCGTCATGCATCGGGATGCGCGCGAGCCGGTCGAAGGTCGCACGGTGCGCAGGCAGCCAGGCCCAGATCCAGATGCCGATGAAGATCAGCATCAGCACGAGCGTGATCACGCCGATTGCATGTCCCCAGAACTCGTTCATGGCGCCTCTTTCGCAGGCGCGCCGAGGCCCTGCAGATACGCGACGAGCGCGTCCAGCTCAGTCTTGTCTTTGGTCGCTTCGTACGCAGCCGTGATGTCTGCGTCGGTGTACGGATCGCCGAGCCGCCGCAACACGCGCATGCGTGCCATGATGTCGGCGTAGTCGAGCTTGCGCTTTTCGAGCCACGGATAGTTCGGCATGTTCGATTCGGGCACGAGCGTGCGCGGCGAGAGCAGATGCAGGCGCTGCCACGCATCCGAATACTTGCCACCGATACGCGACAGGTCCGGACCCGTTCGCTTGGAGCCCCACTGGAACGGACGGTCGTAAACCACTTCGCTCTGCTCCGTCGGCGCGCCGTAGCGTTGAGTTTCGAAGCGGAGCTTGCGGATCATCTGCGAGTGGCACTGATAGCAGGCTTCGCGCACGTAGACATCACGACCCGCGAGGCGCAGCGCGTCGTACGGCTTCAGCCCCGGCGCCGGCGCGACGGTGTGCGCGTTCATGAACAACGGCGTGATCTCCGCCAGGCCTCCCAGCGAGACCAGCACCACGATCACCACGGCGAGCAGTCCGACGTTCTGCTCGATTCGTGCCAGCGGTCGCGTATCGTGTGCCATGAATCACCCGCGCGCCGGCAACGGCGGCGGCACTTGCTCCGGCTCCGGCTCCGGAATCGGCTCGGGGATCGGCACGATGATCGGCTTGATCTGATTCAAGCGCGCGGCGCCCGCCGTGTGCCACAGATTCCAGGCCATGACGACCATGCCGGCAAGCACCAGCAACCCGCCCAGGAAGCGGATGACGTAGAACGGATGCGTCGCGGCGATGCTCGCGAGGAAGCTGTACTTGAGCGAGCCATCCGGGTTGGTCGCTTGCCACATGAGTCCCTGCATCGCTCCCGCTGCCCACATCGCGATGATGTACAGGAGCAATCCGGATACATGCAGCCAGTAGTGCACTTCCATCGCACGTTTCGAGTGCATCTCAGGACGATCCAGAGCGCGCGGCGCCATCGCGTACAGCGAGCCCATCGTGATCATCGCCACCCAGCCGATCGCGCCGGAATGCACGTGCGCGACGGTCCAGTCGGTGTAGTGCGAGAGCGCATTGATCGACTTGATCGACATCAGCGAGCCCTCGAGCGTCGCCGCGAGATAGAACACCAGCGCGGTGACCATGAACTTCGCTGCCGGGCTCTCGCGCAGCCGATGCCACGCGCCACTGAACGTCATCAAGCCATTCGCCGCCGAGCCCAGACTCGGCATCATCAGCAGAATCGAGAACGACATGCCGACCGACTGCGTCCAGTCGGGCAGCGCGCTGTACAGCAGGTGATGCGGGCCTGCCCACATGTAGATGGAGATCAGCGCCCAGAAGTTGACGATCGAGAAGCGATAGCTCCAGAGCGGCTGCTTCGCTTCGCGCGGCACGAAGTAGTACATCATGCCGAGGAAGCCGGCGGTCAGGAAGAATGCGACCGCGTTATGGCCGTACCACCACTGGACCATCGCGTCGACCGCGCCGGAATAGATCGGATAGGACTTCGTCCACGACACCGGGATCGCAAGGTTGTTGACGATGTGCAGCAGCGCGACGGCGATGATGAACGCGCCGTAGTACCAGTTCGCTACATATATATGCTGGATGCGTCGGCGCAGCAGCGTGGCGAAGAACACGACCGCGAACGAAACCCACACGACCGCGATGATCAGATCGATGAACCACTCCGGCTCCGCATACTCTTTGCTCTGCGTGATGCCGAACGGCATCGTCGTCATCGCCAGCAGCACCGCGAGCTGCCAGCCCCAGAACGTGAATCGCGCGAGACCGCCGAGTGCCAGCCGCACGTGGCAAGTGCGCTGGACCACGTAATAGCAGGTGCCCATCAGCGCCGAGCCGCCGAAGGCAAAGATCACGCCGAACGTGTGATTGGAGCGGATGCGGCTATAAGTCAGCCACGAGATGTCGAAGTTGAGCGCGGGCCAGGCAAGCTGCGCGGCCGCGAGCACGCCCGCGAACATGCCCGAAACGCCCCAGACCGCCGCCGCCATGAGGAACAGGCGGACGATGTGGTCGTCGTAGGTTTCAGCCGATTGTGTCGCGGCAGCCGGCGCAGAGCTCATGCCGCAACGATATAGAGCATCCGGTCGGCCGCAATCGAGGAACAGTACGCACCAAATACGTACCCGACCGGAGTGGCTCAGAATCGATAGCGTGCCTTCACCAGGAGCTGGTCGCTGTCGCGCAAGCCGGCGGCCGATTCGAACAGCCCGCCGAGGCTATCGCGCGCATCCCCTTCCGCGAAGGTGAAACCGCCGCGTCCATAGACGACATACAGGTCCGACTGCTGCGCAAACGTCCAGCGATAGCGGATTTGCAGGCCGAAGTTGTTCACTGCGAACGGCAGCACGACGTCGTTGCTCTCGATCAACTTGCCCTCGGTACCTATACGAAACGGCTGCGGATTGTGGGCGTCGATCGCCAGCCACTGCAGCTTCACGCGCAGCTCGTGATGATTCGCCGGGAACCAGTTGAGGTCGCTCTGCAGGATCGCGCGGCGCCGCTCGAAGCTCGCGAGCAGAGTGTCGTGCTCCCAGATGAGCCAGTCGCGACTCCAGCGCATGGTGCCCCGCACGGACCAGCTCAGATCGTCACGCGGGAAGTGCTCGACCTTGGTGTCGGCCTCGAATGCGTAATCGTCATTGCCTTCCTGCAGGAGCGAGCCCGCAGCGAACAGGCGCCAGTTGCCGATGCGCGCACTCTGATAGTTCTGAGTGAGCGCGACGAGGCGCGCATCCTGCTGCACATCGCCGTTGCCGCGCGAGATGAGATCGTCGACGCCGGCGCCGGTGACTTCGAGCGAGGTGTTGAGTACCGCTCCCGAGCGGCGCCGCGACTCGCGGAACACGCCGAGATAGTTGCCGAGCCGCTCGCCCGAATCGTTGTAGCGCAGCTCCGGCCGCACCCGCCAATTCACGCCCGCACGCACGTCGTCTTCGGCGAAGCTGCGGAATCGCCGCGAGATCAGATAGCTGGCGCGATTCACGCTGGCGCGCTGCTGGAATCCCATGTCGTTGAAGTCCAGCGAGCCCGAGTAGTGCGTCAACCCGAGCTCGTGCTGCCAGTCCGGTGACGGCGTGTAGACAGCCAGCATGATCTCGCCGTCGCCCGAAGTGTCCTCGTCGAGCTGATCGACCGTGCTCTTGATCACCTGCCCCGCCAGCATCACTTCCGAGTTCGGGCGCCAGACGAAATCGCCGGAATGAACCTGCGCGTTGCGGTCGAGGAACGGGCGATCGACCCAGGTGCCGAGATAGCCGAACGTCATCGGGCCGGACGCGTAGCGCAACCGCGTTCCCGCGAATGCGCGGCCGAGGTCGTTGCTGTAGTCGTTCTCGAGCGCTGACAGTACACCGTAGTCGAGACGACCGACGTTGCCGTTGATCTTCACCGCGCCATCGATGTCGGCAGCCTGATTCGGGTCGTCATCGCGGGCCCCGCCGATGCGACGCGTATAGAGCAGCCGATCTCGCGCCGTGAGGCGCTGACTGTCGGTCTCCGGAACGCGGATGTCGAACAGCGCCTGGTTCTCCGCGAAGAACGGCCGCTTGTCGCTGAACAGCACTTCGATCGCATCGAAGTTCACGACCAGCTCATCCGCTTCGACCTGGCCGAAATCGGGATTCAGCGCCGCGGTCAGCTGGAAATTTGCCGACGGCTTCCACTGGATGTCGGCGCCGAGCTTCGTGTCGACCTTGTCGTCGACCATGTCGTTCGCGACGCTTGCGTACGGGAAGAAGTGCAGCAGCGAGCCGGGATACTGATCGATCTCGACTTTCGGAAACTCCGATACGTAGCGCGGCCGCGTGAAGCTCACGCCCGCCGAGGCGCTGCGCTCTTGCGTCGCGCCGATCACGCGGTCGAACGCGATGCCAATCGTTCGCTTCGGCGCGTCGGCGTTCTTCATCGGCGCCGTCGTCCACGGCAGCAGCAGCTCGACGAACCATTCCTGATCTGTCTGAGTGATCGCGTATTCGACATCACTGTCCCAGTCGGTGCTGTACTGGTTCTCGTTCGTCAGCGTCGCGTCCTGGAGCGAGCCGGCGAGCGCTATCGTGACGTTGTAGGCAACCTGGGCGTCGGCGTTGAGGTCGACGTAGACATTGACGCGGTCGCCGTTGTTGTCGGCATCCCGGGGCGTTTGCGCGAGCTGTCGCGGCGTGCTCGGCGGTTGCGTGCAGCGGAAGCCGACCACGATGCCCTGCGGCGTGCCGAGCAGGCGCACCTCAGTCGGATGACGCGGCACCCCAAGCGTGTAGGGCTGCGTCACCTTGAAATCGGTGAAGACCTGCGCGCGCTCCCACTCCGGCTCGTTGAGCACGCCATCGATCTTGATCTCTGCGAATGCCGTGGCAGAGGTCAGGGACGCCGCCGCGACCAGCAACCGAAGAGAGCGCTTCATAGTGAAGAAGGGACCGATCCTGCCCGCTGTTATCGGCAAGCAACTGTCGCGTATGTGCGGGCCCAGAGCAACGCGAGTTGTTTACGGCAGCCGTCAATCCGCCTTGTGCCGGGGCAGGAGGATGCCCCGGCAACGCTTGAGTTGGAAGAGCCACATTCGCCAGGCCGAACAGGGCCAACTGTACGTGGGGCCGCTCAGGCGGCGTGTCGCTCGAACACAGCCATCTGTGCTGCGAGCGCCCGGCGGAATGCGGGGCGCGCTTCGCAACGCATGCGATAGTCATCGAGCACGGGTATCTGCGCGACGATATCGGTGTGGCGCAGGAAGCGCAGCACGGTCGTCATGAGCAGGTCCGCGGCGGTGAAGCGATCTTCGAGATAATTCCGATCGCCCAGCGCCGCGGCGAGATCCTGCAGACGCTGCTGCACGACTGCGAGCACGGCGGGCCGGCGCGCCTTGGCCCACTCCTCCTGCGCGTAGAACAGATCGATCGCGGTGAGATTCTGGATCTGCGGCTCGATCGAGTTCATCGCCGCGAACATCCACGCGGTGACGCGCGCGCGGCCAGCAGGATCGGCCGGCATCAAGGCCGCACTCCGCTGGGCGATGTGATGGACGATCGCGCCCGATTCGAACAACACCAGCTCGCCCTCCTCGTACGCCGGCACCTGGCCGAACGGCTGGAGGCGACGATAGGCCGCGGATTTCTGGTCCTCCGGGCCGATCACCCGCTCCGAATATGCTTCGCCCGTCTCTTCGAGCGCCCAACGCACGCGAAGGTCGCGCACCAGGCCCTGGGCGAACGGCGGAACTGCACGGAAAACGCTGACTCGGATCGTGGTCATTGGGGCATCCCTCGTGGTTGAGATCTTCTATGCCCATGACGATCCGGCCGACCGCGGTTCTACAGCGGAACATCCGATCTGCGACCCGGCGTGAGAGGGCCCGCGAACACGCCCGACAAGATGCGCCGCAAAGGCTCTCGCTATTCTCCTGGGCGTAGCTGAGAATCGCGCCCGGCACGCCATAACAAGAAGAACGAGAACTGATTGGCAACCTTGGCTTCCGCGCGAGCTGCGCTCGCGCTCGCGGCTGACCGTTCTACCGAATGGCCGATTCGTCGGCTCGGTCCCTATTCCTGCGTGCTGGGCTTCATCGTGCTCGGCGTGCTCGCTCTCGGGCTGTCGCGAACGCTGCTCATCGCGTGGCAATGGCAGCGCGTGGTCGTCACGGATTCCGTCGTGTCGATGCTCATCCAGGGGCTGCGCAGCGATCTCATGACGCTCGGGCTCTTCGCCACGCCGGCACTGGTGCTGTTGCCGCCGCTGCTCGTGATCGGTCGGCTCAACTGGTGGATCCGGGTCTGCTGCGTGTGGCTGGGTGCCAGCCTGGTCGCGATCATCTTCCTGGAGCTCGCGACGCCCCAGTTCCTGATCGAATACGACAGCCGGCCGAATCGCCTGTTCGTCGAATACCTCGTCTATCCGCGCGAAGTGACGGCGATGCTGTGGAACGGCTATCGCGGCCTGTTGCTGCTGACGGCCGCCGGCCTCGTGGGGCTGACCTGGTTCGTCGCCCGTCACTTCAAGCACTACGCCTTCGCAGCGAACGATTGGCGCAAGCGCACGGTGCTGCTGCTTTGGCCGGTGGTCGTCGTCGTGATGTTCGTCATGGTGCGCTCGAGCTTTCAGCATCGTCCGGCGAACCTTGCAACCTTTGCGTTCTGCGACGACGCGATGGTCAACAGCCTGGTCGCGAACTCAGCGTACTCCGTGCTCTCCGCCGCCTACGGCTCGAAGAACGAAGCGCAATCGAGCGCGATGTACGGCGCCATGCCGCAGGCGGAGATGGTCCAACGCGTGCGCGCCGGGATGGGAGTGCCGCTTGCCGACTTCACTTCCGACGAGTTGCCGACGCTGCGTCGACAGCTCGCGACCGTGCGCCGCGCGAAGCCGCTCAATCTCGTCATCGTGCTGGAAGAAAGTCTCGGCGCGGGCTTCGTCCAGCAGCTCGGCGGGCTGCCGATTACGCCGAATCTCGATCGGCTGGCCAACCAGGGGATCTGGTTCGATCAGCTATACGCAACCGGCACGCGCTCGGTGCGCGGCATCGAAGCAGTCGTCGCAGGCTTCCCGCCGACCCCGGCGCTCAGCGTCGTGAAGCTGTCGAAGGCACAGCAGAGCTTCGCGACGCTCGCTTCGGTGCTGCAGCAGTCCGGCTATCGCAGCGAATTCGTCTACGGCGGCGAGTCGCACTTCGACAACATGCGCGCGTTCTTCCTCGGCAACGGTTTCAACAGCGTGGTGGATCGCCAGGACTTCACGACGCCGAAATTCGTCGGCAGCTGGGGCGTCTCGGACGAAGACTTGTTCGACAAGGCGCACGAGCGCATCAGCGCGCTGCACGCCGGCGCTCGGCCGTTCTTCACGCTGGTGTTCTCCTCCTCCAATCACACGCCGTTCGAATTTCCGGACGGGCGCATCGAACTGTTCGATACCCAGAAGCAGACCGTGCACAACGCCGTGAAGTATGCCGATCACGCGCTCGGTCAATTCATCGCGCAGGCGCGCAGCAGCGCTTACTGGGCGGACACGCTGTTTCTCGTGGTCGCCGATCACGACACGCGCGTGTATGGCGACGAGCTCGTGCCCGTGAGCAAGTTTCACATCCCCGGCGTGATCCTCGGCTCCGATCTGCCTGCGCGTCGCATCGATTCGCTCGTCAGTCAGATCGATCTTGCGCCGACGCTGTTGTCGCTGATGGGCATCGACGGCGAGCATCCGTTCGCCGGCCGCGATCTGACTCGCACGCTGCCGGAGTTCGGCAACTCGCCAGCCCCGGTGCACGCCCGAGCGATGATGCAGTTCGATCAGAACTTCGCCTGGCTCGAACGGAATCTGTTGACGGTGCTGCTGCCGGATGGCAGCTCACGCCAGTTCGCCTTCGATCGCCGGACACAGTCGCTCGCGCCGGCGACCACGACGGATCACGAGGCCGTGCGACAGGCGCTCGCGAATGTGCTGATGCCAGCGTGGCTCTATCGCGAGCAGCGCTATCGCACGGCAAATTGACGGGCACCCCATAGTCCTCTGGTCGAAAGCGGCCAAGGCCCTTTCGACAACGCCGTCAAAAGGCGTGACTTTTCCCGGCTGGCTCACTCCTCCAGGCTGCAATCGTGCGACGGACGCAGGAACCGTCCGGCGCACCACACCACGACGCCGTGAATCGGCTGCGTGCCGAAGTGGTTGCTGGCCGGTGTCTTGAACGTCATCGTCATGTTGGAGTACTTGACGCTCGCCCCACCCAGGACACACACCGTGAACGGCGTCGGATTGCCGAAAGGCGCCGGTGAGCCGTTGCCGGTCACGAATGCCGTCCCGGTGATCGCAAAACCCTCGGTGGTGGCCGGAGCGAACGTCGGACAGCG
Organism: Steroidobacteraceae bacterium; assembly: GCA_035493235.1. GTDB lineage: Bacteria > Pseudomonadota > Gammaproteobacteria > Steroidobacterales > Steroidobacteraceae > Steroidobacter. Next base: position 21,982 of record DATJIP010000031.1, read on the forward strand.
CGCCGGCCAGTCGAGCGTCAGGACGGCGTCCGTCATGCTGATGTGATGCGTGTGCGCGCCGCGCGTCGTCGGATCGTCCTTGTTCACGGTCGTCTGGACGATCCCGTAGTCCGAAGTCGACATATCCATCTCGGCCGTGAATTTGCCCGTGCCGCGCCGCTCGTCCAGCTCCAGGGTCCACTTGCCCCGCATTTCATAGGGACCGCCTTTGACGACGGCCGCCGATGGCGTGTGGTCGTTGAGCAAACCGCTGTAATGCACCGGCAGCGTGTCGCGCGCGGCCCAATCGCTCGCCGCTGCCTCGGTCAGGCCGAATGCCCCCAGCACCGCCACGCCACAGGCGGCCCATCTCATGTCCCGATACCTCATGGACTTCTCCCTTCGCCGTTGTTGAAAATCCCGGTACTGGCGACTCAAGCTCACCAGGGCCGCGTCGGTCCGGACCGGAACGCGACTGAAGTACGAGAGAACGACGAGCAGGGGGCCATGGCAGCAACGGGCACATCCAGGGCGGACTTTCGTCTCGGCGATTGGCTCATCCGGCCGAGCCTGGCGACGATCGAGCGCGGCGCCGAGGCGGTACACGTCACGCCGAAAGCGATGGATGTCCTGGTCTACCTGGCAGACGCCGGCGGCGAGGTCGTTTCCCGGAATCAGCTCCTGGATGCGGTGTGGCCGGGAATGTCGGTTACGCCGGATGCGCTGTCGCAATGCGTCGTCGAGCTGCGCAAAGCATTTCGGGATGATCCGAAGACCCCGGCGGTCATTCAGACGATTCCGAAGATCGGGTTGAGGCTGCTGATTGCAGTGGCGCCGGCAGCCGCCATCGAGCCTGAACCCGCGGTGCCAGCCCGACGGCCTTCGAAGACTCCATTCATCGTTGGCCTCGTCGTCGTGCTTGCAGTGATTGCCATCCTGGTCTGGACTGCTTTGCCAGACCGCGGCTGGCACGATCCGCTGATCGGCGCGGACTTCACGCCCGTCACGGATTTCATCGGCTCGGAAGAACACGCTGCGATCTCGCCCGACGGCCGCTTCATCGCATTCGTTTCCGACCGCGATGGCGCGTGGGATGTGTTCGTCGGCCAGACCGGCACCGGCGATTTTCAGAACCTCACCCGCGGACGCATTCCGGAGCTGCGCAACCCGGCGGTGCGCATGCTCAGCTTCTCGCCGAGCGGATCCGAAGTGACGATCTGGTCGTCGAAGAACCTGAGCTGGAGCATTCCGCTGGTCGGCGGCGATCTGCGCCCCGGGCCGGCGGGCATTGCCGAGCTCGACTGGTCGCGCGACGGCAAGCGCGTCGTCTCGCATCCCGCGGCACCGGGCGATCCGCTATTCGTCGCGAGTGCAGAGGAGATCTCTCGGGGTCAACAGATCTACGTCGCGCCCGCAGGCATTCACTGCCACTTCCCGCTCTGGTCGCACGATGGCAAGACTGTTTATTTCGTGCAGGGCTTCGTGCCGGACGAGATGGACATCTGGCAGATCGGCGCCGCGGGCGGCGAGCCGCGGCGACTGACGTGGCACAACTCGCGTATCAGCTTTCCGACATTGTTGGACGAGCGAACGCTGCTCTATCTCGCGACATCCGCGGACGGAACCGGCCCATGGATGTATGCGCTCGATCTCGAAGATCGCAGGACGCATCGCGTGAAGTCCGCGAGCAATCCCTACACGTCGCTTGCCGCGACGGCCGACGGTCGCCGTCTGGTCGTCACCGAGTCGCGGCCGACTGCGAGTTTGTGGAGCGTGCGGCTGACCGACGGCGTCGCAGGCTCTGCTGCCGTGACGCAAATTCCCATTCGCACGCAGCGCGGCGTCTCGCCGCGCCTCGGTCGCGACTCACTTATATATAGAGCGCCCAAGGCGGGAACTGACGCGCTGTGGAAGCACGAGGGATCAGCCGATGCGCGTGAGCTGTGGAGCGGCCGCGAGGGTCGCGTGATCGATGGGCCCGCGCTGACTGCGGACGGACGGCGAGTCGCATTCACAGTGCAGAGTCGCGGCAAGACCTGGCTCTACGTGATGAACGCGGACGGCGGTGGTGCGCGCCGGGTAGCGCAAGAACTCGACGTTCGCGGTGCACCGGCGTGGTCGCCGGACGGTAAGTGGATCGCGATTGCAGCGCTGCAGGGAACCGAGCCGCGCTTGTTCAAGATCCCCGACGCTGAGGGTCCGGCCGTCGCGCTGACCGAAGAGTACGCACTCGATCCCGTGTGGTCGCCTGCCGGAGAATTCCTCGTGTACAGCGCCGCCGATGTCGGCACGGTCTTCGATCTGCACGCAGTCGGAGCCGACGGCAAGCCGCACGCAATGCCGAAGCTGACGCTGACTCGCGGTTCGCGGCGGCTTGCATTCCTCGGCGCCGACGAGAACACGCTCGTCGTATTGAAAGGCGAGCAGGCACATAAGGAATTCTGGGCCGTCGATCTGCGCAGCGGGGCGGAGCGCGCGCTGACGGAGCTGGGACCGGGTCAGGTCATCGGCGATTTCGACGTCGCGGCCGACGGTCGCACGATCGTGTTCGATCGAGTGCGCGAGGAATCGGACCTGGCGTTGATCGAGCTGGCAGCCGCGCGTTAAGCCGCCGTGTTGCCGACGACCAACTGGACGGCAGCGAGATCTTCGATTGCCGTGCCGACCGACTTGAACACGATCGACTCGTCTGGGTTGGCACGTCCGGTCACACGACCGCTCACCAGATCGGCCAACTCTCCCTCGATGCGTTCACGGCTGAGGACCCCGCGCTCCAGCGGATCCAACAGATCGCCTGCTTCCGCCAACGCGCCTTCGAAGGTGTCGACGAAGATGCGCGAGCGGAGCACCACGTCATCGTCGGCTTCGCGGGTCGAAGGCTTGAAGCTGCCGACCAGGTCGACGAACACGCCGCGCTTCAGCCAGCGTCCGAGCAACACCGGAGTCTTGCTGGTGGTCGCGCAGGTGACGATGTCGGCGGCAGCAACAGCGCCTTCGACCGACTCAGCGACAGACACCTCGACCTGACTGGAGACCAGCGAGCGAATCGCATTCACCGCCGCGACAGCGCGTTCCTTCCGGCGACCGCAGACACTGACCCGCGTGATCGGCCGCACTGTGCAATGAGCGGCGGCCATGTACGGCGCCAATGCGCCAGTCCCGATGACGACCAGATGAGCACTGTCTTCGCGCGATAGATATTGAGAAGCCAGGGCGGACGCCGCAGCAGTGCGCAACTGCGTGACAGTCGCTCCGTCGATCAAAGCGATCGGCGTGCCGTTCTCCGAGAAAGCGACGATGGCTGCCTGGACCGTCGGCAAGCCTTTGGCTGCGTTGCCCGGGGAGACCGTCGCGAGCTTCACGGCGCCCGCTCCTTGTGCGTCGAACGCTGGCATGACCAGGAGCGACCGGCCGCCCGGCAGGTCGACGATCTGCCTGGGATGCGCCACGGTCTGTCGCCGAAACGCTGCGCGCAAACAGTCGATCATCGCAGGCAGCGGCGCCCGGGATCTGACCGCTTCAGCGTCCAATACCAGCATTAATCTGACCTCGCTGCGCGGGAGTTTATAGGTATCCTTCGCCCGATGAACGACGCTCTGCTCGACCCGCCCTCCGCCACTCTCGCAGTCGAGCTCAAGCAACGATTCGGCTTCGATTCCTTCCGCCCCGGGCAGGAAGCAATCGTGCACGACATTCTCCGCGGGCGCGACGTGCTGGCGATCATGCCGACCGGCGGCGGCAAGTCCCTGTGCTTCCAGTTGCCCGCGCTGCTGCAGCCCGGCGTCTGCATCGTCGTGTCGCCGCTGATCGCGCTGATGCAGGATCAGGTGCGGCTGCTGCAGGACAACGGCATCGAAGCCACGTTCATCAACTCGTCGCTCGATCGCATGGAGATCGCGCGCCGCTTCGCCAAGCTCGAACGTGGCGGCCTGAAGCTGCTGTACGTCGCGCCGGAGCGGCTGCTGCAGGCTGAGTTCGAAGGCGACGTGTTGCCGCGATTGCAGGCGACGCAAGGCATTTCGTCCCTGGTTGTCGACGAGGCCCATTGCGTTTCGGAGTGGGGTCACGACTTCCGTCCGGAGTACCGCCAACTGCATCGCTGGCGCGCGCGCTTCGCCGACGTGCCGATCGCCGCATTCACGGCCACCGCGACGGAACGAGTCAGGCAAGACATCGTGCGGCAACTCGCGTTGCGCGAGCCGTGCATTCACGTCGCGAGCTTCAACCGGCCGAACTTGTACTACGGAGTTCGACCCAAGACGAAAGCGGCGTACACGGAAGTGCTCGGACTCGCGCGCGGCAGCAACGGCGCGGGCATCGTTTATTGCCTGTCGCGCAAACGTGTCGATGAGCTTGCCGAGCGGCTGCAGACCGATGGCATTCGGGCGCTGCCGTATCACGCAGGCCTCGAAGCGGACACGCGGCGCGACAACCAGGAAGCATTCATTCGCGACAATGCACAGGTGATGGTCGCGACCATCGCCTTCGGCATGGGCATCAACAAACCGGACGTCCGCTGGGTCGTGCATTACGACCTGCCGAAAACCCTGGAGGGCTACTACCAGGAATCCGGTCGCGCAGGGCGCGATGGCGAGCCTGCACGCTGCATCCTCTACTTCGGCGCAGGCGACATCCGCACGGCCGAGCTCATCATTTCGCAGAAGGTCGATCCGGTGAGCTTCGAGCCGCTGGTCGACGAGCAACGCATTGCGCGCCAGCAGTTGCGGCACGTATTGAACTACGCGGAATCGAGCGATTGCCGCCGCGCCGTTCAGCTGCGCTACTTCGGCGAGGCGCTGGAAGGCAAGTGCAACGCCTGTGACAACTGCCTCGAACCGCGTTCGATGATCGATCGCACGACTGAGGCCAAGCAGTTCCTGTCATGCATCGCGCGGCTGGCGCAGCGACGCGAGCGGTATGGCGTCGCCTACATCATCGAAATCCTGCGCGGCGGCGCGACGCAGCGCGTGATCACGCGCGATCATGGGAGCCTCAGCACCTACGGCATCGGCAAAGATCTTGGCTTGAACGAATGGCGCGATATCGCTCGCGCGCTGCTGCATCAAGGCTTGATGACGCAATCGCAGGATGGCTACGCGGTGGTGTCGTTGAACGAAGCGAGCTGGCAAGTGCTCCGCGGGGAGCGCACGGTTCAGGTCGGCGAATCGGTGAAGCCGGCTCGCGGACGCAAGGCGGTGAAGCCGGTCGTGGCCGGTGACGGTGACGACGCGCTGTTCCAGGCGCTGCGCGCCCTGCGCAAGCGTCTGGCCGATGCAGCGGGGATGCCGCCCTACATCATCTTCAACGACGCGAGCCTGCGAGACATGGCCCAGCGCCAGCCGACCACGCTGGAAGAATTTTCGACCATCGCGGGCGTCGGACAGGCGAAGCTGGCACGCTATGGCGATCAGTTCGTCGAGCTGATCCGGACGACGCGGTAGCACTCATGACCAGACTCATCATTCTCTATGCGCTCGCGCTGGCGCTGGCGGTCACCGGGCTCGAATGGCTCGAGTACCGCTACGTGACGCGCGCCTTCTCGACCGAGATCTACATCGTCGTGCTCGCCGCGAGCTTCGCGGCCCTCGGGCTCTGGGCGGGCCACCGCCTCACCCGGCGTCGGACCGCAGCGCCGGGCTTCGAGCGCAACGACGCCGCCCTGCGCTCGCTGGGCCTCACACCGCGCGAATACGAGATCCTCGGTCTGCTGGCTGCGGGCCAGTCGACCAAGGAGATCGCCCGGCAGCTGGAGATCTCGCCCAACACGGCCAAGACGCACATCGCGAGCGTCTACCAGAAGCTGGAAGTCCAACGGCGCACCCAGGCGATCCACAAAGCGCGCGAACTGGCCCTGATTCCGTAAATCACCCATCCGGGTGATGGTGGCCGGGCGGTTCCAGGGCGAAGACTGCAGCCATGAAATACGCACTTCTCTACGGATTCCTGTCGGGCCTCGTGATCATCCTCACTATGATCACCGGGATCGTCTTCTCGGGCCACGAGAGCTTCTTCAGCTCCGAATGGTTCGGCTACCTGTGATGCTGGTCGCGCTGACCTTCATCTTCGTCGGCGTGAAGCGCTATCGGGATATCGAGCGCGGCGGTGTGATCAAGTTCGGCATCGCGTTCGCGATGGGACTCGCCATCGCTGCCGCCGCGGGCGTGGCCTACGTCGGGGTGTGGGAGATCTATCTCGCCATGACCGACTACAAGTTCATGGATCAGTACATCGCCGGAATCATGCGTGCCAAGCAGGCCGCGGGCATATCGGGCGCCGCACTCGCCGCAGAGATGGCCAAGCTCGAATCGATGCGCGCCAACTACGCGAACCCGCTGTTCCGGATTCCGATGACCTTCATGGAAATCTTCCCGGTGGGCTTCCTGGTTTCGCTGGTGTCGGCGTTGCTGCTACGAAACCCGAGAGTTCTACCCGCAACGCGCTGAGACCGAATCAGGTCAATCAGGCCGACGAGGTCGCGGCTCACCATCGCGATGAGCCGCAACCGCGCACGTAGCCATCACAGCGTCGCAAACTGCGCCGCCGCGCACGGCTGCACGATGAGCTTGTAGAACGCATCGTTCACCCGTTCCCAGGTGGGCCGGTCCTTCATGCATTCGATCCACTTCGCGACCTGCGGCCACCGCGAGTAGTCGAGACGCGCGACTTCGCCGAACGTGAGCTGCGCGATGCCGAGGTAGTCCGCGATCGAAATGCGCTCGCCGCACACGTAGCGGTTGTCGCCGAGCCAGCGGTCGTTGAGCACGCTGAGCCAGCGGGTGGCATTGCGCTTCGCCCACGCGATCGTCTGTTGCTGCGCATGTTCATCCGGACGCTTGTGCGCCGGCAGAATCTGCGGATAGAGAAAACCGTAACACAGCTCGCGCGACAAGCTGGTGTTGAACCAGTCCATGCGCTCGTTGACGCGCGAGCGCTGCTGCAGCTCGCGCGGATACGCCGGCGAGCCGGTCTTCTCCGCCAGGTACTTGAGGATCGCCGAGCTTTCGGTCAGCCGAAAGTCGCCGTCTTCGAGCACCGGCACCGCCTGATTCGGGTTGATCGCGCCGAACGCCGGCTGGGTGTGCTCGCCGGCAAACAGGTCGACGATCTTGTACTCGAGCTCGATGCCGTGATCGGCGGCGAACAGCGCCACCGGTCGGCTGGTCGTCGAGGCAGGATGGAAATAGAGTTTCATTGCGCTCTCCGACGGCGGACGAAGCCGAGACCCAGGATGCCCAGACCGAACAACGCCAGCGTGCCCGGCTCGGGAACGGCAGTGCCGGCGCCGCGCACCGACCATTGCACCGGACCGTAAGCAAGGCCCGCGTGCTGCGCGTCTGTGAATGCCAGACCGCCTGAGCCGACCGCGTCGAAGTCCGGCGCGGAGCCGCCGCTCGACGTGCATGCATAGCGCAGGAAGCCGCAGGTCGCCGGCGAATAGTTGCCGCCGATCGTCCAGTTGGACAGCACGCCATCCGTGAAGCTGAGCGTGGCGATCTTCGCGGTCGTCTCGTCGAACGACACGCCGAACCAGTTGAAGAACAGGTCGAGCGTCGGTAAGCCGAGAATGGGATTACCAACGAGGCCATTGCCGCTGACGGGCATCAAGCCATCGTCGAACGTGAAGTAGCCCGTGCCCATCACCCCCCGCTCCCACGAGGGATTGGAGACGTCGTTGCTGGTGACTGTGAAATCGACCGTGACCGGCACGGCGTCGGCTGCCATCGCACTCATCAGCAGCGCGAGCACCGCGGCCAGTTGGGTCGTGGTCCGCTGAATGGTCATGGAATTCTCCGTAGGTCATTGAATGGCTCATGGGAAAGGAACGCGCAAAGTGCCGGCAAATCGGCTCACTTTTCTGCGGCAGCCGCGGTCACACTGACTGCACTGGGCGGCAGCGGCTCGGGCACGCGGTTCCTGATCGGCGGGATGCTGCGCAGGTAGCTGTAAATCGCGCCGAGATCCTCGTCGGTGAAGTTGCGGTACATGGCGAACGGCATCGGCGGCAGGATCTGGCGGCCGCGCCCCATGTGCCGACCGGTGCGAATCGCCTGCATGAAGGTCGCCTGCGTCCACTTGCCGAGACCGGTCTCGGCATCGGGCGTCAGGTTCGCCGTGAAGCTGACGCCCCACGCGCCGGACCACGCCGTATTCGTCGGCGCTGCGGCGAGCGTCCACGGACCGGGCGGCAATTTCGCTGGCTGCGCGATCACCACGCTCTGCGGATGTCCCGAAAGCATGCGACTCATGTCGGGCTCGGGGCCGGCCGGACCGACATGCCACGGTGTGTGACAGTCGTTGCATGCGGCGGTCGTGACCAGATATTTGCCGCGCGCGATCTTGGCTGCATCGCCGTCCGCGGCGCGCGCGGGTTCCGTCGCCAACGTGATCGCGCCCAGCATCAACATACCCGTCACGGGCCACACGCTCGTCTGTTTCAATCGATTCATGGCTTCGACTCCTCGGTTGTGGATGATTTCTCTGAGATCCAGCGCTCGAGCAGAGCGAGCGCCTCGACATCGATGAGGCGCGTGCCGAGCGGCGGCATCTGCCTCTGTGAATCGCGCGAGCTCACGCGCGCAAGAAAGCGACTGCGCACGTTGAGCAGCGAACGCAGGACGTGATCGGAACTGGCGGCGCCGCCAAGGACGCTTTCTGCAAGCGTCAGATCGACAGGTACGCGCGTTTCAGTGTCGTTGTGACAGTGACCGCAGTTGCCGTGCAGGTAACCGAGCACTGCGCGTTCGATCGGCGAGCTCGCTTCGATGCGCGGACGAGTGGCACCGGCCGACAAGTTCTTGACGAGCCCGCGTGAGACGAGCGCATCGAGATCGACATCACTGCGCGCGTCCGCGTGCGGCGCGAGCGGATCGCGGTCGGAGGACAACTGCAGAGCGCTGAATCCGAGCACCGGCACCGCGGCACTCTCATGACAGGCGCGACAGTCGGACTCCGATGGAATCGAGTAGCCATCGCGGTTCGGCAACGCTGCGACGCCCTCGGCCGGCGCGAGCGTCGCGTCCGTGCCCTCCTCGTTCCAGATGTAAGTCGCATAGCGCCAGGTGCCGTCCGGGAGCCGCTCGATGAAGCGCGTCTCGACCGGACCGCTCAGCGCGAACTCCTTCCACAGACGCGTGCCGGCCGGAAATTCCCACGCGTCGGGGCGCGAAGCATCGATCGCGGTGCCGGGCGGCAAGTAGATCCAGCGGCGCTTGTGCGCGCCGTCCGACCAGAGCGGGTACTGGGGCGAGAACGACAGGTTCCGGGCGTCGCTCAGCCCGGTATCGCGCAGGTGCATCGGCAGCGGGCTGGCATGCGCGCAGAGTCCCGCCGCGAGCGCGGCGGCGGCGATCAGGTACTGGGCGAACCTCGACATGCGTTATGCTCGAATCAAACAGGGCCTTAGCCCGACGGCACGCATGACACCGTTCTGCGCCCCTCCAGCCCAGGATCTGCACCCGACCGATTGCCGATGGATTGCCGATGAAGGTTGCTGACGCGTCCCGGCCGGTCGATCTGGCGCAGGAACCCGACTTCGCGCTGGGGCCGCTCCAGGTCCGGCCTTCGTCGCGCGAGGTTCTGACCGCCGCCGGCGAGCGTGAAGTCCTTGAGCCGCGCGTCATGCAGGTGCTGGTCGCGCTGGCCCGCCGCCCCGACCAGGTCGTCTCACGGGATCAGTTGATCGATGCCTGCTGGGCCGGGCGGGTCGTGGGCGAAGATGCGATCAACCGCTGCATCGGCCGGGTGCGGCGGCTGGCCGAAACCCACGGCGGATTTTCGGTCGAAACGATTGCCCGGGTCGGGTACCGACTGACGGTGGCGGCTGGCGCAGCAACGCCCGTCGAACCCGCCGCGCAGGACCCAGCAGTTTCCGCTCCGGCTGCCACGACCAAAGGTCGGGCGCGCTGGGTGGTCGGGCTTGTGATTGCGGCACTGGTTGTCGGCATCGCGGCCTACATCGCCATCGCGCAGACTCGTTCGCGAGCGCGCGCCCAGCAGGCGCTGGTGCTGACGCAGATTGCCGAGCTGGTCGGCAAAGACCAATACGGCGCGGCCTTCGATCTCGCACGTCCATTGAGTCGCGATGCGAGCCTGCTCGCGAATCCAACCTTCGCCGGGCTCTGGCGACAGATCGTCGTCCCGATGAAGCCACTGGTTTCGCAAGACGGCGCAAGCGTCTCGTTCAAGGCCTACGACGACCCCGCGGGCGCATGGATCGACGCGGGCACGACGCCGCTCGAGGAATGGGTCGACGCGCCGCGCGGCGCGCTGCGGCTGAAAATCAGCAAGCAGGGATTTCGCACCGGTGAGTTCGTCGTCGCAGTGCCCGGACCTTCGGTCCAGACGCAGCAACCGCGGCGCTTTCCGTTCGATCGGCCCAGCGTGCCGCTCGAGCTCGTTCCCGAAGGCAAGCTTCCCGACGACATGGTGTACGTGCCGCGCACCGATGTGCCGGTCTATCTCAGCGGCTGGTCGACGAGTCTGCTCGGCAGCGATCGCCACGACATCCCCGCGTTTGCGATTGCGCGCAGCGAGGTGACGAATCGCGAGTTCAAAGAATTCATCGACGCCGGCGGTTATGAGAATGCGCAGTACTGGCAGGATTTGAAATTCAGATATCGCGCTGAGGAGCTGTCGTGGGCGCAAGCGCGCAAGCTCTTCGTCGATTCGACGGGCCGACCTGGTCCGGCCGGCTGGCAGCTCAGCACTTATCCGCGCGGGCAGGATGACTGGCCAGTCGTCGGTGTCAGCTGGTACGAAGCCGTCGCGTACGCGCGCTTCCGCAAACAGATGCTGCCGACGATTCATCACTGGATGCGCGCGGCGTTCACTCCATACGATCCGATGTTTCCGACCGCCGCGGCGATCACGAAACAGAGTCGCTTCTTTGCCGATGCCCCGGAGTCGGCGCGCAGCGAGCAGGGGCTCGGACCGTGGGGCACGTATCACATGGCCGGCAACGCGCGCGAGTGGGTATCGAACTTCGCGGACGGCGACGCTGTGGCGCTCGGCAGCGGCTGGCCGGAATACGCGTCCAACTTCGCGCGGGTCTATACGGCGGATCCGCTGGCACGACTGCCCGATCACGGCCTGCGGCTGATGCAGATGCTCGACGATGCGCCGCTCGACCCGACGCTGCTGGAGCCGATCAAGCTCGTGCGCGATACGCCGTTCGCGAATCGCGCGCCGGTTTCCGACGATGCATTCGCAGCGATGCGCTTTCAGTTCACGACGCCGCGCGTCGCGCCGGCCTCGGTCGCGGCGAATCGCATCGACGAGTCGCCGTTGTGGACCATCGACGAAGTCACGCTCACCTTCGCCGCGCAGGAGCCGACGACGTTGTTCATCGTGCGACCGAAAGCGCAGAAGGGAAAGCTGCAGCCGATCGTCTACTCAGGCGTCGGCGACTGCTGTTACATGAAACGACCGAATCGCGACGCGCTCGAACAACTGCAGATCGCAGGATTCGTCGTGAACAGCGGCCGCGCTCTGGTGATGCCGATCTGGGCAGGCGGCTACGAACGCTATTCGCCCGAGCCAAGAGTGACGGCGGAAGCGATGGATCGCGAGCGCCTGGTGTCGCTGCAATGGCAGCACGATCTCGGCGCGACGCTCGATTATCTCGAATCGCAGCCGGACCTCGACGTGCAGAAGATCGGTTACTTCGGCATCAGCCGCGGCGCGAGCTTTGCGGGAGTGATCAATATCGCGCTCGAGCCGCGCATCCATGCTGCCGTGCTCGCGTCAGGCGGCATCTGGATCCACAGCCCGCTGCATCCGATGATCGATCTCATCAACTATGCGCCGCGCATCACCATGCCCGTGCTGATGCTGAGCGGACGCTACGATCACATCTATCCGTACGAGCAATCGCAGAAGCGCACGTTCGAGCTGCTCGGCACGCCCGCGGACAAGAAGCAGCAGATCGCCTACGACACGGGGCATTTCACTCTGCCGCCGAACAGAGTCGCCGCAGACGTAACGGATTGGTTCGATCGATATCTGGGACGCGTGAGCAAGTAGCTCAGCGCGCCCACCGGCCGCCGATCTCGAATCGCAGACCCACTACCCAACCGGCGTTGACGTACGCATCGACGTATTGCACGTCCGACTGCAGTGCTAACCAATCTGCGACCGCGATGCGATAAGTGAGCTCGTAGTTCCGCTCGATCGCTACGGCATTCGCGATGGCGAATCCAATCTGATGCTCGCGCTGTGCGGAGCTCAGCATCGAATACACGACGCCGCCGCCGAGGTAGGTCGCAATCGGATTGAGGTCCGGGTCGGCACGACCCGCACGCACGTACATCCTGAGCCCGCGACCTTCTGCGTCGGTAATGAACGCCGGACTCTCGACGATCAGATATCCGCCGGCGTTGCGGTCGTTCGTGTAGTGCCAGTAGCCGCCGCCGACGCGCAGTCCCGACTCGGGTCGATAGTTCACCTCTCCGATCAGCAGCAGGCCTGCGGATACCGGGTTCAGTGCTGCCGTCTGAACCGTCCACGCGCCTGCGCTCTTCATTGCGCGCACGCCGAAGCTCGTTTCGGGAAAGATCGACGGACCGTGCTCGCCCGTCTGCGACAGGTCGGGGCCGATGCCCTGCGACGGCGTGATGAACACGCTCGCCGCCTCGATGCTGTCGAATTCCGAGTTCAGATCGTAGAGTCCGAAGCGGACCGACTGCCCTGCCGCGCCGAGCTGCCATTCGGTCCACAATTCGTAGAGCCGCAGCGCACGGGTCGCTTCGATGTTGCTGATGCACTGCGCCGAGCCATTCAGCTCCTCGCAGAACACGTGGCCGTTGTTGTACAGAACGTAGCCAAAGAACTGCAGGCCTTCGAGCCCGAGCAGCGCCTCGCCGTTCGCCGCCAGCGTGAGATCGAGGTTATCCAGGTAGCGCTCGCCGGTCGCGAGACCGCCAGAAACTTGGCGCAGGATTTCGCCGGTGTACGTAGCCTCGAGGACCACGTTTTCTGCATCGCCAGCGAAGGCGACGGGAGCGCAGAGCAGCAGGAGCATTGCGAAGCGGCCAGGATTCTTCATGCGCTCGTTTTCGGCGCGGCCGTCCGCGACTGAACCCGCCGTGCGCGATTGCGTCGAGCGGATCACGCGTTCTAAGGCGATCCCTCAATCCCTCTTCCACCACGTTTCTTGACTTAGCTTTTGACAGCTCGCGCCGATATCCGGCTCGATGAAAATCACCATTCGAGCACGACTGTTCCTCCTCGTAGCATTGATGCTGGTCCTGGCAGGCGTGCTGGGCACCAACGCGCATCTTGCGCTGGGCACTGCCGGTACGAATCTCGCCAAAGTCACGCGCACCAGCCGAGCGCTGCGCAATCACATGGAAGGCGACATGATGCACGACGCCTTGCGCGCCGACGTTCTCGCCGCGCTGCTGGCCGCGACGCCGGCCGACTGGGAAGCAGTCCACCAGGATCTCCTCGAGCACAGCCGCCACTTCCGCGAGATGATCGAGGAGAACAATCAGCTCGCGCCGGACGAGACCAAGGTGGCACTGCGCTCGGTCGACTCGGTACTCGACAAGTACATCAGGAATGCCGAGGCGCTGGTCGCTGCGGCGAAGACCGACAAGGCAGCGGCCAAAGCACTGTTGCCGGACTTTCTTGCGTCGTTCCAGGACCTGGAAGGCCGCCTGGCCCACGTCAGCGACGGTATCGAATCGAGTGCGGCGGCGGCACAACGAGTCGCACAGACGAGCATCGATCGGGCCCAGGTCGTCGGCGGCATCATCGTCTGCGTCGCCCTCATCGTGGCACTCACTGTTTCGTTCTTGATCGTGCGCGCAATCACCAGCGGCATCACCAGCCTCAGCGCCGTCATTCAGCGGATGGAGCGTGGCGAGCTCGGCCGCACGATCACGATCGACAGGCACGACGAGTTCGGCCGGCTGATGATCTCCTTGCGCGAGACCGACGCGCGGCTGAGCGAGATCGTGTCGTCGGTGCAAGCCAGCGCGCAGGCAGTGAGCGAGGCAGCGCGTGAGCTCGCACAGGGCAACGACGACCTGAGTCATCGAACGCAGATGCAAGCGGCCGCGCTCGAAGAGACGGCTGCGAGCATGGAGCAGATGGCCGCGACCGTTAAGCACAACGCGGACAGCACTCGCGCTGCGAATCAGGTCGCGATCGATGCACGCGACCAGGCGGATCGGGGCGGCATGATCCTGCGTCGCGCAGTGGCGGCGATGGCGGAGATCAATGAGTCGAGCAGCCGGATCGCGGACATCATCGGCGTGATCGACGAGATCGCGTTCCAGACGAACTTGCTTGCGCTCAACGCGGCGGTCGAGGCTGCGCGCGCGGGAGAACAGGGCCGCGGCTTTGCGGTGGTCGCCTCCGAAGTGCGCAATCTCGCTCAGCGCAGCGCGGGCGCTGCGAAAGAGATCAAGACGCTGATCAACGAGTCGATGGAGAAGGTCAAGGTCGGCGCGGCGCTGGTCAATGACTCAGGACAGGCGATCGCGCAGATCATGGACAGCGCCAAGCGCGTCACCGACATCGTCTCCGAGATCGCGTCCGCGAACGACGAGCAGGCCAGCGGCATCGAGCAGGTGAATCGCGCCGTCGCTGGCATGGAGAACACGACGCAGCAGAACGCCGCACTCGTCGAAGAGGCCGCAGCCGCCGGCAAAGCGATGGATTCGCAGACTCAGCACCTGGTGCTGCAGGTCGGTTTCTTCAAGGCGGACGAGGAAGCGCGCCGCGCTGCCTAGTGATTTCGCGAGCGGCCCTCACTCGCGACGATGCTGCTCCCACTTGCGCTGCTGTTCCTGCTCGAACTGCCGCAGCTTCTGACGCTGCTTCCACCTCACGTAGCGAGGCCAGAGCAGCCACAGCGCAGCCAGGATTAGTACGACCCAGATCATGGGGGCAGTGTACGACGGGGACGCGCCTGGGACTTGGACTTTCGGTCAGGCATCGGCCCGTCCAAAGTCGTCATCACTTCTGATGACAACTCCGTGCGGTGCATCCAGATGCGCCCGGCCCAACGTAGTTCTATCGGTGCGCGCGACAGCAGATCCTGCAAGTGCGGCTTCAGCGCCGCGAATTCTTCAGGCAGATCTGCCAGCCACTGCGCGCGCCCGGCCGGCGCCAGGTCGAGGGCCTGATCGAGCAGCCGATTCAGCACGGCCGCGCTCTGCGGATTGAGATCGAGTCGCGGCATCGCCCGCTTCGCGTATGGGTTCCGCTATCAATTACGGCGCTCGGCGCGCCTTCCGGACATTCAGCTCGCCAGTGCCCGGGCCAGCAGCAGACGTGCCTTCTCCCAGTCCCGCCGGATCGTGCGATCGGTGACGCCGAGCGCAGTGGCGATATCGGCCTCGGTCATGCCGGCGAAGTAGCGCATCTCGACGACCTGCACCAACCGCGGATCGATCTGCGCCAGATCGTCGAGTGCGTCGTGCACGCTCAGGACTTCCTCTTCCGCGGCAGCACTCGTCGATTCGCAAATGGTCGTGCTCAGGGACAGCGGCCGCTCGCCGTTCCCGCGCTTCGTTCTGAGCGCGCCGCGTGCCATATCGACGATGACACAACGCATCGCGCGGCCTGCGTAGCGAAAGAAGTGAACGCGATCTTCGACGGCCAGCGTCTTCGCGCTCGCGAGGCGCAGATAGCACTCGTGGACCAGCCCCGTGGTGTCCAGCACGGCGGCGCGTTCAACAGTCTGGAGTCGGTAGCGCGCCAGGCGCCGCAGTTCGTCATAGGTGAGCTCGAAGACTGACTGCAGCGCGCCCGTCTCGCCGTCATGCACGCGGCGGATCAGATCAGTCAACGAGGTCTGCTGCTCGCTCACGGTTCGTATCATGACATCGCCCGAAAGCAGATACAGCGCACATCCGTCCCTGCACTACCAATCACTTTAGTCAGTGCGTGTCCGCTATGCGCCGGAGACGTCGTAGCTCAAGACACAAGGGGCTGTTCCCGGCGGGTGGACCATGACGTTCTTCGACTACGGCAAGCGTGCAATTCTCGTCGCGGTGTTCGCGATATCGGCGGCGTGCGGTGGAGGTGGGGGCGGGGGCGGTGATGACGGCGGTGGCGGCGGTGGCAACAATCCGCCGCCTCCGCCACCTCCCGTCAACACAGGCATCGGCTCTGCGGGTGGCACGGTCACAGAATCCGGCGGCGGCAAGGTCGTCGTTCCGGCGGGTGCGCTGACGACCAACACTGCCATTGCAATCTCGCAGACAACCGCCGCGAGCATGCCGCCACTTCCCGCTGGCGTGACTCCGTTCGGATCGATCTATGCGACGACGCCGCACGGCACTCAGTTCGCCAAGCCGGTGACGATCACGATCCCGTTCGATCCGTCGAAGGTGCCCGCGGGCACGACGCCCGTGCTCTACAAAACCAATCCGGCGATGGACGGTTGGCTCACGGTTCCGGGCGCAACGATCAGCGGCTCCGCGATGACTGGCGACGTGCAGAGCTTCTCGGGCGAGTTCGTCGGACCGCTGCCGCCGCCGCCGCTCGAGAAAGGCTCGCCGACGCGCGATTGGCGAGTCCTCGAATACAAGCGCAACAGCCATCAGGTCGTTCCCGAAACAGACAACGGCAAGCAGAAAGGCGGAGAAGTGAAGCGGCTCTACGACTTCGGCCCGGCGACGATGTTCGATCCCGGCGTGCCGCTCGATCTGCTGCCATCCCGCGACATCCGTGCGACGGGCCAGGTCTTCTCGAGCCCGGGAGGCGGTTCGTATGCGGTGGAGAACGAGGCGCCGACCGCACACGACGACGAGGATGTCGCCGGCAGCAACATCGACTTCAATCAGTCGCAGAGCTATATCAAGCGCCTGCCGAACGCCAAGCTCACGCTGCTGATCACGCAGGCCCGGCTGGAAGCTTTCGACGATGACACGCCGAATCCCGGCCTGTGCGCGAAGCCCGGGCTCAAATGCTCCGCCGAAAAGCACGCGCAAATCGTTTACTACGTCGAGCTCGAGACGAAGCCCAGTACCAACCATCCGGCGCGGCGCAAGCTGTTTCATCGCACGGGCTACATGAGCTTGTGGGGCTGGCGCGGACATTGGCTGCCGGTCCCGTCCAACGGGACCGGCAACCTGATCTGGAACGACGCCGATGTGCTGGTGGATACGGATGTCGACGGCCGCGACGGACGCGGCGCGCGGGTGAGCCTGAAGAAGCGGCTCTCGGTCCCGATCGATATCTCGAGCGTCGATCAGAACGAAGAGTTCACGCTGAAAGTCTCCGTGACCACCGACGTGCGGGATACACGTCCGTCGGAATTCAACTATGTCGGCGCCCACTTCCGCGATCCGACTGCCATCGACGGCAATCCGCAGGTCATCATCGAAGGGCTCGACCCGACCGACAGTCCCGACGAGCCGACCAACGACGATCCCGATCTCCCGCCCGAGTGCCATGCACTGCCGCGCGGCGGCGAGCTGCGACTGGTTTCGCCGGTGTTGAACGTTCCCGAAGGCGCAGCGTCGAGCGGCATCGATCTGATGGTGACGCGTACTGACGGCCACACCGGCGAAGTGAGCGTCAAGATCAAGACGAGCGATGGCACGGCCACCGCGCCCAGCGACTACCAGAGCCTGAACACTACGCTCACATTCGCTGACGGCGACGATGCGCCAAAGTTCGTCAACGTGCCTCTCGTGTACAGCACCGCCGCCGAAGGTGATGAGACCTTCACGGTGACTCTGTCGGATGCGACTGGCTGCGCAACCATCGGTCAAGGGACCAGCCAGGTAACGATCATCGACGACACTCGCCCGGTGCCGCCGGCGCAGATCTTCACGCTCGGCGGAACTGTCTCCGGCCTGAAGGGCAGCGGTCTCGTGCTGCGTACGAATGCGTTCGATCAGGTGCAGCTGACAGCCGATGGGACATTCACATTTCCGGTGCCGCTGGCCGACGGCACCGCGTACTCGATCAGCGTCGCGACACAGCCGACCAATCCGCTGCAGACGTGCACGTTGACGAACGGCAGCGGCACGATCGACAACGCGAACGTCACCAACATCGAAGTGAACTGCGTGACTCAGCAAGCCGTCAGCGGGCTCGATCCGACGTTCGGCTCGCATGGCAAGCTCTTCGCCTCGACAGCCGCCGCCACTGCCCTCGCACTGCAGCCTGACGGCAAGCTGCTGGTGCTGGGCGGTCTGCAAATCCAGCGATACAACACCGACGGCTCGCTCGACACCACCTTCGGCAGCGGCGGCACAGCGAAGATCGTCACATTGGGCAACGGCCTCGATGAGATGAAATCGATCGCGCTGCAGCCGGACGGCAAGATCGTCGTCGCCGGCTCCACATCGCCGCCCACCGGCTTCAACTTCGACTTCATGACGGCGCGCTTCAACGCCAATGGCATTCCCGACGCGAACTTCGGTACTGGCGGCAAAGTGCTGACCGAGTTCGATGGGCTGAACGACCAGGCCAAGGCCGTGATGATTCAGCCGGACGGGAAGATCGTCGTCGCCGGTCAGGCGCAGCTCGGCACATTCGTCAGCGCCGATCAGGACTTCGCGGTCGTGCGCTATCTGGCCGACGGTACGCCCGATCCGACCTTCGGCGGCGGCGACGGCAAGGCGACGATCACGGTCGGTGGCAAGTCCGATTTCGTGAACGCCGCAGCGTTGCAACCCGATGGCAGCATCGTCGTCGTCGGCCGCGTGTTCACCGACAACGGCTCGGGCAACTCCGACATGGGCATCGCGCGTTTCCTGCCCAGCGGCGACATCGATACCACGTTCGGTACCCAGCACGGCACGGTGCGCATCGACTTCAACGAGGGCGGCGTCGTGCCTGCGAACTTCGATGGCGGCGACTGGGATGAGGCGCTCGATGTGCTGGTTCAGCCCAACGGCAAGATCCTGATCGGCGGGTACACCATCCACTCCGGAGTCTTCCGCGGCGCGCTGCTGCGCCTGCAGAGCAGTGGCGTGATCGAGACGCAGTTCGGTCTGGTGAACACGGATTCGATCGAGAAAGCCGCCGGCATCGCCTTGCAGGCCGACGGCAAGGTCATCGCGGTGGGTCGCGGCAATTCCGACTTCGGGATCGCGCGATTCACCAGCAGCGGCGCAGTGGATGCGAGCTTCGACTCCGACGGCAAGCTGCTCGTCGACTTCTTCAGCGGGCTCGACACGCCGAACGACGTGCTGATCCAGCCGGACGGCAAAATCGTTGCGGCCGGCGTGGCCAAGAACGGCGCGGGCGGCGGGCTGGGCATCGTGCGAGTGGTCCCGTGACAGAGTTCACCACGATGACGACGCGCGGCTGCGGTGGCATCCTAGTGCGAACCGGGGAGACACCGAAAAATGAAGCTTCGCACCTGCAGCCGTCGAGAATTTCTGGGCATGACGGCGCTGGGCATCGTCGCCGCCACTGCCCTGCCCCGCCGCTTGAGTGCGGCGATCGCAGGGGCGAGCGATCAAGACCTGATCGTTCGCAATGCCAACATCTACACCGTGGATGCGCGCTTGCCGCGGGCCGAGGCCTTCACGATACGCGGCGGGCGCTTCGTTGCAGTCGGCTCGAACGTGGAGATTGCCGCACTGGCGGGCAAAGGCGCGCAGGTGTTCGACGCGCAGGGCATGACGATCGTGCCGGGCTTCATCGATTGCCACAATCATCCGGTCGGCGAAACGCTGCTGTACGAAGTTGCCGTCGGCAATCCGTTCGACGTGGAGTTCGTCACGATCGCCAGCATCCTCGACAAGCTGTCGGCAAAGGCGAAGCAGACGCCGCCGGGTTACTGGGTCGAAGGCTTCTTCTATGACGACACGAAGGTCAAGGACAAGCGACCGCTCAACATTCATGACCTGGACAAGGTGTCGAAAGATCATCCGGTCTCGGTTCAGCATCGCGGCGGACACACGACCTTCTACAACAGCAAGGCGTTCGAGCTCGCTGGGATTACGCGCGATACGCCCGATCCGCCGGGAGGCACGTTCGATCGCGACGAGCAAGGCAACTTGAACGGCCGCGTGACCGACAACGCGCTCGGCGTGTTCGAGAAGGTCGGCCAGCGTCCAAAGTTCTCAGCGGAGGAACAGCAGCAACGG
>DATJIP010000032.1:0-19288 GCA_035493235.1 Steroidobacteraceae bacterium
ATGTCGCGAAACAAAATTCCCGGCTGGGGAAAGTCCGGAACGTTGCGGATGTAAGACTTGAGGTCGATCATTGCGGCCCAGTATGCCAACACTTTTCCCTTCTGCATTCCGCGCGCATCCCTGGCACGGCGTCGAGCTCGGTGCCCAGGCTCCGCAAGTTGTCACTGCGTACATCGAGATCGTGCCGACCGATACGGTCAAGTACGAGATCGACAAGTCCACCGGCCTGTTGAAGATCGATCGCCCGCAGCGCTTTTCCAACGTGTGTCCGTCGCTGTACGGCTTCCTGCCGCGTACGCTGTGCGCCGACCGCGTCGGCGCTTTCTGCAGCGAGCGCACCGGACGCAAAGGCATCATCGGCGACGGCGATCCGATGGACGTGTGCGTGCTCACCGAGAAGACGATCGGCCATGGCGACCTGCTGGTACAGGCGATTCCGATCGGCGGGCTGCGCATGATCGACTCGAACGAGGCCGACGATAAGATCATCGCCGTGATGCGCGACGACGCGTTGTATGGCGAGCTCACCGAGCTCACGCAATGTCCGCCGTCCGTGATCGAGCGCTTGCGCCACTACTTCCTCACCTACAAGCACGTTCCCGGCTCACCCGAGCACAAGGTCGAGATCACCGACGTCTACGGCCGCGACGAAGCCTACGAGGCCATTCGTCGCAGCCAGGCCGACTACGTTTCGGCCTTCATGGGTGCAGGGATGCTGAGATAGCGTGCGCGCGCAACGGCTCATTTCCATCCTCATGGCTCTGCAACGCGGCCACCCGCTCACGGCGGGCGAGCTGGCGCAGCGTCTCGAAGTGTCGATCCGCACGATCTTTCGCGATATCGACGCGCTGTCTTCCATGGGCGTGCCGGTGTACACCGAAGCAGGCCGCGGCGGCGGCATACGTCTCGTCGAAGGCTACACGTCCGATCTGACGGGTCTGTCGCCGGGCGAGGCGGAGGCGCTTGCGCTGATAGCGAGTCCTGCATCGATGGGCGTGCGCGAACTGGCGATGCCTGCTCACTCCGCGCTCGACAAACTCGCTGCGGCTGTGCCGTCGATCCATCAGCTGCGCGCACAGCACGCGCGCGGCCGCTTGTTGTTCGATACGAAACCCTGGTTCCGTTCGCAGAATGCTTCGCCGTTTCTGGATGAGCTGCGCACGCTGATCTGGAAAGACACTTGCGTCGATATCCGCTACGAGCGCAGCAACGGCGAGCACAAGGACTACCACGTCGAGCCCTACGCGCTCGTAGTGAAGGTCGACACCTGGTACCTGATCGGTCGTGTCCAGCGCGAGATGCGCGTGTTTCGCATGTCGCGCATGCAGACGCTCACGCCGACGAACGAAACGTTCGCGCGCGATGCCGACTTCGATCTGCAGAAGTTCTGGAAGCGCTGGTGCGAGCGCTTCGAGAGCAATCCGCCGCCACGTAACTTCGCCGTCGAGGTGAACATCAGCGCGCGCGGTCGTCGTCACCTGCTGGACTCGTTCGGCTCGTGGCTGCAGCCGCGACTGGAGCCGCTGGGCGACAATTTTCGCGGTCGCAAGCCCGTGACGCTGGAATTCGACCGCGAAGACATCGCGCTGCGCATCCTGTTCGAAGTCGGGCACGAGGCGGACATCGTCAAACCGGTCAGCCTGCGGCGGAAGCTGCAGAAGCAGGCCGAAAAGATCGTCGAAGCGGCACGGAACTGATCAGCAGATTCCGTTTCGTTATGGCGCCGGCGGGTGTACCTGCGGCACGGGGCGAATCTGTACCTGTGAGTCCGCGCCAGGCCATGGCGATACTTACGAATGGATGACACCAGCAAATCCAGCCCGCGACAGTTGTGGACGCTGACGCTGGCCGCCGCGGCGATCCTGCTGATCACCATGGGTGTGCGGCAGACGTCCGGGCTGTTCCTGATTCCGATCACGCAGTCGACCGGCATTTCCATCGTCGCGATGAGCTTCGCGCTTGCGGTCGGGCAATTCATGTTCGGCGCCGCGCAGCCGGTGTTCGGCGCGATCGCTGATAAGTTCGGTGCGGAGAAGGTCGTGATCGCCGGCGCCATCATGCTGGCGCTCGGCTGTGTGCTCACGCCACTCGCGAAGTCGAGCACTGGACTGCTACTCACGATGGGTGTGCTGTCGGCGGCGGGTGCTGCGGCGGGTAGCTTCTCGATCCTCATCGGCATTGCCGCGCAACGTCTTCCGCCCGAGCGCCGTTCGTTTGCGGCCGGGCTCATCAACGCGGGCGGCTCCGTGGGGCAGTCCGTGTTCGCGCCGCTGGTGCAGCTCATCATCGGAGCCGCGGGCTGGGCGAGCGCGATGTTCGCGTCCGCATTCGCTGCGTTGCTGACGATTCCGTTGGTGCTGCCGCTACGGCGATCGCAGTCCGCGGCGGCTGGCGCTGCGAGCCTGGCACCGGTGCCGCACCTGACACTCGGTGAGCAGCTGCGCGTCGCGTTGCGTGACCCGAGCTATCTGTGTCTGCACGCCGGGTTCTTCACCTGCGGCTTCCACATCGCTTTTCTCGTCACGCATCTGCCGAACGATCTGCGACTGTGCGGTCTCGGTCCCGAGGTCGCGCCGTTTGCTCTCATGTTGATCGGGCTGTTCAACGTCGCGGGCAGCCTCTCGGCCGGCTGGCTCGGGCAGCGCTATCGCATGAAGTATTTGCTCGCGATGATCTACGCGAGCCGCGCGCTTATCGTCGCCCTCTACGTCGTGATGCCCAAGACCGCGCTGAATGTCTATCTGTTCGCGGGCGCGCTCGGCTTCACCTGGCTCGCCACAGTGCCGCCGACGTCCGGACTCGTCAGCAAGTTGTTCGGCACGCGCTATCTCGCGACGCTGTTCGGCTTGACGCTGCTTACTCATCAGATCGGCGGCTTCCTCGGCGCGTGGCTCGGCGGCCTCGCGCTCGCGCAGACGGGCAGCTACGAATGGATCTGGTACGCCGACATCACGCTCGCACTGCTGGCCGCCGCGGTGAACCTGCCGATCCGCGAAGCCCGTCTCGTCGCACAACCCGCCACCGCTTGAAAGCCGCGCCGGCCGTTGGCCGGCTCCCTGCGGCCGTTCGCCGACTCGGTCTCACAGTGCCTGCGACCCCGTCGTACACTCGCCGACGCTGAAAACCACTCCAAATCGGCTCGAAGAAGGCGGGATCCTCAATGACTCCAGTCGTCTCGTTGCGCAACGTCGCCAAGAGCTATCTGCGCGGCAAACAGCAGGTCGAAGTCCTGCACGGCGTGAATCTCGACATCGCGTCCGGCGAATTCCTCGCCCTGATGGGGCCCTCGGGCTCGGGCAAGACCACGATGCTGAACCTGATCGCGGGTCTCGATCAGCCGACGACCGGCGAGGTCTACGTGGCAGGCGAGCGCATCGACAGCTTGTCGCGCGCCGCTCTTTCCACCTGGCGATCGCGACACATCGGCTTCGTGTTCCAGTTCTACAACTTGCTGCCGGTCCTCACTGCGGAAGCAAACGTCGAAGTGCCGTTGCTGCTGACCAATCTGTCGGGCGGCGAGCGCCGCAAGCGGGTCGAGATCGCTCTGCAGTTGGTGGGTCTGGCCGATCGCGGCAAGCACAAACCGAACGAACTGTCCGGCGGTCAGCAGCAGCGCGTCGCCATCGCGCGTGCGCTCGTGGCCGATCCGACGCTCCTCGTGTGCGACGAGCCGACGGGCGATCTCGACCGTCGCAGCGCCGAGGAGATCATGAATCTGCTGCAGGCTCTGAATCGTAGTCAGGGCAAGACCATCGTGATGGTCACGCACGATCCGAAAGCGGCCGAGTACGCTTCGCGCGAACTCCATCTCGACAAAGGCCAGCTGGTGCACGAAGCCGCGAGACGCGCAGCATGAAATATTTCGGCCTGATATGGGCGGGCCTGTGGCGCAAGCGCGCCCGCACGCTGTTCACGATGGCATCGATCGTGGTTGCGTTCCTGCTGTTCGGGCTGCTGCAGGGATTGAACACGGGGTTCAACACCGTCATCACCAATCTCAACGTCGATCGCCTGTACGTCTCGGCCAAGACCAACATGACCGACGGCCTGCCGATCTCCTACGCCGCCCGCATCAAGAACGTGCCGGGCGTGCGCGCGGTCTCGCACTGGACGTACTTCGGCGGCTATTACCAGAACGCGAAGAACGCCATCCCGGCGTTCGCGACCGACGCCGAGCCGCTGTTCAAGGTCTACCGCGAGATGAAGATCAAGCCCGAGTATCTCGAGGCGATGCAGAAGACGCGCACCGGCGCGCTCGTCGGCAGCGAGCTGGCGAAGAAATACGGCTGGAAGGTCGGCGACCGCGTGCCGATCGGCACCTCGATCTGGACCACGAAGCAGGGCAGCAGCACCTGGATGTTCGACATCGTCGGCATCTTCGACACGTCGTCGTACGGCGGCGGCTTCCCCTCGTTCTATCTGAACCAGGACTACTTCAAAGAGAACAGCGCCTTCGGCGGCAACATCGTGCACTACTACCTGGTCGGCATCAGCGATCCGCACCAGGCGACCAGCATCTCCAAGCAGATCGACGCCATGTTCGAGAATTCGACCTACGAGACGCGCACTCAAACGGAGTCGGCGCTCGCGCAGATGCAGCTCAAGCAGATCGGTGACATCAACTTCATCGTCAACGCGATCGTCGGCGCCGTGCTGTTCACGCTGCTGTTCCTCACGGCCAACACCATGATGCAGTCGGTCCGGGAGCGCACGCCGGAGCTGGCCGTGCTGAAAACGCTCGGCTTCTCCGATACCAAGGTTCTGGCCCTGGTGCTGATCGAGGCGCTCGCGCTGTGCCTGTTCGCTGCCGCGATCGGTCTGGTGCTGGCGACGCTGGTCTTCAACTCCGGCGCGCTGAAAGTGATCTTCGGCAACTTCACGATGCCTCTGATCGTGCTGGCGATGGGCAGCGGCGTCGCGCTGATCCTCGCGCTGGTCAGCGGCCTGCCGCCGGCCTGGCGTGCGCGCCAGCTGAACATCGTCGATGCGCTCGCGGGGAGATAGTCGGGCATGAACCTGTTCAAGCAGATCAGCGCCGTCACGCTGATGAACTTCAAGAGCCTGCCGCACCGGATCGGCACTTCGATCGTCATCGTGATCGGCATCGCCGGCGTCGTCGCCGTGCTGGTCTCGGTGCTGGCGATGTCCACCGGCATGCTCGCGACCATGGAGCACTCGGGACGCGACGATCGCGCCATCGTGCTGCGTAACGGCTCGGCCTCGGAGATGGGCAGTGCGCTGCCGCGCGATTCCGCCCGGCTTATCGAAGATGCGCCCGGCATCAAGCGGGGCAGCGATGGCAAGCCGATCGCCTCGCCGGAAAGCCTGCGTCTGGTGAATCTGTTTCGCAAAGAGGACAACGCGGAAGTGAACGTCGCGCTGCGCGGCGTCGGGCCGCAGCTGCACCAGGTGCGGCCGGAGCTGAAGATCGTCGAAGGCCGCATGTTCCAGCCCGCCGTGACCGAGGTGATCGTCGGCAAAGCGGCGCACTCGGAGTTCAAGGGCCTGAACGTCGGCGACAAGTTCAAGACGCACGGCGCGACCTGGACCGTGGTCGGCGTCTTCACGACCGGTGGCGACTCGCACGAGTCGTCGCTGATGACCGATGCGGAAACGCTGATCGCGGCCGAGCAGCGCGGCAGCTTTCAAAGCGTGACGGTGCTGCTGGACTCGCCGGCTTCGTTCCAGAAGTTCAAGGACGCGCTCTCGGCCAACCCGGCGCTCGCCGTCGACGTGAGTCGCGAGCGCGAGTATTACCGCCACCAGTCGGAGACGATCGGCAAGGTGATCTACGTCATCGCCTATGTGGTCGGCGGCATCATGGCGATCGGCGCCATCTTCAGCGCGCTGAACACGATGTATTCGGCCGTGAGCGCGCGCCTACGCGAAATCGCCACGTTGCGGGCCATCGGCTTCGGCGCGACCGCGATGGTGATGTCGGTGCTGGCGGAGGCGCTGTTGCTCGCGCTCATCGGCGGAGTGATCGGCGCAGCCATGGCCTGGTTGTTCTTCAACGGTCATCAGGTGAGTACCTCCGGCGGCGGCGCGGCGGCCGGCCACCTGATCTTCGAGCTGAGCGTCAGTCCGGCGCTGATCGCTACCGGAATCCTCTGGGCCTGCACGATCGGCCTGATCGGCGGCCTGTTCCCTGCCGTGCGAGCTGCACGACTTCCGGTCGCGACGGCCCTGCGCGCCATCTGATCGCCTCGGGCGTGTATTCTTGGCGGCGGCGGCTGGCAGCCCCGCCATCGCACTCCCGTGTCCTCGATGCAGCAAACGATCCGGTTCATCAAGTCCGTCGACGGCGTACGCCTGGCGGTCGCGACTTCGGGCAGCGGCGCGCCGCTGGTCAAGTCGGCGAACTGGCTGTCGCACCTCGAGTTCGACTGGCAGAGCCCGGTCTGGCGCCACTGGTTCCGGTTCCTGTCCTCCGGGCGGCAGCTGATCCGCTTCGATCCGCGCGGCTGCGGCCTCTCGGACTGGAATGCCGAAAATCTGTCGCCCGAGGCCCAGGTCGCCGACCTGGAGGCGATCGTCGAGGCGTCGGACCTCGATCGCTTCCCGCTGCTCGGCGTCTCCCAAGGCGGCGCGGCCTGTATCGAATACGCCGTACGACATCCCGAGCGCGTCACGCAGCTCGTGCTCTATGGCTGCTACGCCGAGGGCTGGGGACAGCGCGGTCCGGAAGAGCGCCGTCGGGGCGAGGCGCTCAACGAGCTGATCCGCCAGGGTTGGGGCCAGGAGAACCCGGCGTTCCGCCAGCTGTTCGCCTCCCTGTTCATTCCGGACGCAAACGCCGAACAGGTGCGGTGGTTCAGCGATCTGATGCGTACCACGACGCAGCCGGAGATCGCGGCGCGCATTCTCGAATCGTACGGTGACATCAACGTGCGGGCGCTGCTGCCGAAGGTGGCGGTGCCGACGTTGGTGCTGCACGCGCGCGGCGATGGGCGCATTCCTTTCGAGCAGGGCAGATTGCTCGCCGCGGAAATACCCGGCGCCAGCTTCGTGACGCTGGAGAGCCGCAATCACATCCTGACCGAGGGCGAGCCGGCGTGGGAGCGCTTCTGCGAGGCGTTCGTGGATTTCCTCGGGCCGCGCGAGCCCGCGCACGACACGCCGCAGAGTGGCGACCTGCCCGAGCTGACCGCCCGCGAAAACGCGATTCTGCGGCTCGTGGCGCATGGTGACGGCAATGGCGAGATCGCGCGCAAGCTGTTCATCAGCGAGAAGACGGTGCGCAACCACCTGACCAATATCTTCGAGAAGCTCAACGTCGACTCGCGCTCGCGGGCGATCGTCCTGGCCCGCGACCGCGGGCTGTTCTGAGAGCCGGGCTAAAGCGCGACCAGCCGCCCCTTCCCTAAAGTACGTGGGACATTTGTCCCGGGCGCAGCGCCGCATCGAATGAGGCGGCTGCCTCATGTGCGAATTGCGCAGTTGGCCCAGTATTCGCTGCCATGAACGCCGCCGTCGATCTCGTCGTCTCGCCCGCTGCCGAGCGCCTGTTCCAGGAGAACAGCGATCGCGCCCGCTACGCCCGCTGTATCAAGGCTTCCAAGCGCGTCCGCTGGGACATCGATGCCGATGTGTTCCGGGGCCGCAGCTTCGACTTTCGCCGCAAGTTCCTGCCGGACGGGCTCACCAAGGTCACCGACCTGCCGTTCCTGACCGCGGAAGAGAAGCGCACCATGAGCCACGTGCAGGGCCGCAGCTATGCCTGCATCTTCGGGCTGCTGGAACGCTTCATCAGCACCAAGACGCTGGAGATCGCGATCCGCTACGGCCTCGGCGACCAGATCGCGCTCGAAGGCCTGGTGCGCTTCAGCGAGGAGGAGATCAAGCACCAGGAGCTGTTCCGCCGCATCGAGGCGGCGCTCAACATGAAGATGCCGGGCGGCTACGTGCTGGTCGCCGACGCCAACGAAATCGCGCGCACGGTGCTCGGCAAGTCGACCTGGGCCGTGCTGGCGATGACCTGTCACGTCGAATTGTTCACGCAGGTCCATTACCGGGAAAGCATCGAGCGCGACGAGGAGCTGTCGGATCTGTATCGCGACGTGTTCCGCTTCCACTGGCTGGAGGAATGCCAGCACGCGGTGATGGACGAGATCGAATGGTGCCGCGAGGACCGCGCGCTGAGCCCCGAGGCGCGGGATGCCGCGGTCGACGATCTGATCGCGCTCATGAGCAGCCTCGATCACCTGCTGCAAGGTCAGTCGGCGGCCGATGCCGCATATTTCATGCGCCTGTGCGAGCGTACTTTCTCGCCGGCCGAGCAGCACGCAATCCGCGAGACCGTGCTGCGCGCCTATCGCTGGCAGTACATCGCGTCCGGGTGCCAGCACCCGCACTTCCTGAAGCTGCTCGGCGGCATGGTCACGCAGCCGCAGATGCAGAGAATTCGCGCCGCGGTCGCGCCGATTATCGGGTGCTAGCCCGCGGTTGACCTTTGACTGCGGGCGGCAGACGCTAGCCGCATGCAGTTTCGGCGCGTTCTGTCGGTTGCGGTGTTGCTCGCGGCAACGATCGCTCTCGCGCACACCCAGTCCCTCGACGATCCTCAGCAGTGGCGCGGCGTCGCGCTGGCGCGTGCTCTCGCTGCTGCCGACACCATCGACGATCCCTATCGGCGTGCCGAAACGCTCGCCAGCATCGCGCGCGTGCAGACGCTCATCGGCGAGACTGCCAGCGATCGCACGATCCACCTGGCCCTTGCAGCAGTCGCGCAGATTCGCGAGCCGGCTTTCCGCGACTGGGTGCTGAACGACGTCGTGCTAGCGCAGATTGCCGCCGAAGACCTGGCGGGCGCTCGCGAGACAGCCAATCGAATCGAAGCAAAGCGGCAGCAAGGCGCTGCGCTCGTGCAGATCGCGACGGTCGAGTTACGCGCGGGCAACATCGCCGGCGCGCAGCAAACGGCCGAGACAATCCGCGAGCGTGAAGCGAAGAGCGAGGTCCTGCGGCAGCTCGTCGCGATCGCTGCGGCCCGCGGCGATCTGGCCAACGCACGCGACATCCTGCGCGACATCGACGATCCGTTCTATCAAGCACTCGCCGCCGGCGACATCGCTGTTGCAGAAGTTCGCATGGGACACAACGATCGCGCCGACGCCATGGTTGGACGCGTACGCCGCGCGGATCGAGCGCAGGTCTACGGACGCGTCGCGCTCGCGCGTGCGGACAAGGGAGATATGAACGGCGCCGTCGCGACGTTGCAGAAGATCGATGACGATCTGTATCGGGCCGCGATGCAGGGTCGGCTCGCAGCCTCGCGCGCAGTGGCTGGCGATACAACTGGCGCGAAACAGATGTTCGAGACTGCGATCGCGACGGTCGAAGCTTTTCCGCGCGAGCCTGAACGGCGCGCACTGACGTTCGGGCAGCTCGGACGCTTGCAAGCATTGAGTGGAGATCGCGCGGCCGCTATGCAGACACTCACTCGAGCTCTGCGCGAAGCACAGAAGCTCGAACGCGGCGAGCGGCGCGAGGACACGCTCGATCACATCGCTCGCGGCATGGCACGCGCCGGCGATTCGGCGGGCGCGCTGCAGACGGCACTGCAGATGAATGATCGCGTCCAGCGAGCGCTGCTGGTACGCGATGTCGTGACCATGCAAGCGAACGCGGACAGCGGTTCTGCGGCTGCGAGTGCTGCGGAGTTCTCGGACCCGTTGATCGAGGCGGCAGCTCAGTTCGGCGTGCTCGGGATGCAGATGCTGCGTGCGACGACGCCGCTATCGCAGGAGACGATCGAAGCGGCACGGCGCGCCGTGCGTAAGATCGATGAAAAGCAGCCGAAGCCGGCGGCCTTCGCTGCGCTCGCGGCGGCGCGGGTCAAGACCGGCAACGTCGATCAAGGCACGTCGATCTTCAACGAAGCGCTGGAATCCGCGGATGCAATCACGCGTAGCGACCAACGGGCTGCAGCTTACGTGGACATGGTCGCCGCGCTGAACGACCGGCTGGTGTTTCTCGGCCAGCCGGTCAGTGCACCGAAGGAAAACTAGCCGACGCTTTCGGCCGGATGCGCCGCGTCCGGCTTCTTGAAGCGCGCCATCACGCGCCGCATCCTCTGCTGCAGATCGTCGGTGATCGTAAAGATCACCGGCACGACGAACAGGCTCAGCGCCGTCGACGCCAGCAGGCCGCCGATCACCGCCACGCCCATAGGCGCGCGGAAGCTCGGATCGCCCGACCAGCCCGTGGCAATCGGCAACATGCCGGCGCCCATCGCGATCGTGGTCATCACGATCGGCCGCGCCCGCTTCGAGCACGCGTCGATCAGCGCGTCGTGGCGCGACATACCTTGCGTGTGCATCGCCATCACTGCGTACTCGACCAACAGGATCGAATTCTTGGTCACGATGCCCATCAGCATCAGCATGCCGATCAGCGACGGCACCGACATCTCGTAGCCCGTGATGAACAGGAAGAACAGCGCGCCGCCGGCGGAGGGCGGCAGCGCCGCGAGAATCGTGATCGGTTGCAGGAACTCGCGGAACAGCAGCACCAGCAACAGGTAGATGCACAGAATACCGACGACCATCGCCTGGCCGAAGCCGGCGAACAACTCCATCATGAATTCGACTTCGCCGGAGGCGACCTGGTGCACGCCGGCCGGCAGGTTCTGCAGCGCCGGCAGTTGCCGCGCTTTCTTCACCATGTCGCCGAGCGGCAGGCCGTTGAGATCTGCTTCGACGGTGACGTTGCGGCTGCGGTCGTAGCGCGTGATGCGCGCGGGGCCAGCACCCATCGACACTTCGGCAACGCTTACCAGCGGCACCGGACCGGACTTGCCCGGCACGGACAACAATCGAATCCGCTCCAGGTCGCTGCGTGCGTCGTTGCGGAGCTGCACGCGAATCGGCACCTGACGGCTGGCAAGATTCAACTTCGCGAGACTGTTCTCGACGTCACCGGACGTCGCAATGCGCGTGACGGTGCTGAGCGTGTCGGTCGTGACGCCGGCCGCGGCCGCGCGGTCCGGTAGCGGACGAATGACGATCTCCGGCTTCAACAAGCTCGCGCTCGACGTGACGTTGCTCAGACCGGGCACCGTGCGCAGGTCGCGCTCGACCGCAGCCGCCGCTTCATTCAACTGCTCGGGATCGTCGCTCGCGAGAGTCAGTTGCAGCTTGCCGCCGCCGCTGCCTCCGCCGAACGACAGTCGCACGCCCGGAATGTCGCGCAACGCCGTCGCTGCGAGTACCTGGAATTCCTGCAGCGTCATTTCGCGCTGGTCGCGCGGCGTCAGCTTGATCGTGAGGCTTGCGCGGCGCACGTCACCGACCGAGTCGCCGGGACCGCCCGGTCCGCCGCCACCAGGAGATGCGCCGATGATGCTGTACACGCTCGTGACTTCCGGCAACTGCTTCACGCGAGCGCGAATGGTTTCGGCGACGTGAGTTGTCTCCTGCATCGACGCACCTGGCGGCAGCTCGACTTGCAGCACCGCGAAACCGACATCGCCGGCCGGCGCGAAGCCCTTCGGAATGAACGGAATCAACATGAATGAAGCGATCAGCAGGACCGTCGCAAGCGCGAGCGTCCTGCGACGATGTCCCAGGCACCACTCGATCGCGACGAGATACTTGCGCTTGATCCAGCTGTCTTCGTTCTGCTCCGCATGCGGACGCAACATGTACGCGGCCATCATCGGCGTGAGCATGCGAGCGACCAGCAGCGAGAACATCACGGCGACGGCCGCCGTGAAGGCAAACGGACGGAAGAACTCGCCCGGTACGCCGCCCATGAACGCGACCGGCACGAACACGGCACACAGCGTGAGGGTCGTCGCGACGACGGCGAGACCGATTTCGATCGCTGCGTCGGTCGCGGCTTCGAGCGGCTTCTTGCCCTCGCGCAGGTGACGCACGATGTTTTCCACTTCGACGATTGCGTCGTCGACCAGCATGCCGACGACCAGCGACAGCGCGAGCAAGGTGAGCAGGTTCAGCGTGTAGCCCAGCAGGTACATCGCCCAGAACGTCGGGATGATCGCGAGCGGCAGCGCAGCGGCGGAGATGAACGTGGCACGCCAGTCACGCAGGAACACGAACACGACGATCACGGCCAGCAGCGCGCCTTCGAACAACATCTCCATCGATGCCGAATACGACTCGCGAATGAAATCGACTGTCGAGCTGACTTCCTGGAAGCGGACGTTCGAATGCTGCTTGCCGAGCCGCGCGACTGCTGCGCGCGAAGCTTCCGCGACGTCGAGCGCACTCGCTCCCCAGGAACGGACTACCTGAAAGCCGATGACCTGCTTGCCGTCGAGCAGCGCCAGCTGGCGCTGTTCTGCGGCCTGGTCGCGCACCTCGGCGATTGTGTCGAGCCGCAGCGTGCGGCCGTCCGGCAGCACGATCGGCAGTGCGGCGAGCTCTTGCGGCGAAGAAATCGTGCCCGTCGTGCGCACGCTCTGTTCGAGCCCGCCGACGCGAGCTTCGCCGCCGGGATATTCGGCCTGGATCCGGCGCAGCTGCCGCGACACGTCGCTGGCCGTCGCGCCGAGCGAAGCCATGCGATCGGGGTCGAGATCGACGCGGATCTCGCGCGTCACGCCGCCGACGCGTTTGACGCTGCCGACGCCTTTGACCGCGGTCAGCTCGCGCATCACGGTGAGGTCGACGAACCACGACAGCTCCGTGTCGCTCATGTTCGGCGACGCGACGCTGAACGTGACGACCGGGCTGCCCGCCGTCGTGATGCGCGAGATCACCGGCTCGCGTGCGTCCGCCGGCAGATCGGCGCGTACGCCGGTCACGGCATCGCGTATCTCATCGACCGCTTCATTGATGTCGCGCTCGAAGCGGAACTGAATCGAAGTCGTCGACACGCCTTCGTTGACGACCGATTGAATGTGCTCGATGCCCGCGACCGTCGCGACTGCATCTTCGATCTTGCGCGTGACTTCCGACTCGAGCTGCGAAGGCGGCACGCCCGGATAGGCTATCGTCACGACGACCGCAGGCAGCTCGACATCGGGCCGGTCCTGCACGCCCAATTTCGCGAAGCTGATCAGCCCCGCGACCGTGAGCGCGACGAACAGGACGACGACGGGAACCGGGTTGCGGATCGACCAGGTGACGAAGTTCACGCGCCTTCTCCGCCCTCGGGCACGCCGACGACGACCCGCACGCGATCGCCGTCCTTGAGGAAGCCGGCGCCTTTGTCGACGATGCGCTCGCCCGGCTCGACGCCGCCGACGATCTCGATCTGCGTGTCGTGCACCGCGCCTGTCTCGACACGACGGCGCACGACGAGCTGCTGCTCATTGACGACGAACACGTAGGTGTAACCGTCCTGAGTGACGACACTGGACAGCGGCGCCATGCTCGCCGAGCTCTGTCCAAGCAGGATCTCGCCGCGAGCGAACATGCCGGGACGCGCGGCACCCGTCGACGGAATGTCGACATACACGAGTCCGGCGCGCGTGCTGCTTTCGATGGTCGGCGCAATCGTGCGGACTTTGCCGTCGAGCTGCGCACCGTCGGCAGTCGTGAGCGTCACGTTCTGACCGACGCGGATCTCGCGGATGCGCGATTCGGGAATCTCTGCGCGCCATTCGACGCGACCCTTGCGCAGGAGCCGCAGCATCTCGGTGCCGACCTGCGCGACCTGGCCGACGTTGACGCTGCGTGCGGAGATGACGCCGTCATCGGGCGCAGTCACACGGGTGTGGCGCAGGCGCAGATCCGACGCCTGCAACTCCGCTTTGCTCACTTCGACGCGCGCCTTCGCCGCGAGCTCCTCGGAGCGCAACTTGTCGAGATCCGATTGCGACAACGCACCCGAGCCCGACAAAGAAGTGGCACGACGATACGCCGACTCCGCATTCTCGAGCGACGCCTGCGCCTGCTCCAGATTGGCGCGCTTCGACGCGACATCCGACGCCAGCAGATCTTCCGACAGCTGCACCAGCTCCTGGCCCTTGCGAACGTGATCGCCGACCTCGACGTTGACCGCGGCAACGCGATAACCGCCGACCTCGGGACCGACGACGATTTCCTGCCATGCGTAGACAGTGCCGTTGGCAACGACGCCGCGCGCGACCTGCATGGTCTCGAGTGTCTTCGTCGTAACAGCTGGCGCCGCAGCGGCGGCAGCAGGCGCGTGCATGCGAGTGGAGCCGCCGCGCAGCACCATGATCAACGCGACGAGCAGCGCCAAGGTGACGCCGATAGCGGCGAGCAGGCGGCCGCGCCGCGATTGCGGCAGGTAACTGCCAAGATTTGTGAGAGCGCTCGAAGTGATCATTTGGCGGGGGCGGGAGGGTTGTCCGATATCAGCTTGCTGATATGATATCAGCAACCTGATATGGAGCCATGCGCCGCGTGTCACGCCCATCGTCAAGAAGTCTTGAGACCCATCTGCAGTCGCTGCCGCCCGAAGAGGCGATCCCTTATCTGCTCAAGGGTCTACACCATTCTTTACGTGCGGCGGTCGATGAGGGCCTGCGCAGCGAGCGCATCGAGATGTCGTTCGCCCACCTGGCGACGCTGTACACCGTCGACGCGGAGCCCGGTCTCGCCGGTGCGGAGTTGGCGCGACGCAGCTCAGTCACCGCGCAGACGATGAATACGATCCTGCATCGCATGGAGCGCGACGGTCAGCTGGAGCGCCGGCCGCATCCGTCGAGTCCGCGTGCCGACAGCTGGTATGTCACGACGCGTGGCAGCAAACAGATGGATCACGCGAAGGTCGTGGGCAAAGCGATCTGGCGCAAGATGCTCGCCGCGCTCAAGGAGCGCGAAGTAGCGCAGCTACAAAGTCTGCTGCACCGGTGCATCCGTGGATTGGATGTGCAGGTGGCGGAGAAGTCACGGGGGTCACGAGGGTCACGAAAGTCACGAAGGAAATCGTCTTCGTGACCCACGTGACTGCCGTGACCCTCGTCACTGCGTCTTAACTGACCTTGCCGAGGTAATCGGCCTTGCCGATCTCCACGCCGTTGTGACGCAGCAGGTTGTAGGCCGTGGTCACGTGGAAGAAGAAGTTCGGCAGCGCCCAGTGGCGCAGGAAGATCAATCCCGGGAACGAGAACGTCTGGCGCGGCGTCGGGATGTTGATGGTGCGGTCCTCGGAGCCGTCGAGCTGCTCCGGCTTGAAGCTCTGCAGGTAGTCGATCGTTTTGTCGACGCGCGCGATCAGATCGGCAATCGTCGTCTCGTTGTCTTCGAACTTCGGCGGATCGACGCCGGCGAGGCGCGCCGCCGCACCCTTGGCCGCGTCGCTTGCGATCTGCACCTGACGCGTCAGCGGCAGCATGTCCACCGCGAGGCGCGTGGTGGCGAGCAATGCCGGCTCGAACTTCTTCGACTCGGCGTGCGCCACGCCTTTCTGCAGGATCGCCTTCAGGCTACGCAGTGAATGCAGGAACGTGGGGATCGAGGCTTCGTACATGGAGATTTTCATGAGCGTGTTCTCGCGGTGACAGCCAGGAAAGGAGCGCGATTATACGAGTGGACCCGCGCCACCGATTACTTACGTTTGCTTCACTAGTGAAGTGAAGAGAGACGCTACGATCTGTAGCGTTCGCTGCGTCCCGCCGCAATGTGTCGGGGCTAAAGCCCCGACCTACACCAGAACGCCGGTCTGTGCTTGCGAGCCGAGCTCGACCAATCGCAATCCGTGCGTGTCGGCATCGATCACCGTGACCGACGCATGATCCGGCCGGAAGCACAGGACTTCTTCACGTCGTTGCGCGGCACCTGCCGCGACGTTGATCGCGACGTAATGCGTGAACACGACACAATCGTGTGGCAATGCTTGCAGTGCTGTGACAACGCTGCGGCGCCAGTCCAGGTAATCGATCGATCCGGCCGGCGCATTCCGCTGCAACTCGCTCCACGTTCCATGCAGCGCTGCGGTCAGCCACTCGCGTTTCGCATCGCGACCGACGGGCGGCGACGGAACCTCCGCCACTGCTGGCAGCACCGTCGCAGCGGATTGCCACAGTTCGCACAGCGGTAGCGCGGTCTCGCGGCAGCGACGCAGCGGACTCGAATAAAGCGGCGCCTTTGCGACTGCCTTCGCGAGTTGCTGCGCGGTGGCCGCAGCCTGCGTTATGCCGAGCGCATCGAGCCCCGGATCGGGGTCGTCACCCCACGCTGCCGCGGGCTTGGCATGTCTCACCAGATAGATTCGCGGCATGCGCGCAGCGGACGCCTACTTCGGCGGCTTCAGCCGGTCCTTGGTTTGCTGGGCCATGCTCTGCAGACTGCGCTGCGGCTCCGGCAACTCTTTCTTCTCGGCGGGCTTCTCCGCCGGCCTTCTGTCCGGCGCCTGGGTCGTATCGGCGCGGCGCTCGACTTCGATCGGCGGGCCGGTCGCAGTGAACACGTCGACCGACACCATGACCTGCCGGCCCTCGTTGGGGGAGAGTGCGCCGACGCCGACGACCTTGCGTGCCAGCTCCTCGCCACGATCGTTGCGGATCGAGACGACGACCGAGTACTCCCACGGCTCGCCGCCCGCAGGGTGTTTGAATCCGCCTTCGACGCGCAGCGCCGAGAACGCCGGCTGCAGCCGGCGCTCGACGATCGCCTTCGGGTCGAACTTCAGGTGGTGCTGGCAAGCCGGGCAGACGCTCGAGCTTTCGAGAATCGTCGACTTGCAGTGCGGGCAGACGCGCGTCTTGCCCGTCAGCACGACGCGGCCGGTGTTCACGAGGCAGGCCTCTTAAACTTTGCCGCCTTTCTCGTCCCAGCCGAACTCGGCGCGACCGCGCATGCGGGAGCCTGCGGCGACCGTGAGCGAGCCTGCCTTCAGATCACCGTTCAGCACGCCGGTCTGCAGCAGCTCGACGCGGGCGGCCGCATCGATGTTGCCTTCCAGCTCGCCACCGATAACGACCGTGTTGGCGCGCACGCCGCCGGTCACCTTGGCGCCGGCTTCGATCGTCAGATTGCCCTGCACGTGCACGTCGCCTTTGAAACTACCGGCGATGCGCACATGGCCCGTGCCTTCGATCTTGCCTTCGATCGTCAGACCCGCTGCCAGCAGCGATTCTTTCGCTTCGCCGCGCGGCTGCGCTGCGGCTGCCGGCTGGCGGGCAGACTCGATGTTGCTCACCGGCGTGGCTGCGGCAGGTTTGTCCGCCGCAGGTTCCGGCGTGTTCTGTTCGCGGCCGTACTGGTCTTTCCACAACGCCATGACGAGTCTCCTGTTGGAATTCGAGCGGAGGTAAATGACATACGAAGTGACGGGGTGTCAAACCTACCGACCCTGAATTGCAATCATGCGTCGCGAGGTGCCGACACTTTCACTTCCACGAAGGGAGAAGGGTCCGCATAACCCCCCATTTGACTGACAAAAGCACTGCGGCGCGTGTTGCGCAGACGCGGCGTATAGTAGGCAACCACAACGACGAGCCTTCGCGGCGCAAATGGGGGACTGGAAATGATCAAGCTCACGATCAACGGTCAGGCGCAGGATGTCGATGTCGCAGGCGACACACCGCTGCTGTGGGTGTTGCGCGATACGCTCGGACTCACTGGCACCAAGTACGGTTGCGGCAAGGCTTTATGCGGTGCCTGCACCGTGCACGTTGACGGCGCGCCGACGCGCGCATGCGTCACCCCAGCCGAGAGCGTTGCCGGGAAATCGATTACGACGATCGAAGGCCTATCGAGCAATCGAAGCCACCCGGTGCAGCAGGCCTGGATCGAGATGGACGTGCCCCAGTGCGGCTACTGTCAATCCGGCCAGATCATGGCCGCAGTCGCGCTGCTCAAGCAGAACCCGAAACCGACCGACGCCGACATCGACGGTGCGATGTCCGGCAACATCTGCCGCTGCGGGACCTATCCGCGCATTCGCAAAGCGATTCATCGCGCGGCCGAGCTCGGTGTGAAGGAGGGCGGCTGACATGATGCGCGTCCCACATGACGACCCAAACGACAATGTGTCGCGTCGTAGTTTCCTGAAGACTGCGGCGACCGCCACCGGCGGCCTGGTCATCGCGATGTATCTGCCCGCGTGCAGCAAGCCCGAAGAGGCTGCGAAGGCGACCGGACCGGTGAAGCAGATCGCTGCCAATGCATGGTTGCGAATCGGCACCGACAGCTCGATCACTGTTCTCTGCGATCGCTCCGAGATGGGGCAGGGCGTGTACACGGCGCTGCCGACGCTGCTCGCCGAAGAGCTCGGCGTTGCGCCGTCGAGCATCAAGGTCGAGTTCGCGCCGCCGGGCAAGGAGTACATCAACAATCTGCTGGGCGGTCAGGTGACCGGCGGCAGCACCAGCGTGCGCGACGCGTGGGAGAAGCTGCGCATGGCCGGCGCCGAAGCGCGCATGCGATTGATCAGCGCGGCTGCGAAAGATTGGGACGCGCCGCCGCAGTCGTGCTCCGTTGCCGACGGCTACGTGGTGTTCACGAGCCGCCGCAAATCGTTCGGCGAGCTCGCGGAAGCCGCCGCGGCGCTGCCGAAGCCCGAGAACGTGAAGCTCAAGACGCGCAACGAGTTCAAGTACATCGGCAAGCCGCAACCGCGGCTCGATACGCCGTCGAAGGTCGATGGCAGCGCGCCGTTCGGCATCGATACGCGTTTGCCGGACATGTTGTACGCGGCGCTCGCGCAGCCGCCCGAGCTCGGTGCCACCGTCAAGAGCTTCAAAGCCGACGCGGCTCAAGGCATGCCGGGCGTGAAACAGGTGCTGCAGACGTCTTCCGGCGTCGCCGTGATCGCCGACTCCTGGTGGCAAGCGAAGCAGGCGCGAGATGCGCTGCAGATCGAATGGACCCCGGGCCCGAACGCGAAGCTGACGAATGCAGCGATCAGCGCGGGACTGAAGACGGCTGCGAGCGGCAAGGGCAAGCAGGTCCGCAAAGATGGCGACGCGGAAGCGGCAGTGAAATCCGGGCGGCGCTTCGCGGCCACCTACGAGCTGCCACTGCTCGCGCACGCGACGATGGAGCCGATGAACTGCACCGCCGAGTTCCGCGACGACGGCTGCCACATCTACGTGCCGACGCAGGTTCAGCAGATCGCACAAGGCGCGGCAGCGCAGGCCTCGGGACTGCCGCCAGAGAAAGTGTTCGTGCACACGACGTTCCTCGGCGGCGGCTTCGGCCGCCGTCTGGAGGGAGACTTCATTCCGGCCGCTGTCGAATGCGCGAAAGCGGTGAACAAGCCGGTGAAGCTGCTGTGGACGCGCGAAGACGACATGACGCACGACAAGTATCGTCCGCCCGCGCGCAACACGTTGCAGGCGTCGTTCGATTCCGCCAACAAGCTGAACGCGGTGCAGATCCATCTCGTGGCGCCGTCGATCACATCG
>DATJIP010000033.1:0-25699 GCA_035493235.1 Steroidobacteraceae bacterium
CCAGTCATGAAGTCGATGCTGCCCGTGCTCCTCGACCTCAAGGCGCAAATCGGCGAGTGGCGTCAAGCGCTCGTTGCGTTGACTCGCTCGCAATCGGGCACTTGGCGCCGGCCGGCACTGTAGTGCCGAAGGGAAGCTTCGGGGACCCGACGGTCTGATTCTGCGCCGGAATTCCCGACAGATGTTGACTGAGCAATAAGTGGGGTTATCGCCGGGGGTACTCGCCAGACGACACTAGCCCGCGCGTAGCGCCTCGAGCTGCTGCGTAGCTGTGTCCGCGGTCTGCAATCGCTCGTTCAGCGATCGCAATCGCTGCGGCACTTCGGCAAGTCCGATCGTCAGGGAATCTGGCGTGGCGATGCGCTACCTGAAGCGGAGTACGAAGTAGCGGTCTGGAGTCCGCGTCTGCCGGGGAAAATGCAGGCGCTGCGCACGCGCGTCAATCTTCTCGATGCGCCGCTCTCGGTCGAGCTGCGCATGAACGAGCCATTGCGGGCGGCGATATCGCAAGCGCGAGATCCGCGCGACCGCTATTGAGTCACGATGCGTATCTCTCTCGGCGCCATTGGTCTCCTCATAGCGGTCACTGCAACCAGTGCCGCGGACCTGTCGCCGGTCGATGCACAGGGCTTCGTCGAGCTGCGAGGCGTCGCCGTGGATTCATCGCTGCCGTCATTCGTCCACGGCGGGTTGGGTTTGTTGCAGTTCGACGATGAGCACGACGGCATGGAATCGGAGCGCTTCGTCCTCGACCTGAGCGGCCCACTGACCGAGACGCTGCGCGCCCTGTTCTCGGCAATCGCAACCACGGGCGAGGATGAACAGAATCCTATCGATGTGACAGAGGCGTTCCTCGAATGGCGCCCGTATCCGCAGTCGCATTGGCGCTGGCGTGCCAAGCTGGGCACGTTCTATCCGCTGATATCACTCGGGAATCGGGGCGTCGGCTGGCAGAGCCTGTACAGCCTGAGCCCGTCGGCCATCAACACCTGGGTCGGCGAAGAGGCGCGATCGGTCGGCGCCGAGCTATCGGCAACCAGCGTCGGCGCCACGCTCGGACGCGACCTCGATATCGGCGGCGTCGTGGGTGTGTACGGCTGGAACGACCCTATCGGCGTGCTGATTTTCGAGCGGGGTTGGTCGCTCAATGATCGCGTCGTGCCACTGTTCGGCGGCACGCGTCGGCCGTTCAGGATGAGCGACCACGATCGCTACATCGAACCTACTCACGAGATCGATGACCGGCTCGGCTACTACGCCGGCGTGGAAGCGAAGTGGCAGGGCCGGCATCAGCTGCGGCTACTGCACTACGACAATCGCGGCGATCCCGCGCAGCAAGGCTACGCCGACGACGCGTGGCGAACGCGCTTCGATTCCATCGGTGCTTCCGTTTCGCTTGCCGGCCTCATGCTGATTGCGCAAGCGATGCAAGGTGACACGGCAGTCGGTCCGAGCACGGACGGTCGCGGCATGCTCATCGCCGACTATCGAGCGTGGTTTCTGCTGGGTAGCTATTCGCTCGACAAGCATCGCATGACGATTCGTCACGATCGCATGCACATCGAATCGACGCGAGGCGCCGAGTTCTTCGACAGCAACCAGCGCGCACAGGCGTGGACGGCCGCTTACCTCTACGAGCACGACAGTCACTGGCTCGCTGCTGCAGAATGGTTACGGATCAGTGGCTCGCTGCACCAGCGCGAGCTCCTCGGGCTGCCAGCAGAGGCAACCGAGCAGCAACTGCAGATGGTCTTGCGGTACTCGTTGTAGTTCTAGGCTTGATCCGCAGTTCTCAACCGGCGAGCTTGCTCTGGATCGCCTGCGCCTGTTTCAAATGGTCTCGCAAAGTAGGCAGGGACCTCTTAGCGTAGCTGCGCAAGTCGAGATCGAGTTTCTCGTCGTCCGCGGCGGTCTCGAACAGTGCGACATCAGCCTTGTGGTCTTCGATCATCTGCTCCATGTAGTCGCGGTCGAACTCCTTGCCAGCCTCCTGCTGCTGAAACTTCTCGATCGTGGCCTTGTGCATGGAGGTCCGTGACGACGGTACTTGCACGCCCTTGCCCTTGCTGGCGGTGACAAGCTCTTCGTTGGCCTTCGTGTGGTCTGCGACTATCCGCTTGGCAAAGGCCTTGACCTGGCCGTTGGTGGCCTTCTTGACGCCGAGCTCGCCCATTTCCACTTCCGCCAGGCCGCTGGTGCCCGCCTGTTCCACGAACTCTTTCGCGGCAGCACTCGACTGCGCGCCGGTGGCCGACTGTGCACTCGTGGCGGTGTCCTGCGCCATCGATGTGCCGCCGGTCGCGCATAAGAGTGCGGCGACCAGGACTAGTGATTTGCTCATGATGCCCTCTTGCTTCGACAACAATGTCGTCCCACACGATCCGGGACTCAATAACAGAACGCGCGGCCTACACGAGCTTGTTCCGTGCCAGCTGAGTTCGTTGGCGTACAGAAGCATCCAGACACTGCGAGCATCCTGCAGCAGTGAAGAATAACGGCAAGAAGCGGCAATCCAGCAAAGCGGCAGAACTGGGCATGTTGCCGAACTCTCCAGCGGCATTTGCGCGCATCGACGCTCTCGCCGTCTCCTCGCTCTCGAACGAGTCGCTCGCGCGTTACTACGCCTACAAGCAAACGCTGCTCGATCTCGAGCAGGATCATGAATCCGTCATTGCGACGCTCTCTATATACGTCTGGGACCTGTTCGAGGGCCGTTCCGCCCGCGAGCTGCACTAGCCTGTGTACGCCAGCGCACTGTGACCCTCGCGACAGCCGCGCATGATCGCTGCAATCCCCGCGGCGTGCACCGCTTCACCTAACACACCGCGAGAATCGAAATGAACAAGTACCGACATCCCATCAAGACGACACTGGCGTTGACGCTCGGCGTAAGCGGGCTCGCCCTGCTCAGCGCGTGCAGCGCAGTGTCCGAGCTCACGAAAGAGCGAGTAGCTCAAAGCGAAACCTCGGTCCAGCAGGCGCAACAAACGGCCGGCAAGTCCGAACAGGGCGCGGTGGAACTGCAGCAGGCCCGCGAGAAGCTCGCCGCTGCGAAGAGCGCACTGGCCAATGGTCAGGAGCAGCAGGCTGAGCGTTCGGCTGCGCAGGCGCACCTCTACGCCGAGCTTGCAGT
This sequence comes from Steroidobacteraceae bacterium, assembly GCA_035493235.1. Classification (GTDB taxonomy): domain Bacteria; phylum Pseudomonadota; class Gammaproteobacteria; order Steroidobacterales; family Steroidobacteraceae; genus Steroidobacter. Next base: position 3,134 of record DATJIP010000033.1, read on the forward strand.
CGCCAAGTCGCAGAGCGCTGATGCGCGGAAGGCCGCGGATGAAGTGCTCGCGAGCTTGAACACGCTGCGTCAGGAGACTGAACGCAGCACGCCGGCACCGCAGTGAGCTTGTATGAAATCGTCCGATATGAATGAGGTCAAGGGTATGAAGTCGAGCAATCGAGTTATCGTGAGTATGGCCGTCGCTGCAGTTTTGGGCGCGTGCAGCGCTGCCCCGCCACACAACGAGTCGCTGGAAGCGGCGCGGACCATGATCCCGCAAGTGGAGCAATCCGCGCGTGCCGGCGTGGCGGCCGCGGACATCGCCAACGCACGTCACTCACTGGACGCAGCGAACCGCCTCGCCGCCGCCAAGGCCAAGACACCGGACGTCGAGTTCGAAGCCCAGAACGCCGTACTCAGCGCCCAGATCGCCAACGAGAAGATCCTCACCGCACAAGCGACCGATGAAGTAGCCGCCGGTACGGCCCAGCGGCAGGCCGTATTGCTCCAGGCGCGCGAACGCCAAGTGCAGCAGAGCGCTCTCGACGTAGAGAAAAGCGCTCGCGAGGCAGGTGCCTCGCAGCAGCGTGCGGATTCGCTCGAAGCGCAGCTCGCCGACCTCAAGGTGAAGAAGACGGAACGAGGCCTGGTGCTGACGCTCGGTGACGTACTGTTCGACACGAATCAGTCGACGCTGAAGGCCGGCGCTTATGGGACGCTCGATCGCCTCGCCGCGGCGTTACGCGAGAGCTCAGGACGCAAGGTGACCATCGAAGGTCATACGGACAACGTGGGTTCGGACGAAGCAAATCTAGGTTTGTCTGAGCGCCGCGCGCAGTCCGTGCAGATGGCCCTGACACAACGCGGTGTGGCGCGTGATCAGATCACCGCGATCGGCAAAGGCGAGAACTTCCCCGTCGCCAGCAACGATGATGCGAACGGTCGTCAATCGAACCGTCGGGTCGAGCTGATCTTTACCGAGGACCAGCCGCGCGTCGCCGCCGGCCAGCCCTGAGTGTTCGGAAGAGTGACAGCGGGCCACCTGCTGCTGCTGGTCGCCCTCGAGATCCAGCCCATCGGCACGCTGCGGGCTCAGGCACCCGACCCCAGCGGACACCAGCACCTGACCGAGGTGGCCTGCGTGGATGTGCCGCCGGGTGCGAAGCGACCGGAGTTCGGCTGCTTCAACGTCGGAACGGTCACCGGACTGCATTTCAGTCAAGCCTCCGTCTACTGGCATCTGCACGTATTCCCAGACAGGAAGTCTGCGGAGGCGGCCAGGAGTGCAACCGGAATCGCCGTGGAGGAAGACGGGCGAGTATGGCTCTCGGAATTCGGAGCGCGAAACGCCATGCCGCGAGGCGGTGAATCCATCGCCGTCGTCGGGCCTCTGCAGCTTCCCCCAGCACAGAGCTACGCTGCGGTTCTCTCGTACGCCGTCATGCGGCCCGGAGACAGTTCCAGAGTGCATACGCACCCGGGACCGGAGGGCTGGTACGTGCTCGCGGGAGAGCAGTGCCTGGAGACTCCGGCGGGCGCTAGCAGGGCTCGGGCTGGAGAAACCATGACGGCCCCAGCGAATACACCGATGGAATTGAATGTCGGAGGGAAGGCGCTCCGGCGTGCCTTCGCCTTGGTCATCCATGATTCGACCCAGCAGAGAGGCGCCCCTTCTGACTGGAAACCGTCCGGAGCGTGCAATCAGTAGCGACGCGACGATCGTCACTCTCACTGCGATCGCAGCGTTCGCCGGTAGATCAGGCTGCCGCGCAGGTAGCAGGCGCACGAAGCCTTCTTCAAGCCCGGCGCGTCGAGGACCGTGATCGCTCCGCGGCGATAGTCGATCAGACCCCGTGCCTGCAATGAGCGCGCGGCGTGAGTCACGCCCGCCCGCCGAACTCCGAGCATGTACGCAAGGAACTCGTGCGTGAGGTGAAAGCGATCGTTGCCCACGCGCTCACGAGTCATCAGCAGCCAGCGCGCCAGCCGTCTCTCGACGCGATGGTAGCGAGTGCAAGCCGCCGTCAGCGCGAGTTGCTCCATCAACACGTGCACGTATCGATTCATCACTTCTCGCAGGTCATTATCCTGCTTGCAGTGCCGCCGGAAGGCCGCCGCACTCATACGCAGCGCCGACCCGGTGCCCTGGACGACGGCACGCAGCGGCGAGACATTCACCCCCAGAGGGATGGAAGTTCCCAGCATGCCCTCGTTGCCGATGATCCCGACCTCGAGTCGCGCGCCGTCGGCGAGCACGCTCACCAGCGAGATGACACTGTCGGTCGGGAAGTACACGTCTTCCAGGGGCTTGCCCTCGACACACACAACAGCCGCGAACTTCAGCTCTACCGTCTCGCAGCTGGAAAGGAATCTGCTCTGGCTGCGCCGCGGGAGTGCCGCAATCAATCGGTTGGCGCTGGCTGCAAAGGCGGGCTTCGAACGGAGTGTTTTCGATTTCACATCCACCAGCTTGCGCGCCGCGACAGCCACGCGCTGTGCGGCAGCGTACGTCCGCGGCTCGTCGATGCGCTCTGCGTGTGTTCGGCACCGTACAGAGCGTCTGCTTTACTCGGTGGAACCTACACGGCCCGACTTGTCGGCGTAGCCAACACAACTCGAACGCCGGGAGCTCAACCGTGAATACAGCAACGCGCTTAAGCGCAAGAGATCGAGCGCGCGGTCTCAGCACCAAGGCCACGGCCCTGCACAGACGCAAAGGTGTGCGGGACCTGGGTTTGGAGTCTGCGGCGTGGCGCGACCTGTCACGAACGCTTGCCGCCGATCCGTCCGAGGCCCTGTCGTGTGCGCTGGACGCCGCCCGCAACCTTTGTCAGGCGGGCACTGCAGGCCTGAGCCTGTTCAAGCCAGATGGAGCGAATCTCCCCGTGGTGCGCTGGGAACTGGTTCGCGGCGATCTCGCGCAATACCAGGGGCTCGACACGCCAGTCAGCTGCAGCCCGTGCGGTCTGTGTCTGGATGCGGGCACGACGATCCTAGTGTCGCGACCGGTGCGGGCATTCGCCTGGCTCGAAGACACCCGGCCCTCAATCCTCGAGGAGCTGATCGCACCGCTCCAGGACTGCAGTGGACGCATGGCCGGCACGCTTTGGATCGCTCATCACGACGCTCGTTCCCGCTGCTCTGCCGATGACGCGCACATCCTGGAGCAGCTCGCACACCAGATCGTACTGGCATTGCGGCTGCGCGAAGACGCCAAGGATCGCGAGCATGCTTTGAGCGTCTTCCAGTCGCTGCAATTGGCACAGCAAGCCCTGCTCTCCCACGACCTGGCCCATGAGCGGACCCAACGCGAACAGGCCGAAGCCGCAGAGCACGAAACGCAGCGCGCTCTGATATTCAAGGAGGCGATGATGGACGAGGTGAATCATCGTGCGAAGAACACACTGCAGGGGGCGTCGAGTCTGCTGTCGTTGCAGGCCCGCACCGCTGGCTCGGCGGAAGTGAGGGACGCGTTGCTCGACACGTGCAACCGTTTGCAACTACTCGCGCACGTCCACGCACTGATCTCCACTGCATCTGACCAAGGCCAGACCGTTCTCATGCCCCAGCTGCTGCAGACTCTGTGCGATGCACTTAGAAGCTTCTTCGGCAACACTCATCACGGCGTGAGCCTGGAACTCGCAGCAGATCCGATATCGCTGCCGGTTGACGATGCGCTCGCCATCGCGTTGCTCTCGAACGAGACAGTCACCAACGCATACAAGCATGCATTTGCGGACCCGCCTGCAGGAGAGATCATCGTCCGGCTGCACCGCCCGTCCGAGCACGTATTGGTCCTGCGAATTACGGATTCAGGCGTGGGCGCAGACCTCGCTCGTGTCAAAGGCGGCATGGGCCTGACACTGATGCACGCTCTTGCGGTGCAGCTGCGTGGCACGCTCGAGCTCGAAGGCCGTGCCGGCAGCGCCGGTACGCGAGTTACGCTGACGATGGATCGTCAGTCCGCCGCGCAGCGTGCTCCGTGAGTGTGAAATCCCTCGTCGCACCGCCAATCGTTGCCTGAATAGTCGAGATGAGCGTTGGCGGGGAGCTGTACGGCGGCGCACATTGCAGCGTCCTTGCGGAAGCCTCGTTCGCACTCCCAGTCATTTCCTGAACGCGACAGGAATCCCTGTGCCGGCACGGCGACCGGCATGCATGCGGTGCCGGCCAGGCGGAATCCGCGGTCGCATTCCCAGCCAGCTCCGTATGAGGAGGCGGTCGCATGCGCGTGCACGGGAACCTGGATGGGCACGCACCCACCCTTGCCTTCGCGGTAATCGCGATCGCATCGCCAACCCTTGTCATACACCTGGTCGTCCAGGTAGGCGTTCGACGGCACGTTGATGGCGACGCACCGGTCGTTGAGATTGAGATAACCCCGATCACATCGCCAACTGCTACCGGAAGCATCCAGATAGCCGTTTGCCGGCACGACTATGGAGACGCAAGTGTCCCCGACACGCCGATAGCCGCTCACGCAATCCCAACCGCTTCCGTAGCGATTCTCCCGCGCATGGTCAGGCACCTCGCTCGGTGCGGCCGCGACAGGCAGCGAAGCGCAGACCGCAAGCCCTAACAGTAGCGGCGCGAGTCTCGACACTCTTTGTGCATTCGTGCGCTTCGACACTTGGGTCACTCCTGCATGACTGTGATTCGATGCTACTTCCGACAGGTTGTTGGCGTCCGTACGCTCACGAACATTGCGGTTGTGTGCGCCAGCGTACAGATGCCGGCGATACTGTTGAAGAAGATGCATGAGACCATCGACCAGAGCTGTGAGGAGCGCCCGTGATTACTACACCGACCGCCAATGGCGGCTTCAAGCAATGCGTGGCGCCAGACCAGGACGCTGCGGAAGCCGATGAGCTCTGCCTGATGGCGGAGCTGTCGATCATTCGAGGTGGACACTGGTATTACTACGACGGATATCGCTACGAGCGTCTGTCTGATGCCGTCGCATACGCACAGCTCGTCCAGGGGCGCACGCGTCGATCCAACTCGCCCGCAGCGTCGTAGGAATGGCCAAGACTGCTTGGAAGGACGCCGTCGCGCGTTACCAGCACGCGTCCACAAAGCGTGCGGTTTGGCAGCTGACCCACACGTTCGGTCCATACCTGCTCCTGTGGTACGCAATGTACCGCGTGCTCGAGATCTCGCTGTGGCTCACCGTCCCTCTGGCGATTGTGTCCGCCGCATTCCTGGTGCGCATCTTCATCATCTTTCATGACTGCACGCATGGATCCTACTTTCGCTCCCGGCGCGCGAACGACGTGGTCGGCTTCATCGCCGGCGTCTTGACGTTCACGCCGTACCAGCACTGGCGCTGGGAGCACGCGATGCATCACAGCAGCGCCGGCGATCTCGACCGGCGCGGCACCGGCGATATCTGGACAATGACTGTCGAGGAGTATTTGAGAGCCTCGCCCAGGCGACGGCTGGTCTATCGGCTGACGCGCAATCCGCTCGTGCTGTTCGTGCTCGCCCCGCTGTTCGTGTTCGTGGTCAAGCAGCGCTTTGCCTCACCCAAGGCTGACAAGCGACATCGCCGCTCCGTGTGGCAGCTCAACTGGGTGCTGCTCGCTACTGCGGTGCTGCTCAGCTGGACCTTCGGCATCCTTCCCTATCTGCTGATTCAATCGATCGCCATGGCGGTCGCCGGCACCATAGGACTGTGGCTGTTCTACGTGCAGCATCAGTTCGAAGGTGTTTACTGGGAACGCGGCGACAACTGGGACTACACGCGGGCCGCCCTGCAGGGCAGCTCGTACTACAAGCTGCCGAAAGTGCTGCAATGGCTGTCGGGCAACATCGGCTTTCATCACATCCACCACCTGAGCCCGCGCATCCCCAACTACAACTTGCAGCGCTGTCACGAAAGCGACCGGTTGTTTCAGGAAGCCACGACCATAACGCTGACCGCCAGCCTGCGCTCGCTCAAGTTGCGCTTCTGGGACGAGCACGGCAGAAAGCTGGTCGGGTACGCGCAGCTGCACGGCGCGAAGCGATGAACGTCGAAGCCGACCGTTGCCTGTTCATAAGGCTCGGCCGGTGCGGTGAGTGGACCGCGCAATGCATCGTCGCAGGCGAGTTGCGCCTGGACTATCCGCAGGTGTCACACCAATTCGCCCTCGACGGCCGTTGGACTCAGGTCGAGTCGCAGATCGCACCGACGGACCAGGATCGCGAAGACGGTGCGCGCCACGCGAATCAAATCCGTGCCTTCTATGAAGCTTCCGCGAGCACGCTGTGGATCACGTTCCATGCCGACTGCATGTGGTGGTCGTTTGCAGCGCCGGGCGTGTCCCAGCGCGCCGATGGCACGAAGGTTCGTTCCACGATCGATGGCTGGCACCAGTACGACATCAACAACCAGCCTCTCGCGGCCGCTCGTCTGCGCGGCGGGCTGCTCGCCGTTCAGGCGTATCGCGGGGCAATTTGTACGGTCGAGCCCAGCTACGTGCTTCAGGAGATCAACTGCGTGGATGCCCCACGCGTTGCTGCCGCCGACCATGCATTGGCAGCACTCATCGACTCGCTGCAGCCGATAGTGGAGCGCCTGCACCCGCGTGATCTCGAGGTGCTCGTCGATCTGATATTCAGAAACGCAGGATGGCAGCGCGTCGGAGTGCTCGCCGAAACGGAAACGGACATCGACCTGGCATTGGAATCCACTGTGACCGGCGAGCGGATCGCAGTAGAGGTCAAAGCGTGTGCCACGGTCGAGGACTATCGGGAGTATGCGGCTCGGTACCGCACGATGGTCGGTTTCGATCGATTCTATTTCGTGACTCACTCACTCATCGATGCCGAAGTGCACAATGACAGCGTTGGCGCAGGCGCCCCCTCGGGCGTCGGCTTCTGGGGAAGCCGGAGCATCGCGCAGCGGGCGGCCCACAGCGGCCTTGCGCAATGGCTGATCGACAAAGCTACTTAGGCATCCCCGACCGATACGGCAACAAGCGGTCGAACTCTTTCTTGACGACCGCGTAGCACTCGCAGGTGCGTGCCTCCAGGCCACTGCGATTGAGCACGGTGATGCGCCCACGGCTGTATTTGATCAGGCCGGCATTCTGCAGGTGGCCGGCAGCCTCCGTGACGCCTTCACGGCGCACGCCCAGCATGTTGGCTATGAGCTCTTGCGTCATCACGAGCTCGTCGCCGGCCAGCCGGTCGAGACTCAGCAACAGCCACCGGCAGAGTTGCTGATCCAGCGAATGATGCCGATTGCACACGGCGGTCTGGGCCATTTGCGTGAGCAACGCCTGGGTATAGCGCAGCAGCAGGTGCTGCATGGCGTCGCCGCGAGTGAATTCCTCCTTGAGGACTTTGCCAGGCAGACGATAGGCGTGGCCGGCGCTCTGCACGACGGCCCGGCTCGGTGTCGTTTCCCCGCCCATGAACAGCGAGACGCCGATGATGCCTTCGTTGCCGACGACCGCGATTTCCGCCGATGCCCCGTCAGCCAGCATGTACAGGAGCGAGACGATTGAAGTGGTTGGAAAGTACACCGCTCGCTGGCGGCTGCCGGATTCATACAGGACTTCGCCAAGCACCAGCGGCACCAGCTTGATTTGAGAGCTCACGCGCTGGTAGTCCTCCCCGGACAACGCTGCCAGGAGGTGGTTCTGACGAGGATCATGATTCAGCGGCATGGGGAGGTGGACGTCCGATCGGGTCTGGGGCTTGTGTGCGCCATCGTACACAACGGCCAACCGCCCGGCTAAGTTCGCCAACGCACTGAACGGTGGATCGATCGTGAGCACACTCCAAGCCTATGGAAGCGCTCAACTTGTCGACCGGACGGGGCCGCGCTGCGCTAAGGCTCACATGCCTGCTGCTGCTTGCAGCGTGTGCATCCGGCCCGTCGGCTGCGCACGGAAGAATCCTGGTCGACACGCGCACGATGGCTCAGGCTGCAGCGGACGAGCAGAGGCGAGAACTGGAGGAAATGCGCAACGTGAATGTCGACGCCCGCCAAAATGCGCTGCAACTGCAGCGACACATCGCTGCCTTGCAGGCCGAGATCATCGATCGTGGCCTGCTGCTCACGCTCGATGATACGCAGTTCGCTGGTAACTCGGCCCGGCTGAGTAACGGCGGCAGCGCTCGGCTCGACCAATTGGTCAGCTTTCTCGATGACTATCCGTTCCGTGGTGCGCAGATCGAAAGCTCTGCCGCTTGTAAAGCCAGTGCGGGATACGACGCGCTGCTCTCTCAGCGCCGCGCGGTGGCTGTTGCGAGCTATCTCACCGAGCGAGGCGTTGCCGCGGCTCGGTTATCAACCCGCAGCAAGGACAGCTTGTCGGACGACGAAGACTGCGATCCCGCTGCGCTTCACCGCAGTCGACAAGTTACGGTGATCATCGAGGATGTAGTGACGTTAGCGAGGTAGCACCAGTGCGTCGAATCAACATCGGCAAGCAATCCGCCCAACCAGGCCAGCGATTCTGGGGACCCAGCAGCCCGAGCCCGTGGGCCAATTCCCTCTTCATCGGCCCGCCCAACCGCCGCCCGGTCGACGGAACCTCGCATCCCGAGGCACGGCGACAGCAGCGGGCAGCCATCAGTGCATGGGAAGGCGAAGGCGGGAGTGTCGCGGCACCGATCAAGAAACACTGCTGAGCCGGTGAGCTTGATTCGGCCGGCTAATGCGCGACGGCGTACAGACCACGAGGTCTCCGCCCGCTAGTTTGCCGCCGTAATCGAGGAGTTCAGCCATGCGTTTCTCAACGATCGTTTTCGCGAGCATCGTCGCGGCCTGCGGGATCGGCGCAGCGTCTGCTCGGACCAGCGTCGATCGCACGTTCACGGCCAGCACCCGGGAATGCCGGGACGTCCGATGGTCCGCGGACCTTGTGCGCGACTATCCAGGCATCGGCGCGGCCTGCCAGAGTGTCGAGCAACGGGGCGGCCGGACCTTCGTGAAGCTGCAAGGTACGGTCGAGACAGTCAGCCGCGACGGTCGGCAGCTCAAGGTCGACCTCAAGAACGGCCAGGCGCTTACACTGGCCATGGGCGCAACGTCAGTCCTCTACGTGGGCGGTATCGAGACCCCGATTGCGAGCCTGTATCCGGGCGCAAAGCTGACCTTCTATCTTCCCGAGGACCGTCTCGCGGCCCACTTCTTCGCAGACGACTCGGGCACCAAGAGCGTTGCAGTGCCGATCGTACGAGAGCAAGTTGCGACGCTGGCGGCGCTAGAGCTGCCCGCGACGGGCAGCTCCCTGCCACTGGTCGGGTGGTGTGCCGTGTCGTTGATATTCATCGCTACGGGTGTGACGGTGTATCGCATGCTGCGATGAGTATCGCCGCGGCGCTGCGGACCTTTGTGGTGAGTTAGCCGTTGATGAGTCATGCGCGCGAACGTTGAGGTCCTGGTCGTCGACGATTCAGACAATGAGGCCGCGCTGACGCTCGACTCGCTGCGTCACGCTGCTCCCGACGTAACCGTGCTGCGATTGACCGACGGCGAGCAGGCAGTGCATTTCCTTTGCGCTACTGATGGCTTCGTGGGCCGTCCCGGTGGGCTGCCGAAACTCGTGTTATTGGATCTGCACATGCCCGGCATGGACGGCATCGAGGTCGTGCAGGCGCTGCGAGCGAGGCCGGAGATGCAGGAACTGTCCGTCGTGCTGTGGACCTCCAGCAGCAATCCGCTGTCCATCGAGCGGGCCCTGCAAGCGGGCGCAAATGGCTATCGCATCAAACCACCGTCGCTCGACGTCTATCGCGCCGAGATCAGCATGATCGTGCAGCGCTGGCTGCAGGACGGTGCGATTGACATCAGCGCGGCTGCTGCGAAGCGCAGCGCCTGAGCCCTTTCAGAATCGATACCCCGCGCCGACGAATACTTCCTCCTGCAGCGTTCGCTTCCCGGCCCCTTCGGTCAGATCGAACTCGAACCAACGCATTCCGCCGAAGGCTGTGAGGCGCGGCGCGATGTTCATTTCGACGCGCGCACTCAGATCAGTGAGGCTGTCCGCTGAGCCGAACGTCAGGATGTCCGGTCCGTAGAATGCCTGTCCGGACACTGCGAGCCCGAGGCGGCGATTCAGCAGCAGGCGCAGCTCGGTTCCCAGCGCGAGCGACATCACGTCGCTATTCTCGTCCTCGAGCAGTGCAGCGTAAGCCTGTGGGCCAATGAGGATGCTGAGTGCGCCGATGCCCACGTCGATGTCAGCAGGAAACAGCAGCGCTCCGCTGAGCACGACGTCGCGCTGCTCGCTGAGGAAGAACGTCCCGGCCATGCGGCTGCCCTCGACCCCCGTCGCCCTGGCGCCGCCGAGATAGCGAAGCTGCATGGTGTCGTTGCTCAGCGCGGCCTCGACCCGGGCTCCGTTTGACTCGTCAACTTGCTGGGCGAAGGCGTTAGCCGTCGAGAGGATGAGCACTGCAAACGCAGTACGAACAGTATTCGGTGACATGGCGAACTCCCTACTAATACGCTGCCGGCACTTGCGTTCGACACCTTGCGTGGCGCTATCAGAGTGTGCCGACCCCTGATCAATGAGTGTGGGACTGTTCGGTTCCGTACCAACTCGTAGCGCTTGAAGTATCTGCGGAACTGGATGATGTCGCGACGGGTTGATGGTCACGCCAGATCAGGAAAGGACCATGTCCACACGCAAGTCGATCCGCAAGACTGCTCCGCGCTCTCGCCGTGATGCGATCAGCCTGCTCAAGGCCGATCATCGACAGGTCGCGAGCTGGTTCTCCTCCTTCGGGAAGACGAGGAGCGAGGTGCGTAAGCAGCAGCTCGCCAGCAGGATCTGCAGCGCGCTCAAGGTCCACACCCGCATTGAGGAAGAAATCTTCTATCCGGCCTTCCTGGAGCAGACGCAAGCGCAAGCCATGCATCACGAAGCTGTCGTCGAGCATGACGCGGCCAAGAAACTCATCGCAGAGATCGAAGCCGCAAGGCCGACAGACGAATACTACGACGCCAAGGTCACAGTCCTGTCCGAGATGATCAAGCATCACGTGAAGGAGGAAGAGCAGCCGGGCGGCATGTTTGCCAAAGCGAGAAAGAGCGACATGGATCTGGCTGAGTTGGGCCGGCGCCTGGCCGCGCGCAAGAAGCAGCTCATGAACTCTTCTGGATCATCCACGCCGCGACGCTCGCGTGCAGAGCGCGGCACCGGCCGTGCCGAAGGGCGCGTCTGACTCAGAGCCGACATCACTGACGTCTGAGCTTGCGAGCTGCAGATGTTGAATATTGTCGCTGCCGTCCTTGCAACCTCGCTGGTCGGCGTCGCCGCCTTGTGGATCGGCGCGAATCTATCGACGGCAGAGAAGCGCCTGCTATATCGACCGAAACGCCTCTATGCCAGTGGCGATCCGGACTTTCGCCGCGCACTCGGCATTCTGCTTGGCCCGCCGCTTGTGTCCGGCAATCGCATCACGACGCTCATCAATGGAGATCGAATCTTTCCGCCGATGCTCGCGGCGATTCGCGCCGCCAGGACCAGCGTCACCTTCGAAACATTCGTCTTTCGCGACCAGATCGGCTGTGAGTTCTGCGAGGCGCTTGCCGCTGCGGCCCAGCGAGGTGTGAGCGTCTGCATCCTGCTCGATTGGATGGGCTCACGCGGGATGGACGCCAATCTCCTGGAGGCTACTCGCAAAGCCGGCTGCAACCTGCAGCTCTATCATCCACCTACGTGGTTTCATCTCGGACGGCTGAACAATCGAACTCACCGCAAAGTCCTGATCGTGGATGGTGCAATCGGCTTCACCGGTGGGGTCGGCATGGGCAACGAGTGGCTCGGCGATGCCCAGGATGAAGCCCATTGGCGCGAGAGCCACTACCAGGTCGAGGGTCCTGTGGTGGCGCAGATGCAGGCGGTCTTCATCGACAACTGGATCAAGGCCACGGGCCGAGTGCTGCACGGTCCGCAGTTCTTCCCTGCCACTCATGCGAACGCCGGCGACATGGATGCGCAGATGTTCGGCAGTTCTCCTGTGGGAGGCTCGGAGAGCATGCACCTGATGATCCTGCTTGCTCTCACCGCGGCACAGAAGTCGATTGACATCGAAAATGCCTACTTCGTACCGGACAAGCTCACCACCGACGCGTTGGCGGTCGCGGCGCGGCGCGGCGTTCGGGTGCGAATCGTAGTCCCCGGAAAATACACCGACGCACGCGTCGGCCGTTGGGCAGCGCACGCGCTCTACGGTGATCTGCTCAACGCCGGCGTCGAGCTCTACGAATATCAACCGACGATGATCCACTGCAAGGTGCTGGTGGTGGATGGCATCTGGACTTCGGTTGGGTCGGCGAACTTCGATGATCGATCGTTCCGCTTGAACGATGAGGCCAACCTCAACGTGTTCAGCAGCGAACTGGCCGCAGAGCAGATTCGCTACATCGAAGCGGACATTCTGAGCTCGAAGCGGATGGTGCCGCGGCGCTGGGCACGTCGCTCCGGCACGCGCCGCATCTACGAAAGCCTCGCACTCTTGGTTCGTTCTCAGCTCTGAGCGCAGCAGTCGACGGCGCGGAACATAGCGGCCGACTCGACGTTGCGTTCCGTACTCACTCGCATTCCCATCGTTGAAGAGCGCCAGGATCGAGGAGCACGCCCACCCCACGGTCGCGTGACGAGCACCGCTGTCAATCGAAGAACCCGTCCAGGAGCTTTCAATGAGTAACCGAACGATCACTGCCATGTTTGATTCAGCCGACGCCGCGAATGTTGCGCGTCAGCGTCTGCTGGAACTTGGACTGGCATCCGACGATGTCCAGGTGATCAGTCAGGATGCGCGCGACGAGCACGCGGCTGCCGCTCACAAGGGCCTGTGGGAGAGCATCAAGGACTTCTTCACGGACAACGACGAGCGCGCGACATATGAAGAAGGAGTGCGACGCGGTGGGCAGCTGCTGACGGCCCGCGTCCAGGACGAAGACGCCGACGACGTGCTGGCCGTCCTCGAAAGTTCGGACGCCGTGGATCTGGACCAGCGTGCGCAGGAGTGGCGATCGACGGGTTGGACCGGCACAGCCGCTACCGGCACTGCCGCTTTCGAGGCCATGGCCGAAGAAGTCGTCGTGGGCGATTTCGAGGGACAGCGCATCGAAGGCGTTAGCGACACCGTGCGTCGCACCGAAGTGCAGCTTGAAGAGACGCGCGACGACGAGGAAGCACGTGACGACAGTCTTGTGCCGGGCGCAGAGTCCAGCAATCGCGAGCCCGATACTCGACCGGGGCGCCCGACTCGTCAGTGAAGCCTCCACGCAGGAGGTTCTTGGCGTAGCTGTTCGGAGGGCAGAGTTGCGGCAGCAGCAGCCGGCACGCGAGCCATCCAAAAATGTTTTGTCAGTTCGGCGCGCTGGCGCTGGAAATCGCCGCACCTTCCGCCGCATAAACGATCGGCTGCGCGCCCGTCAGGCACTGACCAATCGTGGTGCCCTGTACCTTGAACTCGATCTGATACGTGGTCCCGACTGACACCGTAACTTGACGCTCGAATCGGCCATTCACTCGCGTTGCCGATCGGCGCGATGCGCTACCGGTTCTGGATGCTATCGCCAAGGACGCCCGCGTCCGGTCCGTTGCGACTACTGCACGATCCGAGGGCTAGGCTGTCGCCTCGATCGCTACGCCCGAGGACCGCTGCGGGGCGCCATGAATTCCGGGCCGACAGGATCTGTGATTGTTGAGCTCAGGATGCAATCCATCCCGCGTCGAGTCGCGGCATCGAGTGACCGCGCTCGAGCGCAGGCCTGCGACGGCGCGGCCCACGATCCTTTCCGAAATGCCGAAGCCGTACACCGGCGCGGTATCGATCAGGCTGATGCCCTGGTAGAGGGCGTCCCGGATCGTCGCGATGGCGGCGTGCTCGTCGGTCCCGCCCCACATCCAGCCGCCGATTGCCCAGGTTCCCAACGCCACACGCGACACTGGCCGCGCGATCCCGGGAATGGTGATGAAATATGTATTGACGTTGTCGTGCAGGGACTGGCTCGACTCCCGCATGAGGGGATCTCCTGTGTTGGCACCGCTGCAGCTTCCGCTGCGGCGATTGCCCGGCGGTTTCAGCGGCACACGCTCGCGTTTCAGTTGCAACCGAGTACCGTCGCTACTTGACGCTGTAGCCACGCGCATCCAGGCATGCGGCCTGCGCTCGCAGGTAGTCGGCGCGTTTGCTGGACGCCATCGCCACTGCTACGCCTCCGCCGGCTTGCGTGGGGTCATAGCCAGTCGCGTCCGCAGCGGAGCGATGACATTCGTAACGATCTGTCGACTGCTGCTGGGCCGACTGGCCGTTGCGCGGATAGATGAAGATGGAATCCGTCACAGGCGCCTGCGTGGTGCCGCCGGTCTCGATACCGGTCGGAGGCATCACTACCTGGTATTCGTCTGCCTGCGGCACCCACGCGTAGTACGTGTCGTTCGCGTAGTAGTACGGCACTCCGCTCCACCACACGGTGGAATACAACGGCGGTAGCACGGGCACGTAGGCACCGATGGGCGCCGCGATCACCACCGAAACTCCGCCGTCGCGGCGATACCATTCGCCTCCGTGATAGAGGAACGCGCCGCCGCCGTAGTGAACGGTGTATGCGCCTCTTGGGACGCCCGGCACTGAGTAGCCGTGCTCGTGATAGAAGTGGTCGTGATCGAACCGATCGTCGAAATGCATTTGCGCGGGGCCGTCACGCCCAAGGTCATCGCGATACGCGGCGCTCACTTGCGACGTGGTACCAATCACAACCGCCGCGACGCACGCCAGCGTGATCCGCTTAGTCACCGTTTCTTTCGTGAACATACGCGTTACCTCACTCATCTGACGCTGTAGCCGCGCCCTTCCAGGCATGCACCGATCGCGCGGCGGAACTCCGCTGCTTTGGTTTCCATCACGGCCGTCTGCGCCTCGCTCAGATCGGCATGAGCCTTCAGACGATTGAGTTCTTGGTCATGCTCGGCGGCGACGATTCCGCCGACAGCGGCGCCCGCCAAACCGCCGATCAGTGCTCCGCTTTCCCCATGCCATGGATCCACAACTGCGCCGAGCGCTGCTCCCGTCACTACGGCGCCGCCGACCACCGCGCCGCTCGGCGGCGACTGATCGACGATCTGCATGCGCTGATGCGGTGGCACTTCCGGCGCACTTGGATCGAAGCCGCTCTGCCCTACTGCCCAGGTATTGCACTCGTACTTGTCGCGGTCCTGTTGCGTGACTGGAACGCTGCGACCCTGCGACGGATAGAAATAGACGTTGGTGTCGGGCGGCTCGGGCTGCTGCGCCATCGGAACTTCCAACGGCTCGGACACGCAACCGCACAGAGCGCAGGTCGCGACCAGCAGTAGCGCAGACGTATTCATGTTCATGGCAGATCACCTTGCCGAGCATCTTGCTCGTGGAGCCAAGTAGATCCGACTGCCATTGATCGAGAGTGTCACCGGCGTGGAGCGCCATTGCAGATGAAACCTCGCCTGCAACACTCGTCGATGCTATAGAGTCGCGCGTGGCGCGACGTTCTTCGTCAGGCAAAGTCCTCTATGCTGCCCTTCTGGGCAATGTCCTGATTGCAACAACTAAGTTCGCCGCGGCGGCCTGGACGGGCAGTTCCGCGATGTTGAGCGAAGCGGTGCACTCGCTCGTGGACACAATCAACGAACTGCTCCTGCTGTATGGATTGCATCGCTCCAGGCGGCCGCCGGACAGATCCCATCCGTTGGGTCACGGACGCGAACTGTATTTCTGGAGCTTCATCGTCGCACTGATGGTGTTCGGCCTGGGCGCAGGCGTCGCTCTGTTCGAGGGCATCAGTCACGTCCTCCATCCTCTGCCGATCGAGAATCCCACGGTCAATTACGTCGTGCTCGGCGTGTCGTTCGTTTTCGAGTTCGGTTCCTGGTGGGTGGCATTGAAGGCATTTCGTGCGGCGAAAGGTGGACGCGGGTATCTGGAGGCCATCGGCGTGGCAAAGGACCCGACTACTTTCACCGTGCTGTTCGAAGACTCCGCCGCGCTTGCAGGTCTGCTGATCGCACTCGGGGGCATATGGGCCGCGCAGGTCTTTGACATGCCAGAGCTCGACGGCCTCGCGTCGCTGGGTATCGCGCTCGTGCTGGCTGCGGCGGGTGCAGCTCTCGCACGCAGAACCAAGCAGCTCCTGATCGGCGAAGTGGCACAGCCGGAGTTACAGCGCTCGATCCTCGAGATCGCCGGTCGTCACGCCGGCATCGCCAGGGCCAACGGCGTCCTCACCTCACAGCTGGGTGCTGATCAAGTCGTGGCAGCATTGAGCGCGGAATTCGACGATCGGCTCACGACGCCCGAGATCGAGGACTGCGTCAGGAGCCTGGAAGAGGAAATCCGCGCGGCGCATCCCGAAGTCTCGCTGCTCTTCGTGAAGCCGCAGACGGCAGCGACTTGGGAATCGAGGCGCAGGGCGATCGAAGCAGGGGGAACTGATTCGGACTAGCCATCACTGCACCTTCTCGAACTGCCACGTCCATCGCTCGTCCTGCTCCGAGTCGATGATTGAATAGCCATCGGCGATCGTGGTCGCGCCGAACCCAATGGGCCACGGGATGGGTCCGGTCTCGAACCACTTCGTGTGGAAGAACTCGTTGTCATTGACGAACGTCAGGGTGCCGCTGGAACTCGTGCATACGGTGGTGACCGTGATCGTGAGCGGCGGCTGCAGCGAATCTTCACCCCCGGTGAATTGGAGAGTGTTTCCGCCCAACCATAACAGCGCGAAATGCCCATGATCCTTCGCGTCATAGCTCTTGGTCGCCGTCTCGACGCATGTACCGTCCTCGTACGGGAAGGAGTCGTTGATGTGCACGGTGATCGTGCCCTCGATCGCTCGCCAGATACCCAGGGGGTTGGTCAAATCGGGGCGGAATCGCAGACTCTCGCCCTCGGCACTGGTGATGAAGCCCGACGTTGCCGCGTTGTTCTGACGATACGTCGTGCTGCCGGTCCAGTCGCTGCACGGCGTGGCGGAATAGATGAGTTGAAAGCCCTGGTCGTGTATTCGCAGATTCGCGGGCTGGAAGCCGCGATTCGCAACGACGAGGATGACCTCCTCCACGTCCTCATCGCTGTTGTCACGACAGAAGAAGCGCTCTTTCTTCTGCGACCAGTCTTCCGCTTCACGCCACGGCTGGTTGCGGATCTTGACGATCGCGCGGATGCTCGCATTTGGATCGTCGCCCGCGCTGGTGTTCTGGAAGAGGATGCCGCGGATATTCGGATCCTTCGTGAAGTCCCACCGCTGGTAGTCCGCCGATAGAATCGGCAGGTCGTAGCCGAGCGGCAGCGCGCGCCAGCCTTCTCCATCGAGTCGTGCCTCGAATTCGTGCTGACTGGCCTTGTGGCTGAGGCCGTCCCACTCGTAGTACTTGTGATACGGCGCTTCGCGATTCCAGTTGTCGAGGGCAAACTTCGGCCACTGGTCCTCAAAGCCGCCAAACCCGGACGCCCGCAGTACGCCGTCGATCCCTTCGAGCCCGGTGTCGTCAAGGGCCGATTCCCACATCGCGCGCACGATGCTCGGATCGTTCCCCTGACCAGCGAGCCTGAAGAACCACAGGTACGCGCCGTACTGGTGGCCCCGTGGACCGCGTTCATATTTGTTGAGGGGCGCATCGGTCTCACGCAAGAACCACGGAGCAGCTCCCTGCTCCCGGCCTTGGTTCGCGGGCGGGTAGACATAGTGCTGCGCCCACTGCGCAGTTGCTTCGTGCATCCACAACTTCCCGTCCTGATTGCACGCTGCCAGTGTGAAGTTCAGATCGAGCAGCGCGTGGGTAAGCTCATGTGCAAGGGTCACGGCGTCGTGTTGCCGCAGACGAATGCGTGCCGTCGCGCAGTCGATACTCGCGTCTTCGCCAGTGGGCCCCGGAGCGTCATCGAGCAGGATGAGAATCCGACCGCCGATCAGAGGGCCGAGGGCCCTCGTCAGTTTCGGCCATATCACCGAACGGAACTCCGCTTCCAGAGCGCGGGCGTGCTGCTCGAGCACGATGGCCAGAGGTGAGTTGTCGTCCCAGCCCATTCGCACCCTGCCGGGCACCAGCTCGAGCACCCTGTAGCTCGGACTTTCTGTGACCGGTGTACTGTTCACGACGGCCGCGCGCGCAACCGAGCGCCGTCCTGCCGGCGCCGACAAGGTGCTCAAGGGCAGAGCAAAGAGATCCGGAAACTCGAAGAACGGTGCAAGGATCGCGCGCGTTGCGGGCGAGAAGCTATTGAGATGCCTCGCCGCATACATGGTCGCGACTCCTTCAAAGAACGGGTCGCTTCGCCCCACGTACTGTTGAGGCAGCCGCGGGTCCCCGAACTCGGCAAACACCTTGTAGAGGAGCGCAGTCTCATCGTCGATCGCGCCACTTGCGAGCGCAGCGTCTATCAACTCGAAAGTCGTCGGCGCACCGGCGTCGTCGTTGACGATCTCGACGATTCCTTCCGCGTCGCCAATGGTCGCGTTGACCGCGTTCGACAACCTGACCGACAAAGTCTCGTCGGCTTCGGCGCGCGTGTCGCCGTTGATTGTCACGCTGATCGCGGTGCTCGTGCTGCCCGCCTCTATATGCGCAGTTCCGGAAGCTGCCGCGTAGTCCTCAGGTGAACTGGCATCGGCATCGGCAGTCGCATAGTTCACGGACGTCCCATTCGCTGACGGCGCAGACAACCTGATGACGAGCGCGACGTTGGTCGTGCCCGCGTCGCCTTCCACAACGCTCACGTCATCGATCGAGAGGAAGGGCAACTCAGGCGGCGCGATGCCGGTGACGTCAAGCGCAAACGCCTCCGCAGCGATGTTGCCACTCGAGTCGCTCACCTGCACCGTGAAGTTGAACGTGCCGTGCTCCGTCGCAGTCCCCGAGAGAGTCGTGGATGGCGTCCCGCTCGCTCTCAACGTCAATCCAGCGGGGAGCGCACCCGAGACGACCGTCCACGCGTACCCTGCCCCAGTTCCTCCGGAGGCCGTGATAGTGGCGTCGTATGGTTCGCCCTCGACAGCGTTCGGCAGCGTCGCGCCGAAGATATCCAATGACTCCTGTGACTGCCCATCCACACTGACGGTGAACGCTCGCGTGGCGGTCCCGCCGACGCTGTCTGTCACCTGCACGGTGAAGCCAAACGTGCCGCCAACAGTTGGCGTGCCCGCAATGGTGGTCTCAGGCGTACCGCTCGAAGCAATGCTCAGCCCCGCCGGCAGCGCGCCGGATACGATGCGCCACGTGTAGTCCGTGCCGCTGCCGCCGACAGCGTGAACCCTGACGCTGGCGGGTGCTGTTCGAACAAGACGAGGCAGCTCCGACTCCGTTGTGATCGCAAGGGGCGCCAAGGCGGAAACCACCGCAGTGTCCGGTTCGCTCTCGGCGACACCGTCGCTCACGATCAACTGCACGATGTAGAGGCCTGGTGCATCGGCGGTCAGCGTCGGTGCGATCGCGTTTGCATCAGAGAGCAACGCCGTGCTGCCATCCGGTCGTGACAGGATCGACCATGTGAACCCCAGCGCATCGCCGTCCGGATCGACCGATGCGGAGCCGTCGAAATGCGCTGTGGTGTTCAATTGCACCGTCTGATCCGCACCGGCAACAGCAGTCGGCCGGCTGTTGACTGTGGAGACCGAAACCGTATCGGGATCGCTGTCGAGCTGACCGTCACGCACGATCAGCTGTGCGACGTAGGTGCCTGGCTTGTCGATCGTCAGTGTCGGCGCCGAGGTCATCGCGCCCTGGAGGTCGGCGGCGCTGTTCGGCGGCCGTGTGTTGAGGGACCAGCGGTACGTCAGCGGATCGCCGTCCACATCGCTTGATGCGGACCCATCGAGCTGAGCGGTGTCACCCACACGTGCGGACCGATCCGCGCCCGCGTCAGCGACCGGCGCGGTATTCGAACGCGCCGTATCGATCATCATCGTATCGGGCGCGCTCGAGACAGTCCCATCATCCACGATCAGCTCGATGAGATACTGGCCGACCAGGTCCGGTGTGAAACTGGCATGCACGTCTGAAGGGTTGACGATTCCAGCCGTGCTGCCGGTCGGACGCGAGGCGACAGCCCAGGCGTAGGTCAGCGAGTCACCATCGACGTCACTCGACGCGCTGCCGTCCAGCGCGACGGGCTTGCCGACAACGGCCGTGCTGTCCCGCCCGGCGTTGGCCA
Organism: Steroidobacteraceae bacterium; assembly: GCA_035493235.1. Classification (GTDB taxonomy): domain Bacteria; phylum Pseudomonadota; class Gammaproteobacteria; order Steroidobacterales; family Steroidobacteraceae; genus Steroidobacter. The sequence goes on from DATJIP010000033.1 coordinate 23,258, forward strand.
CCGGCGCGCTGTTCAGCGTGCTGACCTGCACTGTGTCCGGCGCGCTCGTGAGGCGGCCGTCCGTGACGAGCAGCCGCAACACATAATCGCCTTCACGATCTGGCGTGAAGGATGGATTCACGCTCGTCGCACCACTCAGTGACGCCGCGCTGCCAGGTGGCCGTGAGACGAAGGACCATGCGTACGTGAGGGGCTGTCCATCCGGGTCGGAAGAGGCGCTGCCATCGAGCGTCACGAGCTGGGCTACATACACGGTCTGATCCGCCCCCGCACTCGCCACCGGCGGTCGGTTCGCTCCGCAGTCGGCGCAGCTCACCGTCCACACGAGCGATTCGTGAAGCGACGTAAGGAGTTGCAGCAGCTGGCGCAAGTCGCGATGCGGAGGAAGAATCACCCGCAACTGGAACGTGTCGCGGCTCATCGTGGGTTTCCACTGCGGCGTGCGTGGAACGTCACCAAAGCTCACGTCGCCATCAAGCACGATGAAGTTGGACGACGTGCTGACGAGGTGCGCCTTCACATCTAGCGCGCGATCACCGACATTGACCACGCCTACACGCGAGGTGACATCGAGCGCGCGCGGGTTGCCGGGGACGGGTTGCAGCTGCGTCAGCTGATAGCTGAGCGGCGAGATCTGGAGTTGCGGTGCTGCCTGGGCGAGTGTGGCGGCCGAGGCCAACGCCAGCGCGGCCAACAACCCCAGCAGTCGAGTGGCTGTCGTCATTGTTTGCGCTCCCCGCTTTGACGCATCTGCATGAAGGCAGCAGCAGTCTGCGTGTTCTAGACAAAAGGCCGCGGGCACGGCAGCCGTGAGCAGGGATTGTTTTTCAGTCCGAGTTGTGAACGGCGCTACGCGATCGCGACCGATAAGACGCGCGCATCGTCCACAGGCATCCTCCAACATCCGCGTTCAGCAACGAATGCGCTATTCGACCGCGCGATCAGGCGGCAGCATTAAGGCTGTCTTCAATCACGCGAATACACAAACAGTGGAAGGCAGACACCTCGAAGGGGCCGCGCATGAAAGGTCTTCTGGCACTCATCACGATCTTTGCGTTTGGGCCGCTCGCGTCCGCGCAGTCCACGTTTCACGGCGACAACGCGCGCACCGGCGTGTACGCAGGCGCCGGCCCGGTGAAGCTCACTGGCGTGAAGTGGGCTTTCAAGTCGGAGGGCCCTATCGTCACATCGCCAACCCTCGCCGGTGGCGTGGTCTACATCGCAAGTCTCAGCGGTCACCTGTTTGCAGTCGATGAGGAGACGGGCAAGGAGAAGTGGAACTTCAAATCCCGCATGCCCATCGCCTCCTCGCCCGCCGTAGCCGACGGCGTCGTGTACTTCGTTTCGTCCTCCGGGTCGCTCGCGGCCATCGATGCGAGCAATGGTCAGCCCAAATGGGTGTACGCCGTCGAGTACGAGAAGAAGTTCGAGGCCAAGAACCTGCACGGCTATCCTTCACCGGCGCAGACGGTCCCAGACGCCTGGGATGTCTACACGTCCTCGCCCGCGGTGGCGAATGGCAAGGTGTTCTTCGGCAGCGGCGATGGGAACGTGTACGCAATCGATACCCGTACCGGCCAGTTGCAATGGAAATTCGCGACGAGAGACGTCGTACATGCGTCCCCCGCCGTCGCCGGCAACGCCGTTTTCATCGGCAGCTGGGACGGCAACTTCTATGCAATCGATGCGCAGACGGGGCAACAGAAGTGGGTGTTCAATGCGGGGCAGGACGACTCGATCCACAACCAGGTTGGCTTTCAGTCATCGGCAGCGGTAGTCGACGGAGTCGTGTACGTCGGTTGTCGTGATGCCCATGTCTATGCCCTTGACGCGGCAACCGGCCGGAAGAGATGGGACTATCCCACGAGCAAGTCCTGGGTAAATGGCACGCCGGCGGTGCGCGATGGGCTGGTGTACGTCGGGACTTCCGACAGTTCCCGCTTCATGGCACTCGATGCCAGAACCGGGCGACTGCGATTCAATTTCGATGCCAAGGGCTATGTGTTCTCCTCCGCGGCGCTGGCCGGAGGTCTGGCTTATTTCGGGAGCCACAACGGCCGCCTGTACGCGGTGGACTCGAAGACGGGCACGCTCGCCTGGGCCTTTCAAACCGATGCGTCGAAGAGCGATCCGATGAAAGTGCTCAATGCTGACGGGAGCTTCAACCGCGACGCATTCGCGCCGGTATTTCGGGATTTCCAGGACATGTACATCGATGTCTACCGATTCGTCTCCATCGGCGGAATCATGTCCTCGCCGGCGGTCGACCGAGGGGTCGTCTATTTCGGCAGTCTGGATGGAAATCTCTACGCGCTGCACTGAGGCGCTAACGTTGCGACGGAGTCGATACCTCCGTGATACCCCAACGACTCGCGCGCTCTGGCGAAGCGACTCCTCAAACACCTCTTCGCGCTCCGCGGACGAAGGAATTCCTCATTCACC
>DATJIP010000034.1:0-2516 GCA_035493235.1 Steroidobacteraceae bacterium
GCTCGGCTCGTTCACGTTGCCGCTCGCCGACGAGAAGAACGTCGGCGACTGGCTCAACGCCATCGACAGTTGGGTTGCAAGCGCGGGCTCGGCGCTGGCAGCGCTGCGGCAAGCCTCGCTGGAACAGCTGCTGCTCGCCGAGGCACAGGTGTCGCGTTTCGTTCGCGAGAAGATGACGCCCGCTGCTGCGCCGGATGGCAGCAAGGTGCCCGAGAAGTACCCGGTGCTGGTGCCGGGCGGCGAGCGGCCGCGCAAGACGAAACTCGATCTGTGGGATCGCTTCCACGTCGCCGACGGCGTCGTTCCGACGCTCGCTCGACTGACCGTTGCATGCGGCATCATCGCGGCCGTTCTCAGCGTCGGCGAGACGGTCGGCGTCACGCTCGTCAACATCTACAACGGACTCGGCCGACCCGTCACGGTGTCCGTCGGCGAGAGCTCGGTCAAAGTGCCGGCCTTCTCGCATGCGAAGCTCAACGTCGGTAACGACGAGAACTATCCGGTCAAAGCGCTCACCGAGCGCGGCGACGTGATCGAGCAGTTCAATGCCGAGATTCCCGTCGGCTCGAACGAGAGCATCTACAACGTCGCGGGCGCGAGCATGCTCGTGCAGTGGACCGCGACTTACGGCACGGTGGCCGCGGTGCCCGAGCGCATGATCGGGCCGGTGCGTTGGACGACCACGACCGCCGACTACATCTTCGAGCAGCCGCCCGAGACGATCAGCTCCAGCCGCAGCAGCGACGGTGGCACGCGTGACGTCATGGAGGCTTTCGGCCATGACAATCCGTCCGTGATGCTCTCGATGCTGCAAGATCAGAAGCAGCAGGCGCAGGTCATTCAGACTCACGCGCGCTGGGACTCGAGCGACAGCCACTACGCGGCGTACTGGCTTGCGATCGCTTCGCAGAGCGAAGGATTCGACGAGATCATTCGCGCGCGGCTCAAGCTCGATCCGGAAGACGTGCTGACGCTGCGAGCCGAGCAAGATGCTCGCAAGGATTTGCGCGCGGCAGTTTGCAAGCGGCATCGTGCGCTGGCAAACGCACATCCGGACAGCATCAACCTCCAGTACGTCGCGACGCGTTGCGTCGATGACGACGCGCAGCGCGAACAGGAATTCGCAGCGTTGTATGCGAAGGCGCCGGACAACGGCTGGGTTGCCGCGGGCGTCGGCTACACGCAGGCGGGGCACGGTCATTGGAACGAGGCGATGGCGGCGCTGAACGCAGCGCGCCTGCGCGTGCCTTCGATGTCTGAGCGATTCGCGCTCGACACGATGCGCTTGCGCCGCATCTCCAGTCGCGACGGCGATGTACCGAGCACCGATCTGGTGCAACAGTCGAACACGCTTCGCTACTACATGTCGCTGGTTTCGGGAACGGGATTGCAACCCGGCTCCGACACGGCCTATCACCACATTGCCCGCGGCGAACTCGATGCGGCGTTGAAGGAGCACGTGCAGACCCCGCAGGAAGGCGCGCGCATTCTGCGGCTCGCTGCGGCCTCGGACGGCGCATCGCGAGAGACCATCGAGCGTGCGCTGGCGTTGCCGATCGACCAGGCCTTCGATGCCGATACGATGTGGGCCGCGCTCGGTCTGGCGCTGCGCGAGCGGCGCGACCCGACTCCGTACATCGCAGCAATCCGTGAGTACAAGGACGAGAGCGCTGAGAAGGTGCTCGAGTTCATCACGGCAGCCCGTAGTTCGACTAACCCGGCCGACGCCGAGCGTCTGCTCGACGGCCTGCCGATCGAAGCGCGGGGGCAGGCATACAGTGCCGCTTTGGTGGTACTCGGAAACCGGGCGCCGGCCGAATGGCGTCGCGGCGCGGATCGCTTGCTGTTCGTCCCGGAGCGGCCATACTTCAGCGTGGTGATCTGAGCGGAGAACTCTCGCCAAGTCGCAAAGTCGTCAAGGCTGACAAGCAGAAGTCTGAGAATTCAGCTCTGCAATCCTACCTTGGCGCCTTCGCGTCTTGGCGAGAGCATCTTCTGAGTCTTCCGCGGGACGCTGGCACCCGTTCAGCTACTTGCTTTCGGCCCCGCGCGCGCTTTTACTGGCGCAAAGCCTAACAATGCGGGGATTCCTATGAAGCGTCGCGATTTCGTGCAGTCGTCGTTGTGGACGGCTGCAGCCCTCAGCGTTCCCCAGTTCAAGCCCGTCTATGCCACTGCCCGCGAGGGCGCGGTCGCAGATGTTGCGGCTGTCACCGGCGATGGTCGCGAGATCACGCTGCGCGGCGCCGACCTCCGGGACCTTGCCGCGAAGCTGCATGGTCAATTGTTGCTCGCCGGCGATCGTGGCTACGAAGACGCGCGCCACATCCTCAATCCATCGTTCGACAAGCATCCGGCGCTTATCGTGCAGCCGGCCGACGTGCCGGATATCCAGGCCGCCGTGAATTTCGCGCGCGCCAACAGTCTGCTCGTCGCCGTGAAGTGCGGCGGGCACAGCCACTCGGGCCAGTCGACGTGCGACAAAGGGATGCAGATCGATCTGTCGACGTTCCGCT
>DATJIP010000035.1:0-8567 GCA_035493235.1 Steroidobacteraceae bacterium
GGCCGAGCGCCTGATCTCCTTGATGCCGACACCCAGTCGCCGGCGCAGCAGGACTCGCAGAATCGAGCCTTCCGAATAGCCGACGCGCGTCGCGATCTCATCGACACTGGCGCTGCTGGTCTTGAGCAAATGAACCGCGCGCTCCACGCGCAGACTCTGGAAATACGACAGCGGCGATTTTCCGAGCACGGTCTGCATGCGACGTGCGAGCGTTCGCTTGCTCGCGCCGACAGCCTCCGCGGCCTCGTCCAGCGAGAATCCGTCTTTCAGTCGCGAGCGCGCCCAACTCTCGAAGCGCTGCACCAGCGCATCGGAATGCACCAGGTGATCGGCCAATGCATAGGCCGACTGCGACGGCCTGGAATCGACGATCAGATATTTCGCCGCCAGGGACGCGAGCTTGGGGCTCACTCCGCGCACCAGCCACAACGCGAGATCGATGTGGCTAAGCGCCGCTCCTGCAGTCACATATCTGCCGGACTTCACGATCATGTTCGATTCGTCCAGCAGGACTTGCGGGTAGCGCTGCCGAAACAGCGGCGCGAGCCACCACGTGGTCGTCGCGTGCTGACGATCGAGCAGGCCGGACTCCGCCATCACGAATGTGCCGATGCAAGCCGTCGCTATCATCGCGTCGCGGCGGTCCCATTGCAGCAACGCCGCACCCGCATCGCGAATATCCGGCCGTGCGAGCGCAGCCTGCAACGGCTCGGGCATCTTGAAGCCGATTGCGGGGACGACGACGCAATCGGGCTCGCGCCACGGTGCGGCGTGCACGGGCACTGTCAGACCCTGCGAAGTCTTGACCGACTTGCGTACGCCGGCGATCCGCACTTCGAAGCGCGGCACCGCAAGTCCGCCGACTTCGATCAACTCGTTCGCAGTCTGCAGCGCATCCAGCACAGCAGCGAGCCCCAGGTCGAAGACACCTTCCAGCGCGAGGACATTCACTTTCATGGCACTACAGATAGCACGCCGCGGCTGCGCCGAAAACACCCCTGGCAAGAATGCTCCTAAATGTGACGTTCCTGCCTCTCGTGAATCGGCTGAGCCGGGACCATTCTTGTCGCACGGTCCACTATCAGCCTCAAGGAGAATTGCAATGCTTTCGCTTGGATTGTTCGTACGACTCGAAGCCAAACCCGGAAGAGAGCAGGACGTCGCCGACTTCCTGCAGCAGGGACTGCAGCTCGCAATGCAGGAAGCCAGTACCCCGCTGTGGTTCGCGCTGCGCCTGGGCCCGTCAACGTTCGGGGTGTTCGATGCCTTCGCCGGCGAGGCCGGCAGGCAAGCTCATCTGAATGGACCGATTGCCAAGGCGCTCATGGCGCAGGCACCGAAGCTGCTCGCCTCGCCGCCCACGATCGAACGGACCGAGATCCTGGGAGCCAAGGTCCCGCAGGACGAGTCGGCCCCCTTCAGCTGCGGGCTGGGCTGACGGGTCATTGCGCGGGATGCAAGAGGGATGTGCAGGTCGGTGTGGTTCTGCGAGTGATGCGATCGGCGTAGCGTCGGCTCATCGATCAACCCGAACAGACAGGAGCACCGCGATGTTCGATCACAAGTCACCCGAGATGAGACTGAACGCCACGGCGACTGCGCTCGTCTTCACCGACCTGCACAACGACTTCCTCTCGCCGCAGGGCAAGGCCTTCCCGCTCATCAAGGACAGCCTCGCCCGCAACAACACCGCCGAGAACATCGAACGCCTGCTGCGCGCCGCCAGGACCGCGCGCATGAAGGTGTTCGTCTCGCCGCACTACTATTATCCGCACGATCACAAGTGGGTCGCGCCGACCACGCCGCTCGAAGATCTGGCTCATCAGATTGGCCTGCTGAACCGGCGCGATCCGCTCACTGCGGAGGACCTCGAAGGGTCGGGCGCGGATTTCCCGGAGCGCTACAAGCCTTACATTCGTCATCCGGACACGATCGTGACCAGCCCGCACAAGGCTTACGGCACGTCGACGAACGACATGATTCTGCAGCTGCGCCGCTATCGCATCGAGAAGATCGTGCTAGCGGGACCCGTCGGCAATCTCTGCGTCGAGTCACACCTGCGTGACTTCGTCGAGCACGGCTTCGAAGTCGCGATGGTGCGTGATGCGACTGCGGGCGCCGCTAACGAAGAAGGCGACGGCTATCTCGCCGCGATGATCAATTGGCGCTTCCTGGCGCATGCGATCTGGACCACGACTGAAGCCGTCAAGCGCATCGAGGCGACAGCGGGTGCGCGTGCTGCATGAAAGTCGATTGCGATAGCAACGGAATATTGAGCGCTCTCGCCGAGCTCCAACTCCTCGCTGTGGAGTTTTCCCAGTCCTCCACAGCGATGGAGCTCGGCAGCGCGCTCTGGGTCGCCTTCGTGGTCGACTCTGCAAGTCCATGGAGACTCGTCGAGACGGAGCGCACCCCGAGCGGCCGGCTGCACCGCAAGCGGATGCTCTGCTTCCGCTCGCATAGCGAGATACTCCGCGCCGCTGAGGAACGCCTGGCTTGGGCGAATACAGACGAGCAGTTCCGCGCCAGCCACATGACGACGACCGCGGGTCTCCCCGGAGTCACCGGCGATTGGGTGCCGAGCAAGGACTTCGAGTGGATCTTCGCAACGACGCGCCGCTTGCTGCGCGAAGGGATCTGCACGACGCCGTCAACGCAGACGGTCATGCTCCGGTAGTCGCGCCTCGCCCGCCGTTGCATGACCCATGCGTGCGGCCATATTGACGAGCTCGGCCAGCGACTTCGCCCTCATCATGCGCATCATCCGTCCGCGATGCGCTTTAACCGTGACCTCGCTGATGCCGAGCTCGCCGCCCACCCGTTTGTTCATCTTGCCGAGCACCACCAGCCCCATCACCTCTCGCTCCCGGGCGCTAAGCGATTGGTAGCGACTGCGTAGTGTCTGCAGATCCGCTTCATCATCGAGCGATGCACGACTCCGCTCGATCGCACCGCGGATCGCAGTGAGGAGCACGTCTGGGCCGAAGGGCTTCGTCAGGAACTCCACCGCGCCGGCCTTCATGGCGCGAACGGTCGACGGAATGTCACCATGACCGGTGATGAAGATGATCGGAAGACTGCTGCGATCGGCGATGCGCTCCTGCAACTCCAGGCCGTTGAGGTCCGGCAGACTCAGGTCGAGCACCAGGCAACCCGGTTGCGGCGAACACGGACGGGCCAGAAACTCTTGGGCGGAGGCAAATACTTCCGGCCGCCAGCCCGCCTCCGCAATGAGAGACTCGAGCGACTCGCGCACCGAGATGTCGTCGTCGACGATGAAGACGGTCGGCATGGTGTTACGTGTAGAGCCCAGCATCGCAGTGGACCTCGGCACGGAGGTGGTCGCGTACATCTCTAATGCCCTCGCGTACTTTGCAGCGCTGCATCCAGCGCAACGCGCAGTTGCTGCTCGCTGAACGGCTTGAACAGACACTCCACCGCACCCAGCTGTAACAGCTGCCGGCGCAGCGTTTGGTCCGCACGTGCCGTGATGTAGATGATCGCAATCGTCTGCTTGCTGACGGACATTCGCGATTTCTTCCGCACGGTGAGCTGACTCCATGTCAGCGCGGTTCATGACCCTCCGCGTTCTGCACCAGCCCATCCTCGACTCGATGCGCCACCCGCGATGGAGCCCGGAGTCGTCGCAATCGCCAGCAGCACGCGCCGCCGATCACGATCACGACGATGCCGCTACGGAACAGAGCGATTGAGCGGAGTCTGGGTGCGATCAGTCGATGCGCAGACTCTGTTCCATCGAATAGCACTGATCCCAGATGTAGACGTCGTACGCGGCGAGCCGGTTCTCCCAGGTCGGCGTCAGCGTGTTGACGCACTGGATGACCACGCGATCGATGTAGTCGTCGAACACCGCCCACGGATTCTCTTGTGTGGTCTTCGCGTCCAATCCTTCTCCCGGCTTGGTGGAGCCGAGCGCTTTCGCTGCCGCTGCCTTCAAGTCCTGCAGAAATGCGATCTGCCGATCCACGTCCGCGTGCGTGCCCGTGCGCGCGACGTGGCCACCCACCAGGGTCTTGAACGGAACCTTGCGGATCTCTTCCATCTGCGCGAAGTAGCCCGGAATGTCGTGCGCCACGGCGAAGCGTCGCCACGGCATCCAGCCTGGAAAGACCATGTCGACCACCATGAGCGTTTGCTGGGCGGGCGCGTAGATGAAGATGTTGCCGGGCTCGTGCGCGTCGGCGCGATAGGAGAGCTCCAGCACCTGGCTGCCGACCTTGAGTGAGTAGCGATCCTCGAAAGTCACGGTGGGCAACGGACGCTGCGGATCGTTGTCGCGCGCCAGCAGTCGCTTGGTTTCGGCTTGCGCGATGATGGTCGGGACCCTGCCCAAGGCGTTCGCGCCTGCGATGTGATCCGAGTGCGAGTGACTGTAGATCAAGTGCGTGATCGGCTTGTCGGTCACTTCGCGAATCCCTGGAACGATGTGCGCCGCATACGGCGGCGGAGCATCGATGACCACCACGCCGCTCTCGTAGACCATGAACATCGACTGGTAGGCATTGTCGGTGATCAGGTAGAGACCCTTGCCCAGTTCCTGGAGCCGATAACCCTTGGCAGGGTCGATGGCAGGCCCTTTGGCATCCTGAGGCACCGGCAAGTAGTGACTGATACGCGCGCCGATCGGCGCGATGCGCGGCATGTCTCGATACGGCGCGTCGCCCGCGACAGGACGATCGGTCGCCCTGGCTGTTGCGGCTACAACAGTTGCAACGATCATCAACAGCAGCTTGGAAGCCATGACGGTTCTCCTGCGGGTGAAGTGAGTGACTCGCGAGGATCACAGCAGGGATGTGCAAGCCGATCGATTGCACGATGGTGTCGCAACACCATGGTCTAGTTGTTCCGGTGCTCGCTGTTCTGTGTGATTGCGACCGCACCCAATGCCTTCGATTTACGCGAGAGCTGGAGAGCACCTCATGAAACAGCAATTCACCCGACGCGAAGGACTCAAGCTCAGCGCAGCGAGCATCATGGCTTCGCTACTGCCGCTTGCTGCGCTGACCACCCCGCGAACTGCCTCATCACGTTCTGACAAGGAGCACGCCATGAGCCAAGCGAGCACACAGACCGCCGACAAGACCGTCATTCGTCCGTTCAAGGTGAAGTTCTCGGAGGCCGAGCTCGCCGATTTGCGCAAGCGGATCAACGCCACACAGTGGCCGGAGCAGGAACTCGTCGCCGATGCATCGCAGGGCGTGCAGCTCGGGACGATGCGCAAGCTCGCACGCTATTGGGCGGGCGAGTACGACTGGCGCAGGGCCGAAGCGAAGCTGAACGCCCTGCCGCAGTTCCTGACCGAGATCGATGGGCTGGACATCCACTTCATTCACGTTCGTTCCAAGCACGAGCACGCGTTGCCGCTCATCATCACGCACGGCTGGCCCGGCTCGGTCATCGAGATGCTGAAGATCATCGAGCCGCTGACCAATCCGACCGCGCACGGCGGCAACGCCGCGGACGCGTTTCACGTGGTGATTCCGTCGATTCCGGGCTACGGATTTTCCGGCAAGCCGACCGCGACGGGCTGGGATCCTCCGCGCATGGCGCGGGCCTGGGTTGCGCTGATGACACGCCTCGGTTACACGCGATTCGTGGCGCAAGGCGGCGACTGGGGCGCGATGATCACCGATGTGATGGCTGCGCAGGCGCCGCCGGAACTGCTCGGCATTCACCTCAACTGGGTATTCGCCGTTCCGCCCGAGATCAACGGCGCAGCCTTCACTGGCCAGCCCGCACCGGCGGGTCTTGCGGCAGATGAAAAGCGCGCTTACGAGCAGCTCGCAGTGTTCTATCAGAAAGGCGTGGGCTACGCGATCGAACTGGCGAACCGCCCGCAGACGCAGTACGGGCTCGCGGATTCACCGGTCGGGCTGGCAGCATTCCTGCTCGATCATGACCTGCGCAGCTACGAGCTCATCGCGCGCGTCTTTGACGGGCAACAGGCCGGCCTCACACGCGACGATGTGCTCGACAACATCACGCTGTATTGGTTGACACGCACGGCGATCTCTTCGGCGCGCATCTACTGGGAGAACAAAGGCGGCTTCTTCACGCCAAAGGGCGTTACCATCCCGGTCGCCGTGAGCGCATTCCCCGACGAGGTCTGCACGATCCCCAAGAGCTGGGCGGCACGCGCGTATCCCAAGCTGATGTACTACAACAAGCTCGACAAAGGCGGCCACTTCGCCGCCTGGGAACAGCCGCAGCTCTTTTCGGAAGAGGTTCGAGCGGGGTTCAGATCCGTGCGCGCGTAGTGACGCTGGAGCCGACTCTGCACGAACCCGGCGGGTGGGCCACTTGCAGTGGCCCACCGTTCGCTCGGCGCCATTCCGATCTGGCCGGCGTGAGACACAGCTTATCCGCCATGCGCACGAGCGCGGCAAACGAGTCGGCGCTCATTTTGCGCATCAACTTGCCGCGGTGCGCCTTGACCGTGATCTCGCTGATGCCAAGCGCGGTAGCGACTTGCTTGTTGAGGAAGCCAGCGACAATGAGTCCCAGGACTTCGCGCTCCCGAGAAGTGAGCGAAGCGTAATTCTCCCGCAGCGCGCGCGCATCCGCCGCCTGGTCCAGCAGAGCGCGGCTGCGATCGAGCGCATTGCCAATCGCACTCAACAGCGCATCGCAGTTCACGGGCTTGATGAAAAAATCCATCGCTCCGCCCTTCATCGCGCGCACGGTCGCGTGAACATCGCCATGGCCGGTAATGAAGATGACCGGCAGATCGGTCTGGTCGGCCAGCAACCCTTGCAGGTCACAGCCGTTCAGATCCGGGAGAACGAGGTCGAGCAGCAGGCAGCTGGGCACGAAGGCCGGCGGCCGCGCGAGAAACGCCTGCGCGGATGGATAGGTCTGTGCCTGCCAGCCAGCGGATTCGATCAGGAGTTTGAGTGATTCGCGCACCGACTCGTCGTCGTCGACGACGAACACGATTGGCTCGGCTTCGTACATGCGTAGCCCTCATTTGCAGCGAAGCCCCGGCCTATGGAGGGTCCGCCCGCCGCGGGCCGCGCGCTATAACATCTTTCCATTACTTACGATCGTGCGTCGATCGTCCAGTGTGCGGCGTGGCCATGACTCTACCTGCCTCCGGACACGTCGTTGCGGTCGTCGATGACGACCCGGGGATTCTGCGGTCGCTCGCATCCCTGCTCGAGTCTGCAGACTATCGCGTGCGCCTGTTCGCTTCCGGCGCCGCTCTGCTCGACTCCAGTTGCCTGGCCGAGATCGACGTCCTGGTGTCGGACATCGATATGCCCGGCGTGGATGGGTTCGAGCTGCTACGGCAACTGCATGCTGCCCGCCCCGACTTGCCTGTCGTGCTTATCACAGGTTATCCCGAGACCATCAAACGATTGCCGGCGCAACAGGCCGGCAATCCCCGCGTTTTCACCAAACCGTTCCGAGGGTCCGAGCTGCTTGCGGCGATCAGCGAAGCGGTGCGTCCGGTGCCATAGTCGCAAGCGTGCCTCTATCGAACGCGTGCCGGAGCGGCGCAAAATCCTGACATGCCGACAAGCTACGCCGTAGCCCCGGAGGAGCAGCATTTCTTCCCCTCGGCGGTATCGCCGGGTCCAGCGCAGAAGCGACTGGCGCTCGGCGTCGTGCTCGGGCTGCTCGTAGTGTTCGTGTTGATCACTGCCGGGCTGCTCTCGGGCATCAGGACGCAGCGCATCGAAGCCTTCCTCCCCGCTTACCTTGCGTCCATGTTCGTGTGCGATTCCATGACCGCAATTCTGTTGTTCGTCCAGTTCTCGATTCTGCGAGCGCGGGCGACGCTGGTGATCGCCTCTGCGTACCTCTTTACAGCGCTCATCCTGGCGCCTTACGCCCTGGCGTTTCCCGGAGTGTTTGCGCCTGCGGGCGTGATCGGCGGATTGCAAACCGCGGCATGGCTCTATGTGCTGTGGCATTGCGGCTTTCCGCTGTTCGTCATCGCCTATGCCGCATCCAAGGATCGAGCCCCCACCAAGCGCTTTGCTCGCCGCACGACACTCCGTGCGATCACCCAAAGCATCGTTCTGACGATGGCCCTGGTCCTGATAGCGACCTTCATTGCAACAGTCGATGAGGCGTCGTTGCCGCATATCATGCTCGATCCGCTGCGTTTCGGACCGCAGTGGCCATTGCTGGTTGGCGCACCGATCGCATCAGCGGCCATCGCGGCGCTCACGGCGCTCTGGCTCAAGCGGCGTTCGGCGCTCGACTTGTGGCTGATGGTCGTCATGGTGCTGTATCTGATCGAGATACCGCTGAGCTACTACCCGGCGCCAATGCGCTTCAGCGGCGGCTGGTATGTCGTACGAATATTCGGTTTCCTGTCCAGCAGTCTGGTTTTGATCGTTCTCCTCTACGAGATCCAAACGCTCTACGCCAGGTTGCTCGGCGCAGTGCTGGCCCAGCGCCGCGAGCGAGAGGCCCGGCTGATGACTGGAGATGCTGTCGCAGCTTCGATCGCGCACGAGATGCGGCAGCCGCTGACTGCCATGGTGACGACTGCGGATGCCGGCCTGCGCTTTCTCGAGCGACAGACGCCGAACCTC
>DATJIP010000036.1:0-74551 GCA_035493235.1 Steroidobacteraceae bacterium
TCAATCTGCGGCAGGAAAATGTGGAAGCCTGGTTGACGCCGAAGGGCCGCAGCGACGACGAACTACAAGCGATCCTCAGCGATCGGCAGACTCCGTATTACGAGCACGAGATCCTCGCGGCGTAGCGCCTGCGGCGAGTGCAGTTTTCGTTTGGTGCAGCACTGCCTGTTGCGGCCGCAACCGCCGCAGCGGCAGCGCCGGCTCCGGCGCAAACCGGATAATCCGGGCGACGTCGAGGTGAAGGAAGCGCCGCCCGTGCCGTGACCTGCTCAGTTCAACGCAAGGGTGATCAAGACGACCACGCACGCTCCCTTCGGCAGGCTCGTCACGCCCGACACTGTGCGTGTCGGTACGCGATCCGCGCCGAACACTTCAGCGAACAGCTCGGAGGCGCCATCGGCAACCTTCGGGTGCTCCTGGAAGTCGGGCGTGGTCGCGAGTGTCACGGTCAGCTGAGCGACACGCTGCACCTTGTCCAGCGATCCAAGATGTTGCCTTGCAAGAGCGAGCGCATTGAGCGCGGCCAATCGGGCCGCGCTCCTTCCATCTTCGATGCTCAACTCGCCGCCGAGACGCCCGATGAACTGCGGGACCCCGCCCTGCAGAGGCAGCGCTCCGCTCACGAACAAGAGATTCGCGACCTGCACCGCTTCGACGTAAGCGCCGAGCGGTTTCGGCGCGGGCGGCAGCTGGATGCCTGATACTTTGAGTCTTTGCTCGACACTGCTGTTCATGTCGGCACTCCTCACCACTTGCCCAGGTGTGCACCGGCGTCCACGTTCAGCACGACGCCCGTCACTCGCGGCGCCTCAGTCAGGAACAGCACGGCGTCGGCGATATCCCGGGTCGTACCGATCTCGCCCATCGGCGACAACGACTGCAGGAGGTCTTTCGACAAGCCCTTGTGCAACGGCGTGTCCACTATTCCCGGCGACACCGCGTTCACGCGTATGCCTTGCTTTGCGTACTCCATCGCGAGGTTGCGCGAAATCGCGTTGATGCCGCCCTTGGTAATCATCGGCACAGCGGCCGGCAACCCGGCGATCGGGTTGTCCGTCAAGGACGAAGTGATGCTGACCACGCTGCCGCCCCGCTTCTGCTCGAGCAGCTGTGCGATGACACGCTGCGTGAGGTGGAAGAAGCCGTCCAAGTTGGTTGACGAAAGCGAGCGGAAGTCCTCCAGAGTGAACTGGGTAAACGGCTTCGCGATGAAAATGCCGGCGTTGTTCACCAGCGCGTCAACTGCGCCGAAGCGCTTCACGGCCGTATCGACGAGTTTCGCGGCTGTGACGGGCTGCGCGATATCGCCGTCGACCAGCGCGACGTTGTCCGAGCGCTGCAGCTCGTTCTTCTGCGTGATGCGCCGCGAGTTCGCGACGACGTTGTAACCGCGCTCGAGGAACAGGTTCGCCACTCCCGCTCCGATACCCTGCGATGCGCCCGTCACGATGACGGTCTTGCGTTGTGTGCCCATGTGCGTCTCCTGAAGAAGAATGACCTGTGGGGCACAGTGTCGCGGCTCCCGTCAGGTTTGATTAGATGGGAAACGCTGTAATCTGTTTTGCATTAATGGCAAAGTGCACGCATGGCCGATCTCGACAACATCCTGATCTTCGTCAAGGTGGCGCAGTACGAGAGCATCAGTCGCGCCGCGCGCTCGCTCAGCATGCCGATCTCGACGGTGAGCCGCCGCTTGTCGGTGCTCGAAGCGCAGCTCGGCGTCGTATTGCTCAGGCGCACGACGCGGCGCGTGACCTTGACCCCGCAAGGACGGGACTACTTCAACGAATGTCAGGAGCCGCTGAGCCTGCTGCAGGAAGCGGAGCGCGTGCTCACTCAGTCGCAGAAGCAGCCCGAAGGGTTGTTGCGAATCACGGTGCCGGTCGTGCTGAGTCACGACTCGTTCCTGCAATTCCTCTCTGGATTCCTGCACGCGTATCCGGGAGTTCGCGTCGACCTGCACATCACGAACACCTTTCTCGATCTCGTAGCAGAAAATATCGACGTGGCGGTGCGCTTCGGCGATCTGCCGGACTCGAGCGTCGTGGCCAAGCGTCTCGGTCAAGACGTTCGCTACGTCGTGGCTGCCCCCGAGTACCTCAAGGGGCGCGAGCGGCCGACGGAACCCGCGGATCTGGCGCGGCACCAATGCGTGATGCTCAATGCCAAGAACAACGAAACCCAGTGGGAGTTCGTCAGCGGCCGCCGCAGGACTCGCGTGCACGTGTCGGGACCGATCTCGAGCCGCGATCTGCACACCGTCAGCACGTTCGTGCTGCGCGGCCACGGGATCGGTGCGGTCCCCTCGATCTACTGCGAGGAACTCATTGCGCGCGGCCGGCTCGTGCGCCTGCTGCCGAAGTGGACCTCACCGCCGATCCCGGTGTTCGCTGTGTATCAGAGCCGGAAATTTCTGCCGACGCGACTGAGCGTGTTCCTGGCAGCGCTTGCGGCGTGGCGCAGTCCGCTGTGGATCAAGGATTCGGCGTAGGCGCGATCACTCACCATCGATCCTGACGAGCTTGACTCGCCCGGACGCTCCGGCCTTGATCGACACCGCAGCCTTCCTGCACCCGAACTGGTCCGCGACCAGCGCAACCAACTCCGCGTTCGCTCTGCCATCCACGGGTGGCGACTTCAACTTCGCCACCCATGTCCCGTCAGCCATTTGCTTGAGCGACGACTCGCGTGCTCGCGGTGTGACCTTGACCTGAATGATCCGTGCCGCCATGGGCAGCGATCATGCCACCGTCACTTGAAAACGTTGAGACCATGCTGATGGCGCCCGCATCGACGGCTTCGAAACGGATTCGCACGACTGCAGACTCAACGGCGCTGAGAGTTCGACTTCGCGCGAGTTGCAAAAAACTCCGAGCCGGTTCGCCACTGCGGCCAGCGTGTCGAATTTGCGAGGCTCTTGCCCATCGTGTGGAACAGCTCGACGTCCTGCGCAGCGCCGCGGAAATCGAGACTCGCGCTCCACGCGTCACAGGTTTGGTGATAGCAGCGCATGTAACTTTCGAGCCAGCGATTGCCGGCCTCGCGGCCGCCTTCGCGCAGGTCCGTCGCGCCGCTGATTCCCATCAGCAGCAGCACCGGCACGCCTTGACGCGCCAACGGAAAATGATCCGCGCGATAGAAGAGACCGCGCTCCGGCAGCGACTCCGGCGTAACGACGCGGCCTTGCGCTGCCGCCGCGCGAGCGAGATCGTCTTCCAGCTCGCTCTGCCCTGCTCCCACCAGCAACACATCCTTCGCGAGGCCGGCAGTCTGCAGGATGTCGAGCGTCAGATTCGCGACGGTCTTCTCCAACGGGTACAGCGGCTTCGCTGCGTAGACTTGCGATCCGAGGAGTCCGCGCTCCTCTGCCGTCCACGCTGCAAACACCAGTGTGCGTTCCGGTTGCGGTCCCGCTTTGAAAACACGCGCAAGCTCGAGCACACCGGCGAGGCCGAGCGCATCGTCATTGGCACCCGGCCGGATCGCATGGCCCTGTGCATCGGGCGGACCGATGCCGTACGCATCCCAGTGAGCAGCGAACATGATCGTCTCATCGGGACGCTTGCTGCCCCGGATCCTGGCCAGGAAATTACGGCTCTCCGCCAGCTTCGCCGTCACAGGCAAGTCGGCATTGAAGCGTACGCTCGCGAGCTCGACGGGTTTGAAGTCGGCGCGCCGCGCCTGCACGCTCAACGCAGCAAGATCAAGTCCGGCCGACTTGAAAAGCTCGTTCGCCGCCGCGCTTGCAAGCCAACCCTGCAGCAGCACCCGCTCATCGCGCTTGTCGCGCACGATGTCGTAGTTCTCGCCGGCCGGAGCAGTGACGGTCGACCAGCCATAGCCGGCGCCATCAGTGTCGTGGACGATCAGCGCACCGAGTGCTCCGCGTCGCGCCGCTTCTTCGTACTTGTAGGTCCAGCGACCGTAGTAGGTCATGCGTCGATCGCCGAAGCGGCCTGCAACAGGCTCTCCCGGCTTGGCGTAGAAATCCGGGTCGTTGACCAGGTACACGGCAATCTTTCCGTGCAGGTCGACCTGCTTGTAGTCGTCCCACTGCCGTTCGGGCGCAGTGACTCCGTAACCGACGAACACGAGAGGCGCTACTTTGATCGACACGCGATCGACGTTGCGCACAGTGCTGACGTAGATGTCCTTGCTCTGCGTCAGCGGCCGGTCTTTTCCTTGAATCGCAATGCTCATCGTCGCAGGCGAACCGATCTGCGTACGAACGAGCGGCACGGCTTGAGTCCAGCTACCGCGCTCGCCAGCCGGTTCGAGGCCGAGGTCGCGGAAGCTCTTCGTGAGCCATTCGATGGTCTTGGTCTCGCCCGGCGTTGCGGGCCCGCGGCCTTCGAACTCGTCCGAAGCGAGAATCTTGACCGTCTGCGACAGACGCTCAGGATCGATGGTGACGGCAGTATCTGCTGCAAGCGCAGCCGAGGCGCTCAAGGCGCCGATGAATAGCAGGTAACGCATGATGAGCGTCACTTTGCATTGGCACCGCGCTCCAGCGCAACCCTGAGCCAGCGCGCAGTCTCGCGCGCAGCGGGATTCTCGGGATCGAAGTCACGCCAGAAACCATCGGCCTCTTGCAACAACTGCAACGCATGGGCGGGCTGCGAGCGCTTCAAATGCACACGCGCGAGACCCACCCGCGCATCTGCCTGCAGAGGATCAGGATGCAATCCCAGGGACTTCGACAATTCGAGCGCACGCTGCAACTCGGCCTCGGCGGCAGCGAAGTCGCCGGATTCCACGCGACTCAGTCCCGACTGCGCGAGAAAGCGAGCGCGAGTGTGGTCGGCAGTCGGACTCTCCTTGATCTGACTCAGCGCCTGCTGCTGAAGGGCGATCGCGTCGGGGTAGCGTCCCGCGAGGTGTTCGATGGTGCCGCGGATGTGCGTGAACTCGGCCTTGCTCGAGTAATCAGGCTGCGTGGCAAGCAGTGCGTCGAACTCACGACGTGCGGCGATCGGATCTCCCGTCATCGCGAGCGCGAGTGCACGCTCGGCTTTCCCGTCGCCCGTTCGTCCTTCGGCGCCCTTGCCAGCGAGTGCGAATGCTGCGAGGGCAGCATCGAAGTCCTGGATTGCCTGCTGTGGCCGGCGCGCAGCGAGCTCGATGGACGCGCCGAGATCCTGCGTGATCGCATACACCATCGAGTCGCGGCCCGGAGCAATCGCACAAGCCGCGAGCGATTCCTTGATGTTGTCCCGCGCGGCCTTGAGCTGACGCAGCAGCAGTCGCTGTCCCGCGAGATTGGATGCGAAATAGCAGACAGCGACGCTGGTCGGCCCGAACAGCTCGCGCGCACCCGCGAGAACCGCGGCCAACTCGTCGACGCCTTCCGCGATCCGCCCGACGCGGCCGAGCGCGCGGGCGTAGAGCTCGCGAGCTTCGATGACGTGCGGATTGCGCGTGTCGCCGCCGTACGCAGCCAGAGTCTTGGGCATGATCTCGGCCGCAAGCGCATAGGCAGCATCCGACTTGCGCTGTTGAACCAGCGTCTGCACCACCATCCATTGCATCGTCAGCACCACTGGATGATCGCTAGCGAAGCGCCGCGACGCGACGTCGACACCTTCGCGCGCGATCCGTTCGGCATCCTCGTTGCGGCCTTCTCCCAGGGCCACGACGGCCGCGCTCTCCAAAGCGCTGGGTAAGTCTTCTGGATCCGCATCAGTGCTTTCGCGAAGCATCGGCAGCAGAACATCGAGCTCAGCTTGCAAGCGCGACGGCTCGCCGACGTATCGATGCGTCAAAGCGAGCACGACACGCGCGTGCAGGAGCTTTGGGTGCCGCGCCGGCAGCACCTGCTCAGCTTCGGTAACCGCAGCGCTCGCGATTGCCTCGGCGCGCTCGACTTCCTGAAAGTTGTTCAGCGTGTAAGCAAGCAGCGTGAGCAGTTCGAGTCGCTGCTCCGGACTGGCGGTCTTGCTCGCGGCGATACGCTGATACGCCTGATTCAGCAGATCTACTGCAGTGACCTTGCCACCAGCGACACCATAAGGATCGGCATCGGTGAAGATCGACGCCATGAGCTGATTCGCTTCCTCCGCCCGCGCCCGTTCCGCGATCGCGACCTGCGCTTGCCAGATCGCGACGGCCGCACCGATCAACACCGCCAGAAGGATCGCGCCAACTGCACCGACTGCGAGGCGGTTGCGTCTCACGAACTTCCGCAACCGATACCAGTTGCTATCCGCTTGCGCGAGCACCGGACGGCCTTCGAGGTAGCGCGAGAGATCGTCGGCAAGCGCGTCCATCGTGCGATAGCGCTCCTGCGGCGCCTTCTTCAACGCCTTGAGCACGATTGCATCGAGATCGCCGCGGAGCGCACGAGCAAGCTGAGCGAATCCGGCGTTAGCGCTCGGCGCTTGCGGTTCGATTTCCAGAATCGCGTCTTCGAGCGCGCCGCGCGAGTCGCGCTTCAATTTGTAAGGCCGCGAGTCAGTGAGCAGCTCATAAAGAATCACGCCGAGCGAATACACATCCGACGCGGTCGTCACGGGCTGGCCGAGAATCTGCTCGGGCGACGCATATTCCGGCGTCAGCGCTCTGCCGCCCACCTGCGTGAGCTTGGTTTCGACCGCGCGCCCGTCCTCGAGCAGCTTGGCGATGCCGAAGTCGAGCAGATGAGCCTGCCCCTCTGCCGATACGAGCACGTTCGTCGGCTTGAGATCCCGATGCACGACCAGCTTGCTGTGCGCGTACGCCACAGCGCGCGCAACCTGCAGAACGAGTGCAACGCGCGCTCGCACATCGAGCTGCTGTTCTCGACAGTAACGATCGATGTGCAGGCCTTCGATGTATTCGAGAGCCAGCCACGGAACACCAGCCGTACTGATTCCCGCATCGTAGAGACGCGCGATGCTGGGATGCGTGAGCTCCGCGAGAATATCGCGCTCGCGTTCCAATCTTTGCGACAAGGCCTGATGCGACCCGGCCGCCCGCAGGAACTTCAACGCCACGGCGCGCTTCAACGCACCGTCATGACGCTCGGCCAGCCAGACCGCGCCCATCCCGCCGACGCCAATCTCGCGAAGCAACCGGTACGGGCCTATCTCATCGCCCGCGGCAGCATCTTCGTCGCCGTCGACCTTGGGCAGCGTGTCGAGAAAATCGCTGGTCTCGATGCTCGCCGCCCGTGCGAGCAGCGCGCGCAGCCGCGGCTTGAGGGCCGAGTGCTCCGGCGGCAGCGACTCGAGCCACCGTTCGCGATCTGCGGCCGGCAGTTCCAGCGCGGTGTCGAGCAGCTCGCTGAGCCTCGCGGAGTCGTCGCTCATCCGCTTCGTCCCGTTCGGGTTATTTTTCCAGTGCTTCGGCCAGGAGCAGCCGTGCCTTGGTCCAGTCGCGCCGCACGGTCCGCTCGGTGATACCGAGCGCCGACGCGATGTCGGTCTCGCTCATGCCGGCGAAATATTTCATCTGCACGACTTCAGCAGCGCGCGCATCCGTCGTTCCCAGCTGTTCGAGGGCATCGTGCACGTTGAGGATTTCGCTCTCGCCGCCCGGTGCGTCGCTGGCGATGCTGGTCGTGAGTTCGATGCGCGCGCGATCCCCGCCGCGGCGTTCGGCCAGGCGGCGTCGAGCGTAGTCGACGATGACTGAGCGCATCGCTCGCGCGGCATAGCGGATGAAGTGCGCCCGATCCTGCGGGCGCAGCCGCCCGGCCTGGTTGAGCCGCATCCAAGATTCGTTGACGAGCGCGACGGTATCGAGAACGGTGACCCGCGGCGCGGCGCGCAGGCGGGCACGAGCGAGGCGCCGCAGATCTGCGTATGTTTCGGCAAAAAGTGCGTCGAGTGCGCTGCCGTCGCCCGACTGCGCACGCTCGATAAGCTGGCCGAGATCCGCGTCCATCCCCACGCGGCAGAGGGTACTGCCGCGTGGGAACCCAAGGCAATTGAACGTTCAGCCCGCATCGCACGCGCCCGGGTCACGGCACGATCCGCGCCAGCCCGACGCCGGTGGTGGTGCCGTTGCGTGCGGCACCGGCCGCGACGATCTTGCCGTCCGACTGCAGAGCGAGCGTCGCTGCGCCGTCCGAGCTGCCGAAGAAGTCGACGACGAGGCTGCCACCGCCGCCGAAGCTCGAATCGAACGTGCCGTCGCTGCGCAGGCGCACGATGCCGAATTCGGACGCTGTGGTCGACGATGCGTCACCCGCGGCGACGATCAGACCGTCCGGTTGAATCGCGACTGCTCGCGCGAAATCCTGCAGCGTGCCGAATCCGGTCGTGACCAGACCGGCCGTGCCGAACGAGTTGTCGCGACTGCCGTCCTTGTTCAAGCGCGCGATCATGAAGTCGAGCGTGCTGCCCACGAGCACCGGACCGACGATCACGATCTTGCCGTCCGCCTGGATTGCGATGTCGTCGGCCTCATCCGTGTCGGCTGCGAAGGCGATCTGCACGATGCCGTCATTGTCGAACGAAGTGTCGAGTTTGCCGTCCGCGAGCAGACGCACGAGGCCGGTATCGCTCGGGTTGCTGTTGTTGGCGGCGACTTCGCCCGCGATCACGATCGCGCCGTCGGCCTGCAATGCACCGGTGAACGCGAGGTCGATATCGCCCGCGACGTTCACGTTGACTTTGCCGTCCGTGTCGAACGTGGTGTCGAGCACTCCAGCCGTGGTGAGGCGGGCCACTGCGAAGTCGTTCTCGCCAGCCGCGGTGGCTGCGTGGCCGATCGCCAGGATGAGGCCGTCGGGCTGAATCAGCACTTCATTCGCCACGTCGTGATTGGCGAAAAAGTCCACGTACGCCTTGCCGCCAGTGCCAAACGTCGCATCCAACGTTCCGTCCCTGTTGAAGCGCGCGATGGCGAAGTCGTTACGCGCGTTGCTACCGCCCGGCCGACCCGCGCCGACGACGACGATCCTGCCGTCCTGCTGGATCGCGATGTCTGTCGTCGTGTCGTTGAGGCCGCCAGTGAGTGTGATGGCAACCTGGCCCGCAGTACCGAACGTCGTATCCAGCGTGCCATCGACGTTGTAACGCGCGAGACGCATGTCGCCGAGCGCGACGATCTTGCCATCGCTCTGTAGCGCAATCGCTGCGGCGCCGCCGACGAGACCCGTCGTCACGCGACCTTGCGATCCGAAACTCGTATCGAGCGAACCCGACGACGGCCGGTCCGTGCAGATGACGTTCACATCCGTGATGTTCTCCGTCACCGTGCCCGTGGGATTGTTGACCCGGCAGGTTTGAAGCGGACTCGTCGGATTGCTCGCAATGCGTACGTTGTACGGCGTGCCCTGCGGGAAGCGATAGACGAACGTGAAGTCGCCATCCGCAGTCGGTGTCACGCGAGTACCCGTCGTCACTTCCTCGATGACGAGGCCGCTGCCTTTGACACCCGCAACCGAGCCGCCGACCGAGAACACGAGCACCGGCACGATTTCGCTGTCATCGCGAATCGTCAGCAGTGCCTTCTGCTGATTGCCGAGCGCCGCGCAGCCACCCGGCTCGGACAATGCGATTCGCACTGTCTCATCGCCTTCCGGACGAATGTCGCGACGGACTGGAACCCGCATGAGCCGTCGGCCGGATTCGCCGTCGGCGAAATACACGGTCGTGTTCACCTCCGTGTAGTCCTCATCGCTGGTCGCAGTACCGCCGGAGATCGTCGCGAAGTTCGCGCTGACTTTGCCGGTGGCGCCGCCAGTGCGCGTGATCGCAATCACCGGGGTCGCATTGGGCGACTCGTCGACGACGAAGTTCTGCGCTTCGAACTGCAGCGTGCCGGCTTCGGGCAACGGATCGGTGGCCGCCGTGCAGACGACTGGGTCGTCGGGTCGCGGCTGCAGCGCTTCCAGCGGCAACGGATTATTCGTCGGCGTGAGGCCCTCGAACTCGATCGTCGTGCCCTCGATGCTGGCGGGGTCTCGCAGGAACGCGCCGACGTACGAGGCCTGGCAATCGGCGCCGCCGCCGCCGCCGCGACGATTCAAGGTGTAGGCGCTGACGCTCGACCACACGGTGAACTCTTCGCCGGTCTTGATCTGCGAGATGTCCACCGGGATGGTGATTGGCCGCACGAGCTTGAGCGTCGCGCGCGTGCCTTCGCAGCTCAACGTAGGATCCTGGGGAAACTCGAAGGCGACGTCTTCGTTGCGAATCGTGAAGTGCTCGTTGAACCAGAGGAACTCCGGCGAATCGGCGCTGGTCTCTGCTTCGTAGAAGAAGTGATCGTTCGCGCCGAACAGCGACGCGGTCCCGGCGATCCTGTAGAACTCTTGCGGCTCGAGTCCGACCAGCTCGAACGTGACCTGCCCCACCAGAGGTGCCGGGCCGGTCAGCAGCGGCGGATTGAAGTCTTCGGTGATGATCGTCACGGCGGTGATCGTGTACTTGAGCCGCGCATCGTCCGCGTTCTTGACGAAGCTCTGCGCCTGCCCGAACAGCGTCTCGCTGCCGATCGCCTCGGGCGTACCGAGCCTGCCGTCCGGTGCTTCGGCCACCGCACCGTAGGTGACACCGTTGTTGGTGCCGAACACGTAACCGTTCGCGATGAAGTCCTCGAGCACCGTCTCGTTCAATCGCGAGAACTCGCCGGTGAGCGAGCTCGACTCGCCGAAGTCGATGATCTGATCCAGGTCACCGCCCTCCTGCACGAGGTTCTCGAGCTCGATCGGATCGCCTCCGTCGCCTGGCCAGAGACGAAAAATCCACGACCGCGTCGGCTCGTTCCTCGTCAGCGGCGGTATCACGACCTGCGCATACGAGAAGCTGGAGATCTGCGCCGTCGCCAGGCCGGAGTTGAACGTCGCACCCGCCACGGTTTCCCAAGTGCCTTGCGCGTTGGTCTTGTACAGCAGCGGAGTCGCACCGTTGGTAGCCGACGCATCGAACGGAATCGTGATCGTTACCGGCGCCGCGAACTGCGTACCGTGCGGCGTGAGCGCGAACATATCGCTGACGGCGGTAAGACCCGCAGGCAGCGCGGGCGCGCCGGTGCTCGACTGCGCAACCGCAATGTTGACGTTCTGTGCGAGTGCGCCGGCCGGCACCACGATCTTGGCGCCGTTCGGCCCGTTGACAGTTCCTCCGGCGGAGCCGATGCCGCTCGGCGGTTGTGTGCCACCGTTGTTCCCGCTCCCGCCGCTCGTATCGCCGCCGCCTCCGCCGCACGCGGTCAGCAAGCACACCGCCAGCAGCAGCCATGCAATTGGTCTTCCGGACATGAAAGAACTCCCCGTTTCTGGTTCGGGGGGAGTAACGCAGCCTGTGCCGGAAACCGGACAGGGCCCGGCGACCCGCAGCGGGGGGCCTAAAGTGCGGCAGAATCCCCGGCGGCTGTGTATAGTGTCGCCCGGCTCGTAACCTTTCTCTTTATCTAGTTTGGCCTCGGCCTCCGGCTCTTCGGCCACTCCTCCTAAACCGAATCGTTTTCGAACCGTGGAGGACAGCGAGTTGCGCTGTCTTGTGTAGTGCGTTCCTTCGGTACCGATGGACCGCGTTTTTCATAAGTGAGTATCGAATGAGCAAGATCTATGTGGGCAACCTGCCCTTCTCCGCTACCGAAGAGAGCGTTCGTGCGCTGTTCGCGCAGCACGGCACGGTCGAGTCGGTCGCCCTGATCAACGATCGTGAGACCGGCCGCCCGCGCGGCTTCGGATTCGTCGAGATGCCGCGTGCCGATGCGCAGCGCGCCATCCAGAGTCTGAACGGCACGGACATGGGCGGTCGCCCGCTCAAGGTCAACGAGGCGCAAGACAAGCCTCGCGGCGGTGGCGGTGGTGGTGGCGGCGGCGGTCGTCGTTACTGAGCTGAACGGTAGCCGCGCACATCAGGAATGGTCGTGCGCGGCTATAAAATTACCGACGTGTTAGAAGTCCCTTTCCAGGTCGACCAAATCTCCGAAGTCGCTGCGCCCGACGGCAGCAGCGACGTCTGGCAGCAGTACACCATTTCACAGGGCACCAACGTCATCACGGGCTTGCGGCCCGGCTCGCGCGCCGACGTGGCCGCGCAGCTCGATGAGATGGTCGCGCGCTTGAACGAGCGTCGCGTGGGCAAGAAACCCAAATAGCCCGTCAGTCCTGCGAGATCTCCCCCTCGCCGACCTTCTCGTTCATCGTCTTGATGCCGTTCTCGAACCCGCCGCCCGAGCCGTTGTAGTACATGTAGATCGGCTTCTCGTTGCGCAGCAGGTCGACGGCGTTCTGAAAATCGTCCAGGTGATAGTGCAGCTGCGCCTGCTTGTTCACGACAGTGTCGGCCGGCAGTGCAGCGCCGTTGGGCAGGAAGATCATCTGGCCGATGTAATTGCCGGCGTTCTTGAGCGCGATCCGCGGCGGGAAGCCATTCGCCGAGTACAGCACTTCGTAAGCATCCACGCGCATCTGTGTCATGACGACTCCTTGCAATGCCGCTGTTACCGCGATGGTTTGGACACGACGATGGCGACGCTCTGCAACGTCGCGTCGAAGATGATCTGCGCTTCGCCGCGCTCCAGTTGCCGCAACACCTGCGCGACTTTCTGCTCGAGCGAAACTTCGCGCTCGCCGTAGTCGGTGCCTTCTCTGAGCACGAACGATTCCATCACGCCGCGCAGCGCTTCGGGCGAAAGCTCTCGATGCGGAATGACGATCGGCTCCGGCTGCTCAGTATCCATGCAGCGCAGTATGCCTCAGTCGACGACGGCGATGATCGGCCCCAGGTCGACGGTCGAATCGTTCCGACCGAGTTCGCTGGAATACAGCGCCGAGACAGTGCCATCGAAATACAGGGCATCTTCGCAGCCAAGCTCGTCCTTAAAGTAAGTTGCGAACTCGTGCAGGCTGACGGGCTCGTTGCTGATGACGAACGTGACTTTGTTGCCGCTCACGCCGACACCGTTGCGGATGAATTTGGATACCGCACTCAGTCGCGAATGAATGACGCCGTGCTCGACCAGCAGCGGGCCGGACTGCGTTGCGAGCAGCACGTCGCCGAGCTTCTCCGAGTACTTCGAGGACTCGACGATGCGCGGTCCGTCTCTGGTGACGAGAAACACGCCGTTCGGCTTCGTATAGAAGTTGCCCCGGCCGCTGCGCAGGTTCAGCGGCGCCAGCTGCTCGGCTCGCGCGACGAACAAACCCACGGGCGAATAGTCCGGCTCGAACATCCCCGCGTTCATGGCGAAGCGCAGATGTTTGTCTCTGGCCTGCAGCCAGGAGCTCAGCTTCTCGAATCGATGGAAAGGAATTCCCTTGTCGTCGCGCAGGAACAGCTCGAGGCGTTGCGGGTCGTCGACGTTGACGACCGTGTACTTCGATTCCGCGAAGCACGACGCGCTCGACGCAAACAGCAGGAGTAGCGCAACGAGAGCCTTCACCTGCGCAAGTGTATCGCTACTTGCAGGTGAAGCTGTCGCTCGCTTCGACTTTGCCTTTGCCGTCCCAGTGCGCGGTCTGCGGATACGGACACAGCGGCCGGCTCATGACGACGCCTTTTGCGGGATCGTCATCGAGGTACTTCGTCGCGACGATCTGCTTCGGCGCCACGCCCTCTTCCACCCACTTCTGCAGCGCGAACAGCGTGTCGTGACCTGCGTCGGCGGGGGGACGCGGGCCGAGATTGCCGAAGGAATTCGGTCCCGGGCCGAAGCCGCAGTGGAGCACGCCGGGCGCGAGGAACAGACGATAAAAATCCTGTGTCTTGGCGACGCCGCCGGATTGCCTCGCGACGCCGTCGAAGTACTTCGTCGAGAAGCCCGGTGGGATCGAGCCGTCGAGCAGGCCGTGATACTGCAGCAGCTTGCCGCCGCGACCGCTGAAGGCGCTGAGATCGGTCTTCGATGCATCCATCAGCGCGCCGAGCTTGGTGCGCGCGGTCGCCAGATCCTTGCTGAGATCGAACGTGCGGTAATCCCAATCCGGCTTCTCGAACACGAAGCCGCCGAAGTAGCCGCTCGCGAACATGATCTGCAGGCTTTGTCCTGGTGCCGCGCCGAATGCGTATTGGCGCACGCCGCCGCCCATCGCTGCAGTTTCGTTTTCGCCGGAAGGCACGTAGCCGACTGAGTAGAGCGTTCGCAGCGCGGTGACTTGTGGCGCGGTCAAGCACTGCGACTCATCGCCACCGCTCTTGCACGCAAGCACCTGCGGATCGAACTTGCACTTCGCAGGCGCTGAGACCAAGCCGTCCTTCACACCGTCGCTTGCATCGCACGCCGCCAGCGCAGCCTGCTGAATGATCGGCAACTTCGCTGGCGGAATGAAGCTCGCAGGATCCTTGTGCAGGCCCTGACCGCTCTTCATGAAAGTTTCCATCAGGTCGGTCCAGTAGCCGGCCGGCGCACCGGACACGATGCCGTCGAAGTCCGCGGGAAAGCGCTGCGCTTCGATCAAAGCTTCGCGGCCGCCTTCAGAGCAGCCGAAGAAGTACGAACGCTTTGCGGCGTTCTCGTAATACTTCGCGGTGATGCGCTTGCCGATGTCGCTCAGCACGTGCACGGCGCGCTCGGCGTGATCGCGGACCTTCTCCGGCTGACCGATGGCCCAGCGCCCGTCGACCGGGCTTCCGGTGTGACCGTTGTCGGTCGAAGCCGTCGCGTGACCGCGCTCGATCATCTGTCCCAGCAACTGATGAAAGATGATGCCGGCGAGTCCGCCGTTGCCGACCTGCACGTAGCGGCCAGTCCAATTCTTCTCTGGCAGCCAGACTTCGAAACCGACGCGAGATTGCGCAGTGGGCGTCGCGTGACCGACTACGCGACAGAACGCCGGCAGGTTCGTGAGCACAGGGCCGAGCGAAGTCGTGAACGAGCCCGACCGCTCCGGCGTCGCGCTGTCGATCAAGACATCCTGCATCTGAAATGTCTTGAGCTGCTCGCAGGCACCGGTCGCATCGTCCTGCGCATGCGCCAGAGTTGCAGTCGATACGAGGATGGCAAGAGCGATGTACTTCTTCATTGTTACGACACCTTGCTGAGCAAACCGACCGCGCGCTGTTCGCGAGCGCGTTCCCACACCACGATACCCGCGCCCACCGCCAGACACGAGGCAATGAACAGCATACTGATGGCGAAGCTCCCCGTGCGCTCCTTCACCAGGCCGATGGCGAACGGGCCGAGGAAGCCGCCGATGTTGCCAAGCGAGTTGATCAACGCAATCGCGCCCGCGGCGGCGGCGCCTTGCAATCCTCGGCTCGCGAGCGCCCAGAACGCCGGCAATCCAGCATAAATGCCGATCGCTGCGACACACAGTCCGCCGAATGCCGCGATCGGATCCGTGAGCCAGCCGCCCGCCGCAAGCGCAAGCGCCGCGAGCGCGGGCGGCAGAGCGACGTGCCACGTTCGCTCGCCCGTCGCATCCGAATGTCGACCCCACAGCACGAGCGCGACGCAGGCAAGCGCGTACGGAATCGTCGTCACCGCGCCCACTTGCAGATTCGTGAGCTTGCCGAGCGAAGCGATGATCTGCGGCAACCAGAAACTGAAACCGTACAGCCCGACGAGCACGCAGAAGTAGACCAGCCCGTAACGCCACACTCGCGGCATGAGGAGCGCCTGGCGCAGGCTGTGGGTGTGAGCGCCGTGTGCGATCGTTTCGCTCGCCAGCTCGCGTGTGAGCCACACCTTCTCTTCCTTGGTCAGCCACGCGACATCATGATGTCGATCAGGCAGGAAGCGCAGGACGACGAGGCCCAGCAGGATCGTCGGGATCGCTTCGAGCAGGAACATCCATTGCCAGCCGTGCAGCCCGCCGCTCTGGATGCCCAGCAGCGCCGTGGAGATCGGCGCGCCGATGACGCTCGACAGCGGCAGCGCAATCATGAACAGCGCAATGATGCGAGCACGATCGCGCGACGGAAACCAGCACGTCAGGTAGTAAATGATGCCGGGAAAGAATCCCGCTTCGGCGATGCCGAGCAGGAAGCGCGCGGCGTAGAAGCTCTTCGGTCCTTGCACGAGCGCCATCGACGCCGAGAGCACGCCCCAGCTCAGCATGATGCGCGCGATCCAGATACGCGCACCGAAGCGTTCGAGCAGTACGTTGCTCGGGATCTCGAACGCGGTGTAGCCGATGAAGAAGATGCCGGCACCGAGACCGAACGCGGCCGACGAGATGCCGAGGTCCGCGTTCATCGTGAGCGCCGCGAAGCCGACGTTCACGCGGTCGAGGAAGGCGAAGAAGTAGAGCACGCCCAGCAGCGGGATCAGTCGCCACGACGCTTTGCGCAGAACTGCACTGGGGGGCGTGCTCGCCCCCGCCGCCCCCATTTTCATCGGACCTGGCCCATCAGATCAGAACTCGTACTGCACGCGCAGGCCGACCTTGCGCGGCGTGCCCAGCATGCCGAGATCCTGATTCAACAATCCGAGCGCCTGCAGCAGCGAGCCGTCGATGAAGGACTCGAAGTACTTCTCGTCGAGCAGGTTGTTCGCGAACACGGTGGCCGTGAGACCGCCGCGGCGGTAGCTCACCGAAGTATTCACCGTCGTGTAGCTCTCGAGAATCGACGCAGTCGTCGGATCGAAGCTCGAGCCAGGACGGCTGCCCTTGCCAACGACGCCGATGTTCCAGGACACATCGCCCATGCCGACCGGCACGGTCAGATCCGAGCTGATGCTCGCGTTCCAGTCCGGCTGGAACAGCAGTCGATCGGTCGCGAGCGGCGTGCCCGTGACTTCCAGCCAGCCGCTCTGATCCGTGATGCGAGCGTGCATCAGCGTGACGCTGCCGCTCAGCTTCCACATGTCGTTGACCGCCGCGACCACTTCGGTCTCGAGGCCGTACGACTCGACGTCGCCGAGATTGAGGTCGATCGACACGAGCCCGCCGCCCGGTCCGATCGCGAGCGCGTTCTGGCCGATGAAATCCTTGTAGTCGTTGTAGTAGACCGCGCTCGACACCAGCCAGCGGCCGTCGGACGAGCTGGCCTTGCCGCCGAGCTCGTAGGTCCACACGGTGTCGCCGTCGTACGTCGAGAACTGCGGCGGCACGCTGGCGGCATTGAATCCGCCGCCGCGATAGCCCTTGGCGATCGAGCCATAGACCATCGCGTCCTTCGACAGGAAGCGAGTCAGCGACACGCGCGGCTCGACTTCCGACGAATCGATCTCGCGATGCGGATCGGTCAACACGGTGCCCGGCGGCAATGCCGTGGACGTGAGGTGGCTGTCCTGCTCGCGATTCTCTTCGTCGAGGCGCACGCCCGCTGACAGTTCCCACTTCTCGTCGAACTTCCACAAGCCGGTCGCGAAGATCGAGTACGTGTCGCCGTTGCGCTCGGCGAACGACGTCACCGTGCGATTGGCTGCCGGCACGAGCGTCTGAGCGGAGACCGCATCCGATTCCTCGCGGCTCGCATACAGGCCGATCAACGTCGAGAACGTATCGGAGAACGTGGTGTCGAAGCGCAGCTCGCCCGTGTACGTCTTGTCGGTACCGGTGCCATTCGCACGCACGATGTCGAGCGACAGGAAGTCGCCGTCGCTCACGCTTTCGACGTCGCGCTTGTCGTACGCCGCGATCGCCGTCACTTTGGTGTTCAGCGAATCCAGCGGGAACTCGAACTTCACGTTCGCGCCCGTGTAATCGAAGTCCTGCCGGCCGATGACGTTCATGACCACGTTGTCGCGGTAGTCGGTCACGCCGTTGACGTGGTTGTAGTTGGTCGAAGGACCGGAGAAGTCGAGGTAGTAGGCGTTCACCGTGAAGCGCGAGTCCTCGCCCACGTCCCACACCACCGTGCCATCGACCTGGTCGCTGCTCGACTCGTCGACTTTGCCGCCGATCAGCTTGTTCGTATAGAAACCGTCGGCGTCGCGGGTCGCGACTGCGATCTTCGCGCGCACGGAATCGCCCAGCGGACCGCCGATGCGGCCGCCGATTTCCTGGCCGTTGTCCTGGTCGGTGTAGCCCGCGTAGAACTTGCCTTCGAAGGTCTCGCTCGGCGGACGCGTGATGATGTTGATCGCGCCGCCCAGCGTGTTCTTGCCGTACAGCGTGCCCTGCGGGCCGCGCAGCACTTCGATGCGCTGAATGTCGAGCGTCGGGTTGTTGACGTACGAAGTCTGCGGCGCATACACGCCGTCCTGGAACACGCCGACGCCGGGCTGCACGCCCGCCTGCAACGCCGTGCCGATGCCGCGAATCGAAACGAACGCGCGACCGACGCTGTCGGAGTTGATGTTCAGGCCCGGCACAGTTGCCGCAACGTCTGCGACCGAGCGCAGACCGTTGCGCTCCATGGCGTCCTGACTCACGGCCGTGATCGAGATCGGCACATCCAGCAGCGACTCGTCGCGTTTACGCGCGGTCACCGTGACTTGCTCGATCGTGCCAGTGTCGACCGACTGAGCGCCGACTGTCGCCGCAAACATCAGGGCAAAAAGCGCCCCTCCGGGCTGCACCCGGCTTTTGAACTCGCGCATGGATCCCCCAAAAAAAGAAAAAGGTCAGGTCGTCTGGAAAACTTTCCCCGGATTCAGAATGCCGTGCGGGTCCCAGGCCTCCTTGAGCCGCCGCATCAGCGCGACGACCGGGGCCCCGAACTCCGCGACCAGCTTGTCGCGCTTCCCCAAACCAATACCGTGCTCGCCCGTGCAGGTGCCGTCGAGGCGATGCGCATGGTCGATCATCGCGTCATAGACGCGCTCCATGCGGGCATGCTCTTCGGCATCGCCGGGCTTGAGCAGGAACAGCACGTGAAAATTGCCGTCGCCGACGTGGCCGACGATCGGCGCGATCAGGCCCGCCGCATCGATCTCCCGGCGCGTGGCCTCGACGCATGCGGCGAGACCGGAGATCGGTACGCAGACATCGGCGACCACGCATTCGCAGCCGGGACGCAACCCAAGCGCGGCGAAATACGCAGCGTGACGGGCGCGCCAGAGTTGGCTGCGACGCTGCTCATCCGCTGCCCAATCGAAACTGGTCGCGCCGTGCGCGCGCACGACTTCGCCAGCCCGCTCGAACTGCTCTTTGACGCTGTTGGCGGTGCCATGAAATTCGATGAACAACGTCGGCTGCTCGCGCAGCGACAGGTTCGAGTACGCGTTGCAGGCGCGCACCTGCACCTCGTCGAGGAACTCGATGCGCGCCAGAGGCGCACCGGACTGGATCAACTCGATTACCGCTTCGACAGCGCCGCGCAGCTGCGAGAACGAGCAAACAGCGCTGCCCACTGCTTCGGGCTGACCGTGCAGTCGCAGAGTTGCTTCGGTGATGATGCCGAGCGTGCCCTCTGCGCCGGTCATCAAGCGCACCAAGTCGTAACCAGCAGATGATTTCCGGGCACGGCTGCCGCAGCGAACGATGTCGCCGTTGGCGAGCACGACTTCGAGCGCGAGCACGTTCTGCGCGATCGTGCCGTAACGAACCGTCGTGGTGCCGGACGCACGAGTCGAAATCATGCCGCCGAGCGTCGCATTCGCGCCCGGATCGACCGGGAAGAACAATCCCGTGTCGCGTAGATAAGTGTTGAGTGCTTCGCGCGTGACGCCGGGCTGCACGACGCAATCCGCGTCTTCGGCGTGCACGGCCAGGACCAGATCCATGCGCGACATGTCGATGCAGATGCCGCCGCTCGGCGCGCTGACGTGACCTTCGAGCGAGGTCCCCGCGCCATACGCGATCACCGGTACGCGCAGCTCATAGCACTTGCGCACGATCGTGCTGACTTCGGCCGTGTTCTGCGGCCACACAACTGCGTCGGGCGGAAAACCCTGTGCAAACGCCTCACCGCGGCCGTGCTGCTGGCGCACGCCGGCATTGGTGTTGAGGCGGGTGCCGAATTCGCTGCGCAGGAATTCGATCACCTGTTGCACGGGTGTCGTCATGTCGGCACCGCGGCGTGCTCGTCTTTCGAGCCCACCGACAGATCGAAATGCGCCGCCATCGCCACGCCCGCACCGACGGCGTCGCCCGTGCAGACGCGCTGTACGATCACGTCGTGAGCGTCGACGATGCGGGTCAACTCGGACTCGCTGCGACCACTGCCGAGATCGATGGCCATCACCTGCTCGAGCGGTGCACGCAGCGCGGCGAGGAGCAGCGGATTGAGCGGATTGCAGGTCGCTTCTGCGAGCGTCGTGTGAATCGCCATGTCGGCGGTGACTCGGCGCGCGTGATCGCGATCGCTGAGCGCGGAACGCATCTGCGCGACCAGGCCCTTCAACGTAACCTTCTGGACGTCAGTGACGTTGCGAGCCGCGAGCTGCGCGCCCTGCACTTCGATCGCGCGCCGCGTCTCGATGACGTGCTTCGGGTTCAGCTGCGCCGTGCTCAGCGCATAGCCAAACACCTGCGCGAGCACCGCCGAGTTCATCGACTGCAGGCGCGGCCGACGGCCGCTTTCGATTTCGAGAATGCCCAGCGCGGCCAGCGTCCGATACGCCTCGCGCACGCTGCCGCGGCTGACCTGCAGGGTCTTGCAGATCTGGACTTCGCTCGGCACGAAGTCGCCGGGACGCAGGCTTTCTTTGGCGACGAGGTCGAGCAGGTGACGTGCGACCTGAGCCGACAGGGTTGGTTTTTGTAGCGTCGGCAGCGAATGAAGCTGAGCCATGTCCCCTCCAGATTTCGGGGCGCGACTCTAGCAATCGATCTCCAACCTGTCAAACAGGTTGGATAGGCTTAACCCACGATTTCAGGGTTTGCCGTACTTTAGCTGCTTTGCGGAGCCCTTTCCTGTCGGATAGGTCAGTACTTCAGCGTGAACCGGATGAGGTTGAAGGCGAAGGCGAACCAGGTGACCGCCACGCACGAGGCCGCCAGGCCGACGTTCCAGGTCGTCGCCTTCCAGCCGCGCTTACCCGCAATCGCAAGCCAGCCGTTCCAGAGAGCGACGATCGCGCCGACCGCGCCGATCAGCCCGAGGATGTGCAGCACGTAGAACCAGGTATCGAGCCGCCCGTCGTACGCCGCGAGATCTGCACTACCGGCGGAGACGATGCCCATCCAGCCTAGCAGGAACGCCACGTCGACGAGCGCGACCACGCGAGCGATTCGATAGATCGTCAGCTCGCGCGGCGACAGCGCAAGCGGAGTGCCGCGACGACGGCGCCGCCAGGCCGCGATCGGCCAGGCGAGAACCGTCAGCACGAGGATCACGCTCGCGATGGAGATCACCGGCAGGATCCACGCGCCCGACTGCTGCCACGGCACGGGCAGGAACACGAGGATGCCGCCCGCTTCGTCCGCGCTCAGCATCTGCACGCGATTGCCATCCATCTTCACGGCGACCTGGTCGGGGCTGTCTTTGTCGCGCCATACATTCGGCGCAACTGGATGCCACTCGAGCGGCTGGCCATTGAGCCCGTCGAGACCCGGCACCGTCATGGCGCCATCGGGCTTCGACATGACACTCCCCTGCCCCAGCAACGTGAACAGCTTGAAGAACGTCGTCTCCGCGCGACGCGAGGACGCGTAGCGGCCGGTGACCGCTTGCGCGTTAGCCTGTACATCGGGCGCCTTCACCAGTTCCGGCAGCGGCGCGGGGAAATAGCGATCCGCGAACTGCGCGACCAGCGACTCGCGAATCCGGTGCGCGGCAACTTCCTTGCCGCTGCTGTTGAACGACATGAACACGCCGACGTTGTCGTCCATGAACATCGCGAGCTTGCTGTGGAACACCTGCGTGTCGCCGCCGTGCTCGCGAATGCGATGACCGTTGCGATCGCGCTCGAAGAAACCGATCGCCATGCCGACGCTCGGCGGCACGGTGCGCAGCATCGTCGTCTGCATGCGCTGCGCCGCTTCCTTGCCGAGCAAAGTCGTATCGGCACCGGAATACGCCTTCATCTGCGCGATCATGAAGCGCCCCATGTCGGCGCCGGTCGTGCTCAAGCTGCCTGCCGGTGCCGGACCGACGAGCTCGAAGTAGAGCGGCGGCTGCGACGCCGTGCGGTAACCCTTCGACATCTGCTCTTCGAACTGCTTCGGCAACGGCTGGCGGAACGTCGAATTGTTCATGCCGAGCGGCGCGAAGATGTGCTTGTCGAGATAGTCGTCGAAGTTCTCGCCCGAAGTGCGTTGGACGATGTAGCCCTCGAGGGCGACGCAATAGTTGCAGTACGAAGGCACCTCGCCCGGCGGGAAGATGCGCGACGGGTGCGTCGCTTTGATGTAGTCCTCCAGCTGCAGGTGCCTGCTCGGATCGCTGGCCATCAAGCCGCGCACCAGCTCTTCGAAGCCGGCGGTGTGGGTCGTCAGGTTGTGCAGCGTGACGGGCTTGCCGTACGCCGGCTCGACCGGGAAATCCAGGTACTTCGCGATATCGGCGTCGAGGTCGAGCTTGCCCTGCTCGACGAGCTGCATCGCTGCGGTATGCGTTACGAGCTTCGCGACCGAGCCGGCGCGGAACAGCGTGCGCTCGGGATCGACGGGCTTCCTGGTCGCGACATCCGCGTAACCGTAGCCCTTCTGCAGCAACACTTCGCCGTCCTTGACCACGACGATGACGCCGCCGGCGATGTCGCCGCGATTCATCGCATACGGCAGAAAGCCGTCGAGCCAGGCTTCGACGTCGCCGCGCGTGAGCTGAGGCGTGGGAGCGTCCTCGGCGAAGGCATTGCCGACAGACGTTGCGAGGACGAGAGCCGTGGTCGCTGCGATGAGCCGCATGAAGAGATCCCCGTGAGCGAAGTGGCGGGAATCTACGGCCAACGCAGCCGCAGCAGCAAACTACGTGTCGAGCGGTCGACCGGAACGGGCGAGCGGTCGCCGCGTCAGCGGGGCGCCTGGAACCTGCCGACCCAGACGGCGAACGCTTCCATGAAGGTCTGCAAAAACTGGCGCGTCTCGGCGCTCGTCAGCGTCCCGGACTCGTCGAACAGCGCTCCGGCAGCGGGAATATAGGCCTCCGGATAAGGCATCGCTGCAAGATTCACTGCCATCAAGACCTGCCGCAAATGATGGTTCGACGCCATCCCGCCGAGCGCGCCGGGCGAGAGGCTGATGACGCCGGCGGGCTTGCCCAACCAGGCGCTATGGCCCCACGGCCGCGAGCCGACATCCATCGCGTTCTTGACGGCGCCGGGCATGCTGCGATTGAACTCGGGCGTGACAAACAGCACTGCATCCACGGCCTTGACCGCATTCCTGAACGTCGTCCAGGCGGGCGGCGGCTGATCGGTCTCGAGGTCGTAGTTGTAGAGCGGCAGATCGATGCTGATATCGACGAGCTGCAGCGACGACGGCGTGAGCTGCGGCAAGGCACGGGCGAGCATGCGGGAGTAAGCGCCCTTGCGCAGGCTGCCGACGATGACTCCGACTTTATTCGGCATGACACGTGCTCCGATGTGCTCGATGCGATTTGGCGAGGAACTGATCGAGCGCCTGGTTGTAGGCGCCGGGGTTGTCGAGATTCGAGAGATGGCCCGCACCGGGGATGAGCGCGAGTTGTGCGTTGGGCAGCGCGTGGGCGAGCTCGGTGCCGGCGTCGATGCGGGCCGAGGTGTCGTGCTCGCCGTTGATGATCAGGATGGGCAGATCGAGCTGCGGCAAGCTGCGAGGGCCCGCAAGCTTGGCGCTTTGCTCGGCCACGAGATCCTGCCCCGGATACCTCCCGACCATCTCACGCAGCAACGCGTGCGCTCGCGGCTCGCTCGTGTACAAGCGCATCAGCGGATGCTCCAGCCAGTGCTTACGAAATGCCTCGATCCCTTCGTTGCGCACCAGCTCGCGATACGTGGCCAGTGCGATCTCACCTTGCGGCCGCTGCATGTCGAGCAGATCGGGTGGTGGTCCATCGAGAACGAGGCAGCTCGTCGCGCGCGGCGAATACACCGCCCAGCGCAACGCCACGCGCGCACCCTGCGACATGCCGACGATCGCGACACTGTCAATGTCGAGCGCGTCGAGCAGTTGCTCGATGTCTGCAAGGTCGTGATCGATCCCGGCGGCGCCGGACGAATAGCCGAAGCCACGACGATCGAAAGCAATCAGCCGGTAGCGACCGGCGAGTGCCGCGAACTGCGGCATCCACATGTCGAGGTCGATTGCCCAGCCGTGCACGAGCAGCACCGCGGGGCCATCGCCCGCGACGCGCACGCGCAGGCGTGCGCCGCGGACCTCGATGAACTGATTCAACGGCGACCCCATAAGCGACGCGAGGCGATCGCCGCACCCTCCGCCAACGAGCGCAACTTGAGATAAGTAACGTCCGGATCGACCGGGCCGAAGCCCGCGAACGTGCCGAAACCGCAGTCGCTGCCGGCGATCACGCGCTCGCGGCCGAGCAGATCCGCGTAGCGTCCGATGCGCTCTGCCACGAGTTGCGGATGCTCGATGTAGTTGGTCGTCGAGCTGATCACGCCGGGGATCACGATCCAGTCGTCGGGCACGCGGACATCGCGGAACACTGCCCACTCGTGCGCGTGGCGCGGATTCGCGCCCTCGATCAGCAAGCCGCCGATGCGCGCGCGCGTGAGTACGGGCAGCAATCGCTCCAGCGGCACGTCGTGATGATGCGGTCCTTCGTAGTTGCCCCAGCACACATGCATGCGCACCCGATCGGGAGCGACGTTACGCAACGCGTGGTTGAGCACCTCGATGTGCTTGGCGGCGCGATTCAGAAATTCTTCGACGCTGCGGTCGCGGTACATGGTGTGCCGGCCCATCGCCAGATCCGGCGCATCGATCTGCACCAGCAGCCCGGATCCCGTGATCAGCTCGTACTCCGCGCGCATGCCCTCGGCGACGGCTTCCAGATAGTCGTCCTGCGACTTGTAGTGATCGTTCGGCTGAAACAGCGCGATTACACCCGGCGATGCCGCATTCAGAAATCCGTCGCTCGGCGCAGCGGCCGAGGTGGCAGCACGCATGTTCTGCACATCTGTCTTGGCCGGGTCCAGGCTGCGAACGCGAATCTCGCCGACGCAGCGTGGTCGCTGATACTTCGCTGTCGCGCCTGTCTCTGCCAGTCGCTTGAGGATGCGCGGAAACTCCACGAGATCCTGACCCGGCTCGCGTGGCGTGTCGCCAGCGAAGCCCGTGAGCCGATCCTTGATGTACGTCGCGTAGGTGATCTTGCTCATCTCACCATCGCTCACGACGTCGACGCCGGCTTCCACTTGCCTGCGTACGACTTCGCGCACAGCGGTGGCGATAGTGGCGTTGCCAACGTCTGCGTCGAGCGCCTCACCGCGGTCGCGCGCGAACAGCACATCCGTGACTGCCTGCGAACGCGGCAGGCTGCCGACGTGAGTGACGAGAATTCGCTCGCTGCTGGCTTTCAAGAGCGTTTTCCTGCCGTCAGCGATACATGTTGTTCGAGGTATGGTCGCCGCCGAGCCAGCGCTTCAGCTCAGCGTGCGCGTCGGCGCGACGCGTCGCGTTGATCTTCTCGACGTCCGGATGATCGACCGTGAACTCGACGATCATGCCGTCGGGGTCGGTTGCGTACAGCGAGCGGCAATAGCCGTGCTCGAGCACGAAGGTCCTCGGCTCCGTGTAACCGGCAGCGTGCAACCGCTGCTCGATCGCCTTCTGCACGTCGGCGTCGACCTTGAGCGCGATGTGATGGAACGGCGTCTCCGGCATCTTCGGTCCGAACAGTTCCTGGTCCGACTTGTTCGCGAACTGGAAAAACGCGAGCGCGCCGCCGTCGCCGAGCCCGAAGAACAAATGACAATACGTGCGCTCGGCGCCGAATAGCATGTCCGACTCGCACCACGTGGCCATCAACGGCAGGCCGATGATGTCCTCGTAGAACTTGCGGGTCGCTTCCAGATTCTTCGAGACGTATGCCGTGTGATGCAGTCGCGCCGGCAGTTTGCGTGCAGTAGCCATGACTTCGAGCTCCTGGTCAGAAACGATAGGCGAGGTCGACGCCCCAGCGTCGCGGCAGCGCCTTGAAAACGAAATTGTTGGTGTAGCCCGGACTCGGGAAGAACTGCGGACCGGGCGACCACTCGGAGTTGTACTCCTCGTCGTTCAGGTTCTTCGCCCACGCGGTCACCGACCATGACTTGCTCTCGAGCCCCAGACGCAGATTCAGCACGCTGACGGTGTCGCGCTCGGTGAAATTGTCAGGGTAGAACCAGGTGGGGCCGGTCACGTCGAGATCCGTGCGGATGAAGGCGCTGGCGCCGCCGAACGCCGCCATCTGGTGACGATACGCCAGACCGAGGTTGATGCTGTACTCCGAAACCAGCGGCGCCTGGTTGCCGACGTCGTTGGGGTCACGGTCGGATTGCTTGATCTCGCTGTCGGTGTAACCGACGCCGAGATACGCATCGAAGCTGTCCGTGAAGCGCGCGGTGATCTCGGCCTCGAAGCCCTTGTAATCGACATCGCCGAGGTTGCCGAGGTTCTGCGTGCTCGTGTTCGGGTCGAACACGAAGTAGTACGAGCCGTTCGCCTTGGTGTAGTACAAGCTCAGGTTCGTCGCGAGCCGGCGGTCCATGAATTCGGCCTTGTATCCCACCTCGTACGTGTCGGCGGTTTCCTTGTCGAACAGATCCTGGATGCCGGGAATGTTGGCGGCACCTACACCGGTTTGATTGAAACCGCCGCTGCGGAAGCCGCGGCTGTAGCCGATGTACGCCGTGCTTTCGGGCGTGGGCTTGTAGCGCAACGTTACCTTCGGCTGCAGCTCGTCCCATGTGTGCTTGCGCTTCTGGCCCGGGAACGCCGTCGGGGTCGGCAGGAACTCGGCCGGCGTGTCGGTCGTATTCTCACGTTCGTCGTTGTCGTAACGCAGCGCCACCGAGCCTTCCAGCCGATCGGTGATGTCGAAGTCCAGGTCGGCGAACACTGCCCACGCGAAGTTGTCCTGGGAGTCCGCGAGAAAGCTGAACTGCCGGCACTCAGGCGGAAAGCACGTCGGGAACACGAACTTCGGCAACGGCGTGTGCTTCACCTCCGGCACGATGCCGTCGCCGATGTCGATGACGTTACCGGTCGAGATGAAGCGGTCGGTCTGGATTGCATACGCGCCGAAGATCCAGCGCACGCGTCGGTCGGCCGGCGAAGTGAAGCGCAGTTCCTGGCTGACGGCGTCGACGTCGAGGAACTGGTGCTGCGCCTGGTCGGCACCGAAGAACGCGAACAGCACGGATTCGTCGATCGGCAGGAAGTTGAACTGGTCGCCGGTGAGGAGCTCTTCCAGCTTGTCGTAAGCGGTGACGGAAGTGATCGTGCCCCAATTCCCGGTCCAGTCGAGCTTCAGCGACGCGCCGGACAGGTCACGATCGTTCACGCCCGGATTGTTGACGCGCACTGGCAGATGCGTGTCGTTGACGCTTTCGACGATGTTGAAATACAGCGCCTGAGTCTTGACGTTCGAGACGTAGGCACGCAGGTCCGCGCGGAAACCGTCGTTCGGCTCCCACACCAGCAGGCCGCGCGCGGACAGATCCTCGTACGGGTCGGCGTCTTCATGCAGGTACGGATTGTTGATGTAGCCGTCGGTGTCGAGATACGAAACCGTCGCGCGATACTTCAGCGTGTCGCTGATCGGTCCGCTTATCGTTGCGCCGAGCTTGTACCCCGGGCCGGAATCGTAGCCGGCGGAGAGGCGGCCTTCGAACTCGTCAGTCGGCTGCTTGCTGTTGATGATGATGGCGCCGCCGATGGCATTGCGGCCGTACAACGCACCCTGCGGCCCCTTCAGTACCTGGATGCTCTCTATGTCGATGAGCTCCTGGTTGAACTGCGACGGATTGGCCATCGCCACGCCGTCGATGACCACTGCGACCGAAGGCTCGCTGTTGCGCGCCTGCGAGATGCCGCGCACGGTCACGAAGGACGTGCCCTGGTTCTGCGTCTGCACCAGGGTCATGTTCGGCGTGAGATCGATGAAGTCCTGCGGCCGCTCGATGCCGGCAGCCTGGATATCGGCCGCAGTGAACACGTTCACCGCGACCGGTACGTTGAGCGAAGTCTCGTCGCGCTTACGCGCGGTAACGATGACTTCCTCCAGGCTGCTCGTCGCATTCGGCGTTTGCGCGTGCAAGTCCGGAACTGTCGCGCACAGCGCAGTCGAGCACGCAAGCATGAGAAGACGTTTGTTGATGTTCATGTAGTGATCCCCCAGTCATGCCAATTCGTCACGCACGATGCGAGCCCCCTCGACCATCGCGCGCAACTTCGCGTCCGCCACTTCGCGCGGCAGGTACTTCATGCCGCAGTCCGGCGCGACGACGATGTTCTTTGCATCGACATACGGCAGCGCGCGGCGAATGCGCGCGGCGACCTGTTGCGGCGTCTCCGGTGTCATGTCGGAGAGATCGAGCACGCCCAGCAGGATCTTCTTGCCGGTCAGCTTGGCCAGCACCGCGCAATCGAGCTTCGACTGCGCGGTTTCGATCGAGACCTGCGCGCAGCTGCAGCCGGCCAGCTCAGGCAGGAACGAATAGCCGGACGGTCGCTGGTGAATGATCGCCGCGTAACCGAAGCAGATGTGCACGGCGAGCGTGCCGCTTACACCTTCGAGAGCGCGATTGAGAGCTTTGAGACCGTAGGCGCGCGCTTCGTCGGGACGAGCCTGCATGTAGGGTTCGTCGAGCTGCACGATGTCCGCGCCGTGCGCGAACAGATCGCGAATCTCCTGATTCACGGCCGCTGCATAGTCGAGCGCCGCCAGCTCGCGACTGCCGTCGTAGTACTCGATCTGCGCCTGCTGGGCCATGGTGAACGGGCCGGGTACCGTCACCTTCGTGAGGCGCGTGGTGTTGCGCTTGAGGAAAAGCAGATCGTCGACCTGCACGGCGTGCTTGCGGCGAATCGGCCCGACGACGCGCGGCACGGGATTCGGGTGACCGCTGCGATCGAGCGCCGTGCCGGGATTGTCGACGTCGACGCCGTCGAGCGCAGTCGCGAAACGATTCGAGTAGCTCTCGCGCCGGATCTCGCCGTCGGTGACGATATCGAGACCCGCTTGCTCCTGCGCGCGGATCGCGACGATCGTTGCATCGTCCTGCGCCTGCGCGAGCCACTGCTCCGGAACACGCCACAACTCGCGGGCGCGCACGCGCGGCGGAAAGCGACCGGCGAGTTTCGCGCGGTCGATCAACCATTCCGGTTGCGGATAGCTTCCGACGAGTGTGGTTGGAAAGAGCATTGCTACGCGTTCCAGGGTGAGCGGCGGATAGCGGCGCCGTGCTCATCGAGCAACGGCGCCGTCGTCACGTGTGCTGCGCGCTGGCCATCGAACTGCACAGCCGGACGGACTGCCTGCTTGGCACCGTGCGCACCTTGCACGGGCACGCACAAGCCGAGATGCCGCACTTGCGGATCCTGCACGACCTGATCGATGCGATTGATGGGCGCAAAAGGAACATCGTTTGCTCCGAGGCGCTCGATCCAGTGCGGTAGCGTGTGCAGCGAAAACTGCGCATCGAGCACGGCGCCGAGCGCTTCGTAGTTGTCGATGCGTGCCTGGCGGGTGCAAAACCGCTTGTCGCTGCCGATGGTCGGCGCAGCGAGCGCGCTCACCAGACCTTCCCAGAATTTTTCGAGCGACGACAGATGAATTGCGATCAGGCCGCCGTCCGCGGTGCGCAGGATGTATGCCTGCGCGAGGCGCGGCCGATCGCTCGACTTCGGCGCGCGATCGAGAGCGAAGAAGGCAGCGAACGGCTCGATCGCGAAGTGCGCCATCGCTTCGAGCATTGACACTTCCACCAGGCAACCGCGTCCAGTGCGAGTGCGCTCGAACAGCGCACCGAGCACGCCATACGCCGCGTAGATACCAGTGATCGCATCTGCCAGCGCCGGACCGAGAAAGCGCGGACGGTCCGGATCGACGACGACGCTGAGAAAACCGCTCAATGCCTGCGCCACCGAGTCATAGCTCGGGCGATCCGCGTACGGACCGCTGGCGCCGAAACCGCTGATCGAACAGTAGATGAGCTTCGGATTCAGTTGCTGCAAACGCTCGCGGCCCGCGCCGAGACGCTCGGCGGTGCCGGGACGGAAGTTCTGGATATAGACGTCCGCGCTCGCGAGCAGGTCGTTGAAGATGGTGCGGTCGGCGGCGCCGTTGAGATCGAGCGCGATGCTGCGCTTGTTGCGGTTGTACGCCTGGAAGTGCGGCGAGAACTGGCCGCCTTGATACGCGCGGTACGGATCGCCCGTGGGACTCTCGACCTTGACGACGTCGGCGCCCAGATCGGCGAGCATCATTCCGGCGCAGGGGCCGGTGATGAAAGTGCCCTGCTCGACGACGCGAATGCCTGAGAGAACGGACTTCATGGTACTTCGCTATTGATCGCGAGATACGAAGCCGTCCGGCTTCGGCCCGTCGTAGTCGATCGCGGCCGCGCCCGCATGCGAAAGCACGAAGCCGATCGGCCGCAGCTGCTCTTCGAGCAGATGCGCAATCAGACCGGCGGTGCGGGCGAGGATCGGCACTCCTTTGAGTGCGGCCAGCGGGAACCCGGCATCGAGCAGCAATGCCGGGATCGCCACGGAGACGTTCATCGCAAGCTGCTTGCCGGTCGCCGCGGGCAGTGCGCGCTCGATAGCGCGCGCTGCCTCGGCGTGCGGCCCGCGCGAGCCCACTGCGGCGGCGACTTCGAACAGTCGCGTGACGCGGGGATCTCCTGTCTTGTGCAGCGGATGGCCGTAACCGGGAATCGCGCGGCGCGCCGTACGGTACTCGCCAATCACCGCAGCCGCGGCCGAGTCGAGCGATTGAGCACTGGCACGCGTGACCACTTCATGCAGCAACTGTCCCGCTTCATGCGTAGCGCCGAGGATCACGGAACCGCAGCCGAGGATTCCTGCCGCGACCGCGCCCTGTAGTGCTTCCGGCGCGGCAGCGTACGTCAGGCGACTCGCTTGCACGCTCGGCACCAGACCATGCTCTGCGATCGCGACCAGCGTTGCGTCGAGTACGCGGCGCTGCACGTCGTTCGGCATGGCGCCGGTAACCAGCAACCAGACGTGATCGGTGAAGGAGATGCGACCGATGAGCTCGCCGCACAGGTCGTGGCCGCGCACGAGGATCGTGTCTTCGTTCGAGGACGAGATCGCGGAGCTGCGGTGTGCCTGCGGGCCGATCTTCATGATTGAGTTTTTCGCATAGCGAAATCTACTTCGCCATGCGAACATGGTCACGCGTTGCGTGACCCTGCGTCAACCGGCCTACATTTTTTTCGGATAGCGAAATACAGTGGCACCCATGAAACGCCGTTCCAGCGCGCCGCGCCGCGAAGCCATGGGTGGACTCGCAAAAGGACTGGATGTCATCCGCGCCTTCACGCGCGAATCGCCATCGTTGACGCTCAGCGAGATCGCCGCACATGCGCGGCTGCCCGCCGCGACTGCACGCCGCTGCCTGCTCACGCTCGCCGAGCTCGGTTACGTGATGCAATCCGGCCGCAATTTCCTGCTGCGACCGAAGGTGCTCGAGCTGGGCGCCGCGTATCTCGAGTCGATGGACATCGAGACGCTGACCAAAACCTACCTGGAAGATCTCGCGC
This sequence comes from Steroidobacteraceae bacterium, assembly GCA_035493235.1. Taxonomy (GTDB): domain Bacteria; phylum Pseudomonadota; class Gammaproteobacteria; order Steroidobacterales; family Steroidobacteraceae; genus Steroidobacter. The sequence continues at coordinate 31,369 of DATJIP010000036.1, forward strand.
GCCAGACCGGCGACTCCGCGGCGCTCACCGTGCTCGACGGCACCGAGATCGTCTACGTGGCGCGCACGTCGGTACGCACGCTGATGCGCCTCGAGGCGCACGTCGGCAGCCGTTTTCCCGCCTACCCGACTTCGATGGGACGTGTCCTGCTCGCCGGGCTCAGCGCCGAGCGGCTGCAGAGATATTTCGAGAGCGAGCAGTTCGTTGCGCTGACCAGTCACACCGTGACCGATCCGGGCAAGCTGATGAAGCTGGTCGAGGAATGCCGCCGTGTCGGCTACTCGGCAGTGGAAGACGAGCTGGCATACGGCGTGGTCGCAGTTGCAGTGCCGGTGTACGACCAGTCACGGCGCGTTGTTGCCGCGCTCAATACGTCGAGCCACTCGAAGAAGATCTCCAAGGCCAAGCTGGTGCGCGAGCGCCTGGCGCTGCTGCAAGAGCTCAGCGAGCAGATCTCCCGCGAGCTGCTGCGCGTGCCCGGGCTGTCGCTCAGCGCCCAGAACTGACCGCGCAACTGCCGCGATTGACTTGCGCGACGCGTGTGCTAGTTTCTTAGCACATGCTAATAATTTAGCAGGCCGCGAATGTCCGCACCGCACCGTCTCAGCCGCCGCGAGCGCCAGATCATGGAGATCGTCTACCGGCTTGGCGAAGCCACCGCGGCGCAGATCCACGAGCAGATCGAGGATCCGCCGAGTTACTCGGCCATCCGCGCGCTGCTGCGGATCCTGGTCGAGAAGGAGCATCTGCTCCATCGCGCGGACGGCCCCCGCTACGTCTACGCACCGGTTGTCTCGCGGAGCAAAGCGCGATCCGCCGCGCTTGCAGGAGTGGTCGACAATTTCTTCGAAGGCTCCGCAGCGCGCGCTGCCGCTGCCTTGCTCGGCTCGACGCACGGCAAGAAGTTGACGAAGACGGAGCTGGACGAGTTGAGCACGCTGATCGAGAACGCTCGCAAGCAGGGGCGCTGACATGCTGGATCTCGTCACAGTTGCCGCCATTGCGTTCAAGACGGGAGTCGTAGTTGTCGCGGCTGGCTTGTTGTCGCTCACGCTGCGACGACAGTCGGCGGCGTTCAGTCATGTGGTGTGGACGGCGGCGCTCGCGCTCTGCCTGTTGATGCCGCTGGTTGTTCTTCTGCTGCCATCACAGAGCGCCGTTGCACTTCCAATCGCCCCTACCCTACCCCTCCCCCGCATGCACGGGAGGGAATGGGAGAGGGCGGTCATGGCACTGTGGTTGATTGGCGCCTTCTGTGTGTTGCTCTTGGAGTTGCTTGCAACCATCGGACTGGCGCGCTGGCGACGCCATGCATTGCCGCTGACGTCGACGCGTTGGTCCGCGACTCTTGCGCGCATGGGCTTCGATCATCGCCGACTGCAAGTGCTCGAATCGCAGCACATCGCGAGCCCGTGCACGTGGGGCGTGATGCAGCCGGTCTTGCTGCTGCCAACGAGCGGCGAGTCCTGGCCTGAGTCTTCGCGCCGTGCGGCACTGCTGCATGAGCTTGCGCACATCGAACGTCGCGATGCATTGAGCCTTCTCGTCGCGCGACTCGCGTGTGCTTTGTACTGGTTCAACCCTCTGGTCTGGATCGCAGCGAAACGTATCCGCAGCCTGCAAGAGCGCGCATGTGATGACGCGGTCCTGCGCGCCGGGGCGACACCGTCCGACTACGCTCAGTTTCTGCTGGATGTCGCGGCACACACGAGTGGCGTGATCAACCTGACCCGCGCTTCGATCGGCATGACGCATGGGTCATCGCTGCGCGCGCGGATTGTGGCGATTCTCGACCCTCAGGCGACGCGCTCGCGGCCGCGACGCATTCGCGTCGTCGCGGCATGTGCGTCACTGTTCGCGTTCACGATGTTGCTCGCAACGATCACGGTGGCGATCGAGCCACCGCCGCCGCCGCCGTTGCCGGAGGTGCCAACGCTTCCCGAGACGCCGGCGCGGCCAACAACGCCCATCGAGCCCATTACGCCGATCACGCCGGTACCACCGATTCCTCCCATCCCTCCAGTCGATCCCACGCAATGAACAAGCTCTCTCTCGCAAAGGTGCTCTTCAGCGCCGTCGGCTTGCTGTTGCTTGCAACCGTGCAGGCTCAGGATCTGACAGGTCTATGGAAAGCGCAGCAATGGTTCGGGCCCTACGCAAGGGGGCCGATTGTCATCGAGCGATCGCCGCAGGGTTGGACGGCTGACTTCGCGGGGCGCGTGCTGCCAGTTCAAGTGAGCGGCAGCGAGCTGAAATTCGCCCTGCCCGACGACGCAGGAAACTTCGCGGGCCGACTCGATCGCAATCGGATCTCCGGACAGTGGACCACACCACCCTCACGCACGAGCGGGTTCCGCTACGCGTCGCCCGTGACGCTGACAGCGGATGGCAACGATCGCTGGCGCGGCGTCGTCACGCCACGCGACGACACGTACACGCTGTTCCTCATGGTGCAGCAGCGGCCCGACGGTACGCTTGGTGCGTACCTGCGCAATCCGGATCGCAACGACGGCGTGTTCAACGAAGTGACGCAAGTCGTTCGCGACGGCAAGGCCGTGCGACTGATGGGCCACCTTCGCGGGCAAAAAACCGATCAGGTCTTGTTCGAGGGCAGCTACGACAGCGAGGAAGACCTGATATCGATCGCGTATCCAAACCGCGGCGGCACGTACGACTTCCGTCGCGACGGCGACAACAGCGCCTTCTACCCGCGCGGCAAGAACCCGCAGCACTACGTCTATCGCGCACCGCCCGCCCGCGCCGATGGCTGGACAACAGGAACACTCGAGCAGGCGCAGATCGATCGTCCCGCGATCGAGAAATTCGTGCAGATGCTGGTCGACATGCCGATGGACTCCGTGCACACGCCGCAGGTCCACGGCGTGCTCATTGCACGTCACGGCAAGCTGGTGTTCGAGGAGTACTTCCACGGCGAGCATCGCGACCGGATGCACGACACCCGCTCAGCAGCAAAGAGCCTCACTGCAACGCTGATCGGTGCAGCGATGCACGCGAAAGCACCGCTGCAATTGTCGACTCCGGTCTACGCAGCGATGAACGGCGGCCAGCCTCCTGCGGACCTCGAGCCGCAGAAGCGCACGATGACGCTCGAGCATCTGCTGATGATGCGCTCCGGCTTTTTCTGCGACGACTCGAATCCGGACGCTCCCGGCAACGAAGATGCGATGCTCGATCAAACCGAGGAGACCGACTTCTATCGCTACACGCTGCGAGTGCCGCTGGACAGCGAGCCGGGCGCCAAAGGCGTCTACTGCAGCATCAATCCGAATCTCGCCCTCGGCGTGCTGAACCGCACGACGGGCGAGTCGTTGCTGACTCTGCACGATCGTCTGCTCGGCGAGCCGCTGCAGTTCGGAACGTACGGCTGGCCGATCAATCGCGGCGGTCAACCGTATGGCGGCGGCGGCGTGTACGTCCTGCCGCGCGACTTCATGAAGCTCGGCCAACTCATGCTCGACGGCGGCATGTGGCACGGCAAACGCGTTCTCGATGCTGACTTCGCGAAGCGCGCGGGCTCGCCGCTGCACGACCTGAACAACATTCAATACGGGTACTTGTGGTGGAACATCGAGTATCCGTACAAGGATCGAAAACTTCGGGCGTACTTCGCCGGCGGCAACGGCGGTCAGCTCGTGCTGGTCGTGCCGGATCTCGATCTCGTGGTTGCAACCTACGGCGGCAACTACGCGGATCGCGTCAGCTTTGTACTGCAGCAGGAGTACGTGCCGCAGTACATCCTGCCGGCTGTGCGCGAGGCCGGAGACGATCCGACTACGCCGGTGCAGACCAAGGACTTCAAGACGCCGTACGGCCGACCGCCGCCGAAATGATCAGTCGCCGATCACGAACCGGCTGAGCGCGATTCTGCCGGCGTCCGGATCCTGCGGAGCGAAGCCGATCGCCTTGACCTCGCTGACATCCAGCGGCGCGCCGGTCTGCGCGCCCGGCGGCTGAAAATAAGGATTCGGTTTGATCTGCGTGAACGCGATGCGCACCGTCTGCCATTCGCCCGCACGCAACTCCGACCAGCTCGTGTACGCGACGCGATTGCGATCCATGAACGACACCGAGATGCGCATCGCGTGATCCGGTTTCGCCTTGAATGCAATCGCGTGGCCTGCAGTCCAGTCGACGTGCTCGGCCTCGCACCAGACGTCGCGTGCAGCGGGATTGCCGGTCGCTGCAGGGTATTCGACCAGGAGCACTGCGCCGTCGCTGACCGCCGGATCGCGCGCAACGCTCAACTTCATCTGCGGATTCGCGCTGCGAACCCCTGCGAGCCCATCCGCATACGATCGGACCACGATCGGCGAGCCGGCGCATCCGGTCAGCGCAACAGCGAACGCAAGAACGATTACCTTGACCATCGCCCATAGGGAACCGCGCCCCGGCATACTGCGTCAAGTCTGTTCGGTCCGCGGAGGTCTCCCGATGAGGGCAGCGACGGCGGCGGTCGGTTCGATGATCGCCGTAATGTTCATGGGCAGCACGATCGTGACGCCGCTGTATTCGCTGTATGCGAAGCAGTTCGGCTTCTCGCCGCTCATGCTCACGCTCATCTACGCCGTGTACGTCATCGGCAATCTCGTTTCGCTGTTCTTTTTCGGCGGCGTGTCGGACCGCGCCGGCCGCCGGCGCATCGTGCTGCGAGCAATGGGTCTCGCAGCACTCAGCACCTGCATCTACTTCTTCGCCACGAATCCATCGTGGTTGTTCGTTGCACGCGTGCTCAGCGGATTCTCGATCGGACTTGCAGCTGGCGCTGGCACAGCATGGATCGCCGAGCTGGATGCAGAGGATCGGACGCGCGCAACGCTGGTAGCAGTCGGCAGCAACTTCGCCGGCCTCGCGGTCGGTCCGCTGATTTCCGGGCCCATCGCGGAGTATTCGCCGCGGCCGCTGCAGCTGCCCTTTCTCATATATATAGGGCTCGTAGCGCTCAGTGCAGTGTTCATCGCCCGGTCGCCGGAAACGGTGAATCAGCAAGGCTCGACCGGCACGCCCGGCCGCACTTCGGTCGCGATGCCGCGATCCATCCGCGCACGCTTCATCGCGCCTGCCATCACTGCGTTCACGGTCTTCTCGCTGTATGGTTTCTACTTCTCCCTCGCGCCGAGCGTGCTGATCGACAGTCTCCACCAGACCAATCGCGCTGTTGGCGGTGCTGTCGTTTTCGAGCTGGGATTGGTATCGGCGGCGACGATCATCTTCACGCGCCAGTTGGCGAGCGGCACGTGCATGCGTCTGGCGCTCGCATTGCTGGTGCCCTCGCTGGCACTGTTGATCGCCGCACAAGCGCAGGGATCGCTGTCGTTGCTGCTGTTGGGAACGGCGTTGAGCGGTATCAGCGGCGCGCTCGGCTATCGCGGCAGCTTGCAGGTCGTGAACCAGATTGCACCGGCGGACCAGCGCGCCGGCGTCTCCTCGGTGTATTTCATCGTGTGCTTCATCGGCAACTCGCTGCCAGTCATCGCCGTGGCCGCACTCACGCGCGCCTTCGATTCGCTGGTCGCAGACAGCGCGTTCGCGGTCACCCTCGCAGTCCTTGCGCTGGCCGCGCTCGCAATGTCCATGAGGATGCCCGCAGTCCGTATTCCCTAGTCCGGCGCGGCCGTCCCAGACTGGTCCCGATGAGCGACTCGGGCAAAGACCGGCGAGACAAGGGCACCGCGCAAGTGCTGATGGTGCGGCTCGAGAGCCAGCGCCTGCCGCGTGCGCTGAAGCTCAAGGAAAAAGTCGACCGCGGCGAGTGCTTGTCCGACTTCGACATCCAGTTTCTGAAACGCGCGATGCAGGAAGGGCAGCAGGCCCGCACCCTGGCCGCGAAGCTGCCGCAATACCAGGAAGTCGTGAATCGCATGGCCGCGCTCTACGATGAGATCACGCGCAAAGGCGCGGAAAACGAGAAGAAAGCAGCGCCCGGCAAATAGCCGGTCGCCAGTCGCCGGCCGGTGAAATCCGCGACACAAACTACTGTTCTGCTGCTCCTGCTGCTGGCAGGTTGCGCGCAGTTGCCGGCGCGCCCCACGCTGCCTGAAGTCACTGCGATCGCACCGACAGAGTCGACTCAGCTCGATCAGCTGACGGCTCCCCTCGAAGCGCAGCATCCGGGGCAGTCTGCCTTTCGCCTGGTCGTCGAAGGCACCGAAGCATTCGTGAGCCGCGCGCAGAGCGCCCGCATGGCGGCGCGCACCCTCGACGTGCAAAGCTACATCTGGCACATGGATCTGACCGGGCGCTATTTCGTGCAGGAGCTGCTGCTCGCCGCAGACCGCGGCGTCCGCGTACGAATACTCGTCGACGACATGGATGCGCGCAAAGAGAACGCCACGTTCGCGGCACTCTCCGCTCATCCCAGCATCGAGGTGCGCACGTTCAATCCGTTCGCATCGCGCACCGGTGCCATGCGCTTCATCGCGGAAGCCACGACGAGCTTCGAGCGCATCAATCGGCGCATGCACAACAAGAGCTGGATTGCCGACAATCGGCTGGCGATCGTCGGCGGCCGCAATATCGGCGACGAGTACTTCGGCGCCAGTGACGAGAAGAATTTCGTCGACCTGGACTTCGCGATGATCGGGCCGGTCGTCCGCGAGGCATCGGCCTCCTTTGACCGCTATTGGAACGCGCCGGCGACGTACCCGATAGAAACGCTGGATCCTGCTGCCGTCACCACCGACGCACTGAACAAGCTGCGCGACGAGCTCCGTACGCATGCCGCACAGGCCGAGCAGAGCCGCTACGCGCAGGCCCTGCGCACCGACGATGCGATCAAGCGCATGGTCGCAGGCGAGTGGCCGATGCAGTGGTCCGACAAATTTCAATTCGTTTCCGACAATCCGCTCAAGGTCACGATGAAGGAGCGCGATGCGCAGACGACTCACGTAGGCGCGGCACTCGTGCCTCTGGTCACCGGCGCGCAAACACGCTTGTCGATCATTTCGCCGTACTTCGTGCCCGGCGACGAGGTGACGTCGAGGTTCGGCAGCATGGTCAAGAGCGGCACGCAGGTTCGTATCCTGACGAACTCGCTGGCTGCCAACGACGTCGCCGCGGTACACGGCGGCTATTCGCGACATCGTAAGGATCTGCTCGAAGGCGGCGTGCAGCTCTGGGAGCTCAAGCCGTTACCCGGGATGGAAGACAACAGCAGTCTCTTCGGAGGCTCGGGCGCGAGCCTGCACACCAAGGCGTTTGCGGTCGATGGCCGCGGTCTGTTCGTCGGGAGTTACAACCTCGATCCGCGCTCGACCTGGCTGAACTGCGAGCAGGGAGTGTTCGCGGAAAACGAGCCGCTCGCGGTGCAGCTCGAGCATATTTTCGACAAGCAGGCGGCCGGCGAGCATGCGTGGCGCGTTTCGCTCGAAGCGGGCAAGCTGCACTGGACCGACGGTCACGAGACCTTCGATGACGAACCCCGCGCTTCTATGGGCCGTCGCTTCCAGGCATGGCTCGCCCGCACGCTCGGGGTCGATGCGCAGCTCTGAATCAGATGTCCGCGTAGATCTCCAGCAGATTGCCGTCCGGATCGCGGAAGAACAGCGTGCGATGGCCCCAGCGCTGATCGGTCGCCGGCGCGACGATGGTGACGCCTTCCGCCAGCAACGCCGCCTCGGCGGCATCGACTTCCTCCCGACGCACGCGAAACGCCAACTGCACGCTTGCAGTCCCTGCAGGCGGCGGCTGATCCGGAACGATCACTCCCGGCTTCGACAACGCGAGAATGTTGCCGCCGACGCGGAACTCGATCCAGCTATCGCCAAGCTCGTGATACACGTCGAAGCGCATAACGTCCGCGTAGAACTTGCGCATCGCGGGCAAGTCGCGCGCGAAGATGATCGTATAATCCAGCGCGCGGATCGCCCGCAGCGGATGTCCTTCGAAGGTCCGACTCATGACGCAAGCTCCCAGCGGTACGACAGGCAACGAGTTTAAGCGAGCCGCGAGGGCTAGCCAGACCAGTGCTGATGCTGGTAGTGCCACTACCAGCTTCGACGCGGACGCTCAGCGTCGTAACGAACTGGCGCTTTTCCTGAAGGCGAAGCGCGCCGCGCTCTCGCCGCAGAGCGTGGGGCTGCGGCCAGCGCGACGCCGTCGAGCGAGCGGTCTGCTGCGTGAAGAAGTGGCGCAACGAGCCGGCATCAGCCCGACCTGGTACACGTGGCTCGAGCAAGGCCGCGAGATCAAGCCTTCAGCCGAAGTCCTCGAGCAACTCGCGGACGCTCTGCTGTTGACTGCAAGCGAACGCGCTCACCTCGTCACGCTGGCGAAGCCCAATGCGGCGGCCTCGACGCTGCGATTCTCGCGAGAAGCGCCGCCGATGCTGGTGTCCTGGATCAACGGCCTCGACCAGCCGGCGTATGTGCTGAACGGTCGTTGGGATGTGCTGGCGTGGAACGAGTCGGCGCGCCGCATGCTCGGCGACTTCGACTCGCTCGCGAGCGAGGATCGCAACATCCTGCGCATGGTCTTTCTCTGGGATCACTGGCGCACGCTGTTTGCCGACTGCGCTGACCTCGCCGCTTCGGTAGTCGCACAGTTTCGCGCCGAGACCGCACGTCATGCCGGCGCGCCGGAGGTGCAGGTGCTGACGAGCAAACTCGCCGAGGACAGCGTCGAGTTCGCGACGCTGTGGCGGGAACGTCAACTCGACGTCCCGCAACTGAAGGCGAAGCGATTGCGGCATGCGGAGCTCGGCATCGTCGATCTCACCTACGCGCCGCTGCGCCCGCGCGGCGTGGCCAACGATCTGTCGGTCGTCGTCTACAGCCTGCAGCAATAGCGGGTGATTCTTCTGGTCGAAAGCGGCCAAGGCCCTTGCGACAAACGCCGTCAAAAGCCGTGGCTTTTGCCGGCTACGCGCATTGCAACCAAAGGCGTCGGGCTGGCATCCAAGAGCAAACTGCAGGGAATGGTCAATGGTTGAGTGGCGATCTCTCGGGCTGGCGGCGTGCCTGTTCCTGGCATACGTGGCGCCGGCCGCGGCAGTCAAGATCGACGGCCGCATCGATCCGGAAGAATGGAGTGGCGCGCGCCACGTCACTGATTTCCGCAAAGTCCAGCCGCTGAACGGCGAGCCCGCCTCGCTGCCGACCGAAGTTTGGATTCTCGCCACGCCGGAAGGCCTGGCAGTCGCATTCCGCGCTGTGCAGCCGCCTTCGGTGCCCCGCACCCAGCAGCGCGTGCAGCGGGATTTCAACGAGCAGGTCGATCGCGTCAACGTCATGATCGACTTCGACGCCGATCACCGCACCGGCTACGACTTCACCATCGCTTCGACCAACGGCATCTTCGACGCCATCATCACCAACGAAACCGAGTTCAGTTCCGACTGGGACGGCAACTGGCAGCACGAGGTCGGCGGCGACGACGAAGCCTGGACCGCCGAAGTGCTGATCCCGTGGCATATCGCGCCGATGCACGAGGCCACCGGCGACAAGCGCACGATCGGCATCTATGTCGATCGCGTCATCGGCGTAACCGGCGAGCGCTCGGCGTGGCCGTACGCGAGCTTCGAGCGCCCGCGCTTTCTTTCCGATTTCGCGCCGATCGAGGTGACGCAGTACAAGCAGTCGCTGCTCGCGCTGACGCCGTACGTCTCCGCGATTCACGACTTCGTTCGCGGCGGCGACGACCCGGACGCCGGTCTCGACGTGTTCTGGAAACCGAACGGCCACACGCAACTGCTCGCCACCTTCAACCCGGACTTCGGCCAGGTGGAAAGTGACGACCTGGTGGTCAACTTCGATGCGACCGAAGTCTTCATCAGCGACAAGCGGCCGTTCTTCACCGAGAACCAGGGCATCTTCGAGTTCACGACGCCGTCCGACTTCAGTCAGCTGCTCTACACGCGTCGCGTCGGCGGCCCCGCGGATGACGGCAACGGTGCCGGCGACATCACCGGCGCACTGAAATTCAACGGCAGCATCGGCGCCACGAAGTACGGTTTGTTTGCCGCGGACGAGGCGGACGAGGTCGGCCGCACGTTCACAGCGCTGCGCCTGGTGCGCGACTTCAGCACGCAGAACCTCGGCCTGATGGTAACGAACGTCGACCGGCCGTTCCTCGATCGCAAGGCGACCGTGGCCGGCCTCGATCACAACTGGCGGCCAACGGCGCGCTGGAACGTACGCACTCGACTGATCGACAGCAACATCAGGGAGGCCGGTGCGACCAGCAACGACACCGGCGCGACGGTGTTGGCCGATTACGAGATGGACCACGGCTGGCGCCAGCAGTGGATCCTCATGCACTTCGGCAACGAGCTGGAGATCAACGATGCCGGATTCCTCGATCGCGCGAGCCTCAACTACGCGCACTGGCAGTTCAATCGTCGCTTCACCGATCTGCCGGCGGAGTCGCGCTACGCATCGAAGGACTGGCGCTGGCGCGGCAGCAGCGTTTACAACGATCACGGCGAGCTGCTGCGCTACCAGTTCCGCACCGGTCGCGAGAGCAGGCTGCGCAACGGCAGTTACGAGTTCGCACAGATCAACATCAACAGCGCCGGCGTCTCCGACTTGCTGACGCGCGGCAACGGCTCGGTCAACCTGCCGCCGAACTTCAACGGCTACTTCGAATTCGATCGGCCGCGCTTCGGCGGCTGGGGCTACAAGATCGAAGCGGAGGCGTACAGCGGTGGACTCGCCGGCAACGACATGGTGGGCGGCCGCCTCCAGATCACGCCGCGCTATTTCGTCAGCGACGCGCTGAGTGTGTACGTCGGCTTGGAGCTGGAGCACCTGCCGGACTGGCTGGTGTGGCAGCACGACACGCTGTTCGGCAGCTTCAACCGGCACCAGACGAACGTGAGCGCGGGCTTCGACTGGATCATGACGAGCCGTCATGAGCTGCGCCTGAAGCTGCAAGCGATCGGGCTGGATGCGCAGCTGCGCCAGGCCTATCGCGTCGACTCGAATGGCAACTCGATTCCGACCGACGAGCCGGTCAGCGATTTCAGCGTCAGCAACCTGGGCATTCAGCTGCGCTATCGCTACGAGCTCGCGCCGCTGTCCTATCTATACATCGTGTATGGGCGCGGCGGCTTCGAGCAGAACGAAACGGCGCCGGGCTCGGGCGAGGTGGTGCGCGACAGCTTCGAACTGCGCGATGATGAGCAGCTACTGATCAAGCTCAGTTATAGATTCGAAACTTAGGCCGGAAGATTTCTCGCCAAGACGCAAAGTCGCCAAGGTTGGAAATTTGAAATGGTCAGAATTTCTGCTTGACGTTCTTTGCGTCTTGGCGTCTCGGCGAGAGATCTTCTGTTTCCGTGTCGGATTCGCCCGCTGCCGTTCGTCATTAGGACAGGAAGGTGACGAATCGGGAGCTGACGTTCATGAGCGCCGTGGCCGTAACTGCTGCACTCTGGCTGAAGCGCGGGCTGGCGCTGCTGCGCAGTATCGGGCCCTACGCGGCGATCGAGATCCTGCTCCCCGGCGGCACGCTCATCGCGCTGCTGCTGTGGCTGGCGCGACAGGGCGCGTTCACGACCATCGTAGGTCGTGATCGGCCAGCGGCAGCGATCGTATGCGTTTGCCCGTCGCTTTGAAGATGGCGTTCGTGACCGCGGGTGCGACGGTGCCGACCGCAGCTTCGCCGATGCCGCCCCACTGGTCGCCGCCTGCGAGCGAGAAGTGAGTCTCGAAGCTCGGTGCTTCTGACATGCGCAGGATGCGATAGCCGTCGAAGTTGCTCTCCTGCACGACGCCATCGACGACAGTCAGCTTGCCGTACAACGCCGCGGTCAGCGCCCAGATGCTGGCGCTTTCGATCTGCTCTTCGGCCGTCAGCGGGTTCACGAGATTGCCGCAGTCCACGACGGTGACGATGCGCGGAATCTTCACGGCGCCGTCGCGCGCGACATTCACTTCCGCGACTTGCCCGATGACCGTGCCGACGCTCTCGTGAATTGCCACACCCTGCGCCGTGCCTGACGGGAGTTTGCGGCCCCAGTCCGATTTCTCTTTCAACACGGCGAGCACGCGCCGATAGCTGGCGAGATCGCTCTTCAACATCGCAGCTCGATACTCCAGCGGATCTGCCTTCGCCGCCGCCGCCAGCTCGTCGACGAACGATTCGAGCGCGAAGACGTTCTGTGTCTTGCCGACCGCGCGCCAGAACCACGAGGGCAAGTGCGTTTCCTTGCGGATGTTCGTGATGCGCTGGTTGGCGATGTCGTAAGGAATCTGCGCGAGACCGTCGACCGACGTGGGATCGACGGCGTTCGGCCCCATCGGCCGCCCGGCGGTGGACAGGATGGACGGCGTCACCGAGTGACTGAAGTACGCCGTCGGCTTGCCTGAAGTGTCGAGCGCCGCATCGAACCGCATGTGCGACATCGGCCGATAGCGGCCCATGCGCATGTCTTCTTCGCGCGACCAGATCATCTTCACGGGCACGTCGAGCGTCTTCGCGATACGCACTGCTTCGCTCGCGAAATCCGCGGGACTGCGCCGACCGAAGCCGCCGCCGAGGAAGCAATTGTGGACGTACACGTTCTCGGGCTTGGTGCCGGCAACTTCCGCGACGGGCGCCAGAATGCCGTCGGGACTTTGCGTACTCAGCCACAGATCGACGCGATCCCCCTTGACCTGCGCCGTGCAGTTCAACGGCTCCATGCAGGCGTGCGCGAGATAGGGCACGTGATAGTCGGCACGCACCTTCTGCGGGGCGTCCTTCAACGCCGCCGCCACGTCACCCGCTTCGCGCACGAGCGTGCCCGGCGTATCGAGCGCAGCTGCGAACTCGCGATGCCACTGCTCCGACGAACTACCTGCGCCCGCACCCTTGTCCCATTCGATCGGCAGCGCTTTCGCAGCCTGCGCCGCCTGCCAATAGCTGCTCGCGACAACCGCAACGCCGGAGCCGATATCGATCGCGCTGCGCACGCCCGGCATGTTCTTGATCGCCGAGAAATCGTGACTCTTCACCTTGCCGCCGAAGACCGGGCAGTGCGCGACGGCGGCGTACAGCATGCCGGGCAAGCGCATGTCGATGCCGAACACCGCGGTGCCGTCGACCTTCGCGGGCACGTCGATACGCGGCGTCGGCTTGCCGGCGATCTTGAACTGCTGCGCCGTCTTGATCTTGATCTCCGGCACGTCAGTGACGGCAGCAGCTGCTGCGGCCAACTCGCCGTAAGCGGCCGATCGCTTGCTGGTCGTGTCGTGTACTCGACCCAGTTCGGCGCGCGTCTGGGAATGCGCGACGCCCCATGTCTTGGCAGCCGCTGCGCGCAATCGCTCGCGAGCATTCGCACCGGCTGTCTGCATCGCCACGCGCGTGCCGCGAATCGCGAAGCTGCCCACAGTCGTCATGCGTCCGTAGACATTGTTCTCGCGCAAGCTGCGATTGGACGACGCATATTCGACGCGCACCTTCTTCCAATCCACTTCGAGCTCTTCCGCAACCAGCAGCGGCAGCGAAGTGAACACGCCCTCGCCCATTTCTGCCTGCGCGCAACGAATGATGACGGAGTTGTCCGGCTCGATTGCGAGCCATGCGCTCACTTCGTTCGAGGTACCGGGATAAGGCTCGTAGGGACGCGGCTTGGCGCTGGCAGGAAAGCGGATCGCCAGCAACAGGCCTCCGGCGGCGCTCGCCGTGGCGACCACGAATTCGCGACGGTTCAGCATGACGAACCTCCTGGCGCCCGGGCCTGGTTTTGACCCGCGAGCATAGTCGAATCCCCTCGTTATTTGTGCAACGCTACGCCCCTGAAAATGCAAATGGACCCTTCGTCGCTTCCCTGCGAGGTTCTCATGGGCACGTTCCGGATACTGTTGCTCGCGATCGCGCTTCAAGGCGCGGGCATCGCGCAAGCTACTGACACACTTGCACCCTGCAAATTGCCGGGTGTGACACGCGCCGCGAAGTGCGGCAGCGTGGAAGTGCCGGAGAACTGGGACAAGCCTGCGGGCCGCAAGCTGTCGATCGCCGTCGCGGTGATCCCGGCTGAAGCAGCTGGATCGCACAACGATCCGCTCGTGCCGCTGATGGGCGGTCCGGGCGAAGCCACGATCAGCGGCGCGGCGGATTACCTGGAGCCGTGGGGCCCGATGTTGCACGACCGTGACCTGCTGCTGGTCGATCAGCGCGGAACGGGCAAATCGGGCGCTCTGACTTGCCCGCTCTTCGATCCTGAGAATCAGAGTGCGAGCCTGCGCGATCTGCTGCCGGTCGCTCCTATCGCGCGGTGTACCAAAGAGCTGAGCTCGCGCGCGGACCTGACGCAATACACGTACACGAACTTCGCGCGTGACCTCGAGCACGTGCGCCGCACGCTAGGTTACGGACAGTTGAATCTGCACGCAGGTTCGTATGGAACGCGTGGTGCGCAGTTCTATTTGCGCGCATATCCGCAGAGCGTGCGCACGGTTTACCTCGGCAGCGTCGTACCTCTCGACGTACCCACGCCACTGACCATGGCGAAGACCGCGGAGGACGTGCGCAAGCAACTGTTCGACGCGTGCGCAGCCGACACTGCATGCAGGGCGGCATTTCCGAAGCTGCGGCAGGAATTCAGTGCAATCGTGCAGCAGCTGGAGTCGGGGAAGGCGCCGATTGCGCGCGGCCGCGCTGTCGAATGGTTCAGGTCGAAGACCTATCGACCGTACAGCTCAACGGACTTGCCGTGGATGATTCATCGCGCGTACGCGGGCGACTGGAGCCCGATCATGGCGAGCATCCTGTCGGGCGCGAAAGGCGCCGATGCCGAGCTCAGCTTCGGGTTGTTCTTCGCGATCACCTGCAACGACGATGTTGCATTTATCAGCGAGGCGGACATTGCACGCGAAACCAGCGGAACATTGCTCGGCGATTATCGCGTGCGTCAGCAGCAAGCGGCCTGTCGCTACTTCCCAAAGGTTGCTCCGCCGACGGATCGCGCGCCACCCAAGTCGTCGGTGCCGACGCTATTCGTGTCCGGCGCGAACGATGCGGCGACCCCGCTCTGGTTCACTCAACGTGTCGCACCGAATTTCTCGGAGCGCGCGGAGCTCGTCGTAGTCGGGCATGGTCACACGGAGTGGAATGACTGTATCGCTGGTCTATGGGGCCAACTGGTGCGCGATGGATCCGTGCGCAACGTGCGCGGCAAGACCTGTGAAGCCGTGCCGCGCCCGCCTTTCAAGACCACTTAGCACCTACTGCTTGATCTCGGGCTCGACCAGCTGCGTCAGCAGCGTCAGCGAGTCCTGCCATCCCAGGTAGCAGGCTTCCACGGGAATCGCTTCCGGGATGCCTTCCTGCACGACGTTGAGCTCGACGCCGACCGACACCTGCTTGATCGCGATGGTCGTCACCATCTCGCCCGGCAGATTGTTGTCGTCGAAGCGGTCTGTGTGGCGGATGCGCTCGTTCGGCACCAGCTCCAGGTACTTGCCGCCGAACGAGTGGCTCTCGCCGGTCGTGAAGTTCTTGAACGACATCTTGTAGGTGCCGCCGACGCGCGGCTCGATGCTGTGCACCTTGCCGGTGAAACCATTCGGCGGCAGCCACTTGGCCATCGCATCCGGATCGAGGAACGCGCGATAGACGCGATCCGGCGTGGACTTGAGCACTCGGTGAAGCTTGACGGTACCCGTGGGCATGATCGGTCTCCTTTAAACAAGCCGAGAATTGGACAACTTCGAGCCTTCTGCGAGCAAGGACGGTCGGAGGCGGCAGGTTCCGACATGTCGAAACACGCGACTGTGGGTCGTCATGGTTATGAGAACCGCACCGGAGCCGCACCATGTGTCCGATCTGTCTGACCACCGCGACCGTCGTCGCCGCCAGCACCACCTCGGGGGCCGGCGTGCTCGGCCTCGTAGCCATCAAGGTCCGGGCCTGGCGCTGGCTGCGCCGCTGCTGGCCCCAACGCACCGGGTAGTTCAGAATCTCCTGCCTCACTTTCAATGAAAACGGCGAGGCAGGAGAACAACATGGAAACCGGTCTGCAGATCAGGTCCCTCGTCAACAAATCCGGCGTCCTTGAGGTATCGCTCGCCTCGGTCCCGACACCCGAGCCCGGCCCCGACGAAATCGTCATCCGCGTCGAAGCGACGCCGATCAATCCGTCCGACATTGCCCTCCTCCTGGGCCCGGTCGATATGGAAACCGCAAAGCAATCGGGCACGGCGGCCAGTCCGGTTCTCACCGCGAAGATTCTCGAGCGTGCGATGCCGATGATGGGTGCGCGGTTCGACCAGTCGATGCCCTGTGGCAACGAAGGCGCAGGCACGGTCGTGAAGGCGGGATCGTCGCCCGCGGCGCAAGCGCTCATGGGCAAGCTGGTCGCGGTCGCGAGCGGCTCGATGTACTCGCAGTTCAAGATCGCGAAAGCAGTCGAGGTTCTGCCGCTGCCGAGCGGTACGAGCGCCAAGCAAGCCGCGTCGTGCTTCGTGAACCCGCTGACGGCGCTGAGCATGGTGGAAGTGATGCGTCGCGAAGGTCACAAGGCGCTGGTGCACACCGCCGCTGCGTCCAACCTCGGCCAGATGCTCAACAAGATCTGCCTGAAAGACGGCGTGAGCCTGATCAGCATCGTGCGCAATGCCGAGCAGGCGAGCATCCTCAAGAAAGACGGCGCGAAGATCGTGCTCGACTCTTCTTCGCCGCGATTCATGCCGGAGCTGATCGAGGCCGTGAGCGCGACGGAAGCGACGCTGGCGTTCGACGCGATCGGCGGCGGCATGACGGCAAGCAACATCCTCACCGCGATGGAAGCGGCGGCCGCTGCGCGCCTCACCGCTTACAGCCGTTACGGCTCGAGCACGTTCAAGCAGGTCTACATCTACGGCATGCTGGACACGAGCAAGACCGAGCTGACGCGCAGCTACGGCCTCTCGTGGTCGGTGAGCGGCTGGCTGCTCACGCCGTTCCTGCAGAAGATCGGCATGGCCGACGTCAACAGACTGCGGCAACGGGTCGTCTCCGAGCTGACCACTACGTTCGCGAGTCACTACACGAAAGAGATTTCGTTGCGTGACGTGGCGACGGTGGAAGTCGCGCGGGCGTACAACCGGCGCGCGACCGGCGAGAAGTTCCTGATCGTTCCCACGCTGTAATCAGGAATTGAAGAACACGCCGAGCGCGCTGCGCTCGGTGAGTTGCTGCAGTTCGAAACCCGCGAGCGCGCTTTGTTGATGCGCGATCAGCATCCAGGACTGGCGGACGCGAACGTACGTGGAGCTGCAGCACGCGTAGTACGTGTCGGCGATCTTCGCGGCTTCCGCGTGGGCTTCGTACGCAAGGACTGCGGTTTCGGCCGCGTAGCTGAAGATCCGGTTCGAGAACGCTACGTCCGTCCAGCGCGGCGCTTTGCGCGTCCACGCCAGACCCGCTGCGCGATCGACGATGCCGACAATCGGGAATACGAGCACGGCGTCCGGCGCGACATGTTCTTTGTAGAAATTACTACTGTCCAGCCAGAATCGGCGCTCGCATTCCCAGACTTCGTGATCGGCCATCTACGCTTTTCCCCAACCCTGTTTCCTTTCCTCAGCCGATCGTGCGTCGAGTGAACGTGACAGGGAAGCAACAGTCGAAAAAAAAGCCAGCACCGAAACAAGCGGACACTTCTGTGACGCCGCGCGAGCGCTCAAGGTTTACGAGTGTGAAGCTTGAGCATCCAATGCTCACCTGTTGCGCAAGCTGTGTCCGAAAATCCGTGCCTAGTCGCGGTCGCGCACTTGTCGCTGGATCTCATCGAGGTAGGCGTCGAGCTCGGCGATATCTTTGAAGATGCCGCCTGCGGGCACCGCCTTGACGATGTCGAGCACCTTGCGAACCGAGGGTTGCGGATTCACGATCGCGACCTTGCCTCCGCCAGGCTCGAGCGCCTTGCGCGCGCGAACGAAACAGCGAATGCCTGCGCTGCTGAGATACTCCAGCTTGCTCAGATCGAAGACCAGACGCGGCGGCGCCTTCTTCAGAACACGATCCAGCACCGCTTCGAGCTCGGGTGCCGTGGTGCTGTCGAGGCGACCCGCGAGAACGAGGGTCGAGGGATTCGAAGGCTCTGCGACGATTTCGAGAGGCATGGTGCTTCCTCGTCAGACAGTAGTTCGGTGGAGACGGATTTCCATGACGTTGTGACCATCGACGTGCGAGTAGCGGCAGCTGTCGGCCAGTTGGCGCACGAGCGTAACTCCCAGCCCGCCGACCGAGCGGTCACTGATGTCGGCGTCGAGGTCGGGTGCAGCGAGCGCGAGCGGATCGAACGGCGGACCATCGTCACGGACAGTCATGACGATCTGCGTTGGAGTCAGCTCGCAGTCCAGCGACATGCGAGAGTCGCAGCCGCGTGCGTCGAGCGAGCGCACGACGTTGGTCAGCAGCTCCTCCGCGATCAACTCGGCGTCATTGATTAGATCGGCTGCAACGGCGCGAGCAGCAAGAATCGAGCGCAGCCACTGCTGTGTCTGCGCGACGCCGACGTTCGAGATCTGCGGCTCGATGAGCCAACGCATCGCCTTTTCGCTTCTATTCCAGGTCACGCCGCGCGGAGTCCAGCTGAGTGCGAGAACCGTCAGATCATCGGCGGCACGAGCGCTGCTGGCAACCGTATCGACCACGTGACGGAGCAGCGCATCGGAGCTGCCGTCCTTCGCCTCGCTGAGCACAGTCACGAGACGCTCGGTGCCGAACTGCGCGCCGTCCGCCATCCATGCCTCGGTGACGCCGTCCGTGAACAGCACCAGCGTGTCGCCAGGAGCGAGAACTATCTCCATGGCAGTGTATTCGGCAGAAGAATCGATGCCGATTGCCGCACCGTTCTCGACGGCGAGCGATGCGACCGAGCCCTCCGCCGTGCGCAACAGGGGCGCATCGTGCCCTGCGCTCGCATAGCGAATGTGGCCGTTGCGGATGTCCAGCAGTCCGCAGCCGATCGTGATGAACATGCACGCATCGTTGTCCTCGACGAGCCGCGCATTGATCTCGTGAAGAATTCGATCGGGTGACTTGCCGCTCGTCGCCACGACTCCAAGCAGGCCGGCGAGCCGGGCCATGAAGAGCGCTGCGGGAATTCCCTTGTCCGAGACATCGGCAATGGCGAACAGCACGTGGGTGTCGTCCACGGTGAAGTAGTCGTACAAGTCGCCGCCCACCTGCTTCGCCGGCGTCAGCGCCGCCGCGGTCCGAACTTCAGGCGGAAGCTCGCGCGATCCGGGCTTCGGCAGCATCGCTTGTTGAATGCTCGCTGCGATCTGCAGCTCGTGCTCCAGTCGTGCTTGCTCGGCCAGGTTCGCGGCACGCAGCTCGATGTGATTCTTGAGCGAATCGCGCATGCGACGCAGTGCCGCCGTGAGAACGCCAACTTCGTCTCGACGTGGCGAGTCCGGCAGCGTAAAGCCGAGATGATCCTCGGACGCGGTGCCGACGGCCGCGGCCAGCTCATGCACCGGGCGCGAAATCGCAGCAGCGACGAACGAAATCGCGGCGATCAACAGCACCAGGCCGGCGGCGCCCAACCAGAGTTGTCGCCGCAGCAAACGCCGCGCTTCAGCGAGCAGCTCTGACTGAGGAAGGACCAGAACCACACGCCAGTCGAGCGTCTGCAGACTGCGTGCTGCGAGATACGCCGGTTGCGCCGTGACGCCTTTCGGCAGTAAGCGAAACGTGACGCCGTGAGCGAGCATCTGTTCGCCGATCACGCGAACTGCGTTCGCATCGAGCGATGCGTCGAAGGCCTGGAGACGACGCGGCGTCGGACCGATCGGCGTGAGAAAGGAATCCGCCGCCGGCGGTGACACCAGCCAGCCCATGCCGCCGGATCCGAGAGGCACGTCCGCTGCAGCTCTGCGCACCCAGTTCAGATCCAGGTCCGCGGTTGCGACGCCGGCAAGCACGCGCTCATCGGCCAACCGACGAAAGAACGGCACCGAATACGTGACCATCCACGCCTCGCCGCCCCCTTTGTCGAAGTACGGCAACGACCAGACTGGGAGCTGCGAGTCAGCGGCGCGGCGATACCAGGGAAGCGTAGCGTAGGCATAGCTAGCGGTGGCGAGATCGGAATATGCGACTTCGCCGCCGCGCCGAAAGAGATACGGCGCGTAGGGTTGCTTGGCGGCCGCCTTCTCGTTCGCCACTTCGACGGCGATAGTCGAGCCGTAAACATCCGGCCACGCGGCCAGGATGCCGCGAATTCGCGCTGGATATTGCTCCTGCGGCGGATCGATCTCTTCGAGCTGGCTGGCCACCGTCCGGATGCCGCCCTCGATCGGCCGGATCACTGCGTCCATTCCAGCCGCGAGGCGCGCAGCGAGTTCGTCGGCATCGCGCTCGGCATCGTGCTCCAGACGCTGCGCCGTCGCCTGGTACGACATATATAGAGCGCCGGCGTAAATCGGCATCGTCGCGGCCAGGATCCAGAACAGCATCCGGCCGCGAACCGTGCGAAACCCTGGGAAACGCCGATCCAGCATCGGCGCGCATGGTAAGGCGAGGCACGGCGCAGAGATATTGAGGGAAGGTGCAGATCCGGACCGTGCGCCTCGGCCCGGGTCCCGAGCTGCGAGTCATCCCGATCGCAGCAGGACGCCTACGCCGCCAGCAGCGCCAGGAACGCCGCGCACATCGCCGCGATGTCCGCGATCGTGCGCACGATGTGCCAGGTCCACCATGTCTGCAGGACGTCTTCGTATCCTGCCGGCAGCGCGGCCGGCTTCCAGTCGGCGATCTGCTCGTTGATCGGGGCGTTGATCGCCACGGTTACCAGAACGCCGATGACGCCCAGCAGGCACGCTGCAACGAGGCAGTAAAACACGGGTCGATCGGCTCTCATGAGTGCTGCAGTCAGGCCGGCGAGCAACGGCCCGAGTATTCCGATCATTGCGATCGGGAATGCGATCCGGCTGTCCAGGTGTTGAAAAAAGTCGACGTACGTCGCTCCCGTCATGCCGAACGGACTCTCGCCGAGCCATACCCAGAATGCCCGACCGGCGATGAGCGCGAGCAGAATCGCCGTCGCCAACAGCAGCGCACTTCGCAACATGATGCTCTTCATGACGGCTGCCCACTCAGGCTGCACTGCGCGCCGTCAGTGTCCTTGAACTTCGCCAGCTTCTGGCCGTGCAGAACAGCGGGAGGCGAAATGAAGTCGATGCCTTTGCCGCCCTTCTTCGCGAAGAACTCGTCGATGTCTGCCACGCGAAAACCCAACTCACAGCTCCCGGCGGGACGCTCGGGCGATGCCGGATGCAGCGCGAGAATCGTGCTGCCGGTTTCGAATTCACTCCAGTGTGGCGACTCGAACCGCAACTTCAGGCCGAGCTGCTCGCTGTGGAAGCGAACCGCGGCACCCATGTTCGAGACGTACTTGATGGCATAGACGAATGTGGTGGTCACGTGTGCACTCCACGTTCGGTCGAGGAAACGCAGTCTCGCGCCAAAGCGAGCCGATGGACAGAAACATGACGGATTCATAACGAACCATGTAAGTCCGCTAGTCCGTACGTCAGTCCTCGCTCAAATAGCCGCGCTCCAATTGCTGCTGCTGATTCTCGAAGATCGCCATCGCCGTCTTCATCCGCAGAAAGCCGAACTGCCGATAGAACGGTTCTCGTCCTGGTACGGCGTACAACAGGATCTTCTTGTGCCCACGTGACTGCTCGACGAGATAGCCGACGATCTGCTTGCCGAGCCCGGTGCCTTGGTGGCTTGGCAAGACAGCTATGTCGCAGATGTACGAGCAGTCGCCGCCATCAGCCAGCGCGCGACCTGCTGCGACAAGCTTCGAGTTCTCGTACACGAAGCACTTGAACATGCTGTTGGCGAAGACCTTCTGCAAATGTGCAGCCTTCTTATCGCCAAGCGGCGCCGCGCGGTAGAGCGCGGAAAGCTCTTCCCAATCGACTCCATCGTTGGAGTGTTTCCATTCGAGCGCCACGCCGTATCTCCTGTATCTAAATCTTTCGAGCGCGCTTGCGCGCAATTCCATCGAGATGCACTCGCCGGGCCTCAGCGCTCCGGGCTTGCTCGCGACGGCGACACGCCCGGCAATGTTTGGCGATCGAGTATGCAAATCCCTTCGCCACTTCGTACCACCACTTCTGCTGCCACGCCGTCCAGACCTGCGCGACGCCACAGCCTTCGCAGGTGAATGGTTCGTCTCTGTAGTAGCCGCGCTCGACGAAGCTCGGCGCACCGTAGCTGTTGTTCGGAGCCAGCGCTGCAACGTTCACGCGCACTGTACCGGCCGCCGTACGCTCGGAACGGCGACGCCCTTGACGACTCTTCCTACGGCTGACCACGCGATGCTAGAACGAGCGCCCGTCGACGAACTGCCGCTTGATGGACCCCAGTTCGACACCTTCGAGGCACCGCACGTTGACCGCCGCCATTGGCGTACCGCGCGACTCGCCCAATCCAAACGGCGCGCAACCGCACTTCGGACAGAAATGATGCTTGATGGCGTGCTTGTTGAACGTATAGATCGCAACCGCTGACTCGGGCGATTGCAGCTGGAACTGGGTGCGAGGCACGAACCAGAGCAGGTAACCCTTGCGGCTGCAATGCGAGCAGTTGCATTCCATTGCCGTGTCGAAGGTGCCTTCGACTTCGAATTTGATCTGCCCGCAATGGCAACTACCTTTGTGCGTCATGACTGACTCCTCAGGCACTCTTGTTCTTCTCGTCCCAGTTCATCGGTTCCCAGAGCTCGACCTTGTTCCCGTCCGGATCCAGGATCCACGCGAACTTGCCGTTCTCGTGCGACTCAGGTCCCTGGAGCGCTTCGATGCCGCCCGCACGCAGCTGCGCCAGCAGCTCGACGAGGTTGTCGACCCGGTAGTTGATCATGAAGGACGCGCCGCTCGGACTGAACCACTGGGTGCCCTTTTCGGCGACATGCCAGACAGTGAGGCCGCGATCCTCTGCGCGATCTTCGGGCCACCTGAGAATTGCGCCGCCCCAGGCTTCCAACGGCATGCCGAGATGCTTGTGATACCAGGCTGCCAGCGCGGCGCTATCGCCAGTGCTCTTGAAAAATACGCCGCCGATTCCAGTGACTTTCGCCATCGCAGCCTCCCAGGTTGAGCGAGCGTTAATTTGCGCGTAACCCGGGGACCGACGCAATCACCTTTTTGGATGAGTGGCCTCGCTGAAGCGCACGTGAAGTAGAACTTTACGCAGCAGTCGTCTGCACATCGTTGCGCGGCCTCAGCGGTACCGGCGCACCGACGTTGAATCCCCTGACCTTCCAGGCCCCTCGCTCGCGCACGACGATCAGCCGCACCTCTGCCTCGCCTCGCTCGAACCGCACTCGAATCAGGTAATCGCCATACGCCCCTTGCACCGGAGCATCGCTGCCCCAGTTGTAGCCCGCGCTGCCTTGCGGCTCTTCCGCGCTCTTGAGCGGCCCGAGAGTGTGCTTGAGCCCGAAAAACATTCGCGGCACTGCCGAGTGATACTGCGGCTCCTTCTTGAGGTCGTCGCTCGCTCGTTGGTTCAACGCTTCGACGTCCCACTCGTTGAAGATGGCCGGGACGGCAGACGACACGTAGCGCCTGGCGCTCCGGTCTTGCTGGCTGGCCCAGATGACGAACATGACAGCGAAACCGACGAGCACTAGAAAAGAGATGCCCAAGAATCTAAGCATGTATCGCTCCCGCCGGTGGCCCTCAACCCCTCAACCGATAGCGCAGCAACACGACGCCGTTGCCATAGACTTTGCTGTCGACCAGTTGCAATGCGCTCTGCTGAATCGCGCTGGCAAAGAGCGGGATACCTGCTCCAAAGAGCACGGGGTTAACCTTCAGCACAAGCTCGTCAATCAAGCTCGCCTTGCAAAGCGTGGCGGCAAGGTCGGCGCCCCCACACAGCCATATGTCCTTGCCGGCCTCACTGCGCAGACCTCGGACCACTTCGACAGCGTTTTGCGAGATGAGCGTGACGTTCGGATCGGGGCTGGCCTTCATGCCTCGCGAGAAGACGTAGCTCTTGAGCATGGGATACGGGTTCGTCTTACCCTCTCTCAGCCCGACGTCATACGTCTTGCGCCCCATCAACACGGTGTCGAATGACTTGTACGACTCGACGAAGTCGGCGACGTGCTCGCCGTCGGGCAGAAATCCATCGAACGAGCCATCCGCGTGGGCTATGAAACCGTCGACTGTGCAGGCTACGTAATACTTGAGTGCGCGCATTCGGGTTCCTACGCAAGCTGCACTGTGTGCTCGCGTACGCCATCGGCGGGCGGGCCATAGCGGAGCTTTACAGCTGCGCCCTTCATGAAACTGCACGCTTCGAGCACGGGACGGACCGCAGCGAAAAGTCTGTCGGCGTCAGGACCGTACATGTAGAGAGTCCCATCGCTTCCATCGACCGCCACCTCGTTTCCATCGTATTCCCCGACCTGCGCACCGTTAATAGCCGACTCCAGCCGAGCCTCAAGCGCAAATAGTGGGTCGAGGTCAGTTGATCCGATATACGCGAAGCTGACAATTACCGCGTGCTCAACCGGCTTTGCGACGATTTCGGGTTCTGAACCAAAAATTCTGGAGAAGATGCCCATTTTGCGTCCTACCGTTTGAGTTCATTTGCGGACGGAGGCTGGCGATGCCAGGCATTGTCAGGTGCCGACCATGACACCACGTTCTTGGAACACCTCACGGGCCAAATTGAGCCCATTGATGGCTGCAGGAAACCCAGCGAACACGGTCATCTGAAGAATAACCTCGACGATCTCATTGGGTTCGCATCCGACGTTGAGCGCACCGTGGATATGCACTTTAAGCTGCGGCATGGCCGTGCCCATGGCAGTCAATGCCGCCACTGTAGCGAACTGGCGCGACCGCTTGTCCAGCCCCGGACGCGCCATTACGTCGCCGTACGAGAACGAGATAATCCATTCTGCTAAATCAGGGGCGATGTCCTTGAGGCTCTCCACCACGGCAGTGCCAGTGCCCCCCGTGATCGCAGAAAGAGCGGCCTCGCCGAGCTCGTACCGTTTGTTTTCAGTGTTCATTTGCTGAGTCTTCCTTCGGCACCTAAGCAGTTCACGAACCTTCTCCGGATTTTGCCTCACCGCCTACTTTGGACCTACCTAATTTGGATTGACGAGCTCTCGCGCGGGAACCGCAATCTGAGTGGCTATGCTCGTGCGGGCGATCTCACGCACCTCCACGATGTACACAGCTGTGGTCAATCGGGTTACTCACACAAACAGCGGAAATAGGGAAAAGATGAAGAGCAGTCCGCCGACGATCATGACCATGACTCCGCCGTAGATGCATAAGACACCAAGAGTGAATGCAGGTGAGAACGGGCCTGCCGCAAGCGTCGAAAAGACATCCCACGACATAAGCTTTCTCGGATCCACTCGCATTGAGCGCTCATACAGGCGAACGAGATATGTGCCGATCTTAATCAAGGCAAACCCAAGAAACGCTACTAGCGCACCTTGTGCCAAGTCCTTCATATGAAACATCTGCACCGCCTAACGATTGAGCTGAGCGCCGCGCGCACTGAACTTTGGTCGTGGCGCTCTATCTTCCACGCGTGCGTTCCAGCGATTTGTTAAGCGGCATTGCGTCACTCTCCACCGTGAAATGTGGCTCTCGATGTCGAGTCATCTATCACTACGAGAAAGTCACCACCTGGCGATGCTGGCGATTTCATCTGGAAGGACACCAGCCATTCATCCTGGGAGTTCGTTCCCTCGTACCTCAGAACTGGCTCGTCATAATTTCCTAGCGGCACTCCATTCGCTCGCGCGGTCTGCTCCGCAAGTACTTTGACTTGGCTATAGCTGAGCTTCGCACCCGGCGGGCCATCTAACGCTGATCTGTCTGAGCACGAAGCCGCGACCATGGTCAGCGCCACGCAAGTGACACGAGCGAGGAACAGTAATGGGGCGCGCTTCATGCCGTCTAACGCCGCCGCTGTGCCGCGAGCAACAGCGCCTTGCCGTTGCGAGTCGGAGCCAGCGGCTTGTTGGACGAGCTAGAACTGACGCTTGATGGCATAGACGCCCACTCCGACCGCAGCCCAAAACGCCAGACCTACGACCACAACAAGCCCGCCATCGGGATCCAGCTTTTTCCTGCTGAAGGGGAGACACAGGATGTAACCGGCACCCTTGATCAGAATCTCGAAGATGAGCTCGACGAAGAGGCGGCCGATGAACTTCAGCGCGCCACCAGCAACTTCTCCGACGACGTCGCCGATCATCTCGCCGCTCGCGTCCTTTCACGCCCAGCTTGTTTTCGTATCGGTGCTAAATAACACCCGCGGCGGCGACGGTGCAACTGCGATCGGCTCAGAGCCCCCAGCCCTCGTTGAGGCAGCGCAGACCGCGGCTCGGCTGCTCCACGAACTTCTGCGTATCCAGATCGTAACGACGCGCCCAGAGCACATCCTCCAGCCACTCTTCTTCTTCGATCCCGCGAACGACGGCCACGATCGTTTCATCCTTCTTGCCGTCGCTTTCGCAGGTCGTCATCGCCAGGAAGTAGCCCTCCGGCAATACCGGATACGGCACGACGTCCGTGATCGTCCAACGCGCTCTTCCGTTGTCATCGCGACCGGCCAGTCGCGCGCCGAACAGGGTCTTGGGAACGCTGCTCGCATCCTCGAGGATGCCGATCGAGAAGTCGCATTCACTCGCGACGCCACCCAGTGTCCCCGCAACGCAGGCACCCTGCTCGTTCACCAGCCCCGCGGGATAAGGCGGAATAGTGGACCCCACGAGCCCGTCAGCTAACGCCGCGGCCGGAATCACCGCCGACAACCAGGCCGCGACGATCCTCATCTCACATCGACCCGATCATATTGATGAACACGCCTTCACTCCTGAAGCTCAGGTCCGTCAGGTCTTCCGAGAAGTCCGTGAAGTTGTAACCGCCGCCGATCTTGAAGTGCTTGCCGACGTAGCGGTACACCGCGACCAGCGCGCCGGTGCGCTGTTCGTTCAGATCCATCATGTCGAGCATGCGGCCTTCCACCAGGCCTTCCCAGCCGCCGAACCGCAGATCCGTGCGCAGGATGTACAGCGACGCGCGGTTGTCGAAGAACTGCGGATTCTCGCGATCCAGGCTCAACTGGCCGAGGCGATAAGCGTACTTGCCGCCGAGCGACAGGTTGTCCGTGAGGTCGTACGTGAGATCCAGCGCCGCCACGTGGCTCTTCTGGACGAACTGCGCCGCCTGGTTCGTCGGCGTCACCTGCTCGGTCGTCGGCACGTTGTAGAAATACGTGTACTTCGCGAGCGCGTTGAGGCGATCGTTCGCTACCGGGCGGAAGCCGTAGCCGATCACGGCTTCGGTGTAGCCGCCGTCGTAGAACTGTCCGAGCGAGCTCTCGCTCTTCGCGTGGTTGTATTTACCGACCACGCGCCAGTCCGGATTCAGCTGGAACTTGAAGCTGTTCCGGAACAGCCACGTCTTGCGCTCGGACAGCGACGCATCCGTCTGCTCGGTCTTGTCGTTGCGATACTCGACGGCACTCGACAGCTGCAGCGCCTGCCAGCCATAGCCCATTCGCACACCGCCGGCCTCGCGATCGATCTTCGCGCCGGTCAGCTCGTCGGTGAGCGTGCCGATGTCGGTATTCGCGCCGAAGTTCCAACGCTCATTCGGCGCAAGCGTCATGCCTGTCGCATGCGTGATGCCGGACATCGTATCGGTTTCCTGGTAGCGCTCTTCCAGGAACATGCTGCTCGAATCCGACAGGCGCCGCTTCATGCCTGAGATCAGGTTGCCTCGACGGCCGCTGCGCAGGCCGTTGTCGGTGCGCTCGTTCTCCAACGCGTAGTTCAGATACAGCGTCGTGCGATCGGAGAACAGGTAGTTCGTGCCGAGCCGACCGCCCGGGCCGAGATCGCCATCGGACGCTTCGGCGTCGACGCGGAACCGCTCGGTCATGCGATACGAGCCGCCCACGCCATAGCGATTGTTATCCGGCCGCTCCTCGCTCTTCGAGAGTGTGTTCTGCGCGAAGGTGTACGCGCGCCACGTTGCGCCGGAGTCATAGCCGAGCTGCAACACACCGTCGGTGCGCTCACCCTGCTCGCGATTGAGCGGCACGAGGGGACCCGTGTACTCGCGTTCGTCCTTGCGCGCGCCAGTGCTGATGTTCCAGCGATCCGTGATCTGATAGCCCAGGTTCAACTCCTGCGTGTCCGAGAAGAGTCCCTGGTCCTGTTCCTTCTTGTCTGCCTTCGCGCGCACGTCGAAGCGATCGAAGAAGTGCGCCTGGAACGTGCCACCGACGTTATCGAGGTCAGTCAGCGAACCCATGCCCGGTGCGGAGTAGCCGGCGCCGAGCGACTGCTGATAAACCGTGAGACGGCCCGGTACGCCCGGGAACACGTCGCCGAATGCGACGCTCAGGTCGG
Source organism: Steroidobacteraceae bacterium (assembly GCA_035493235.1). Lineage (GTDB taxonomy): Bacteria > Pseudomonadota > Gammaproteobacteria > Steroidobacterales > Steroidobacteraceae > Steroidobacter. Next base: position 59,714 of record DATJIP010000036.1, read on the forward strand.
CGCGATAGCCATCGGCATCTGCAGACTGGAAGCCTGTCGTATTGGGATTGACGAAGCCGAAGCCGCCATCGTCCGAGTACATGGCACTCGACACCAGACCTTCGCTGCGTCCGCCCTGCACTTTCAGCCACGAATCCGCGCTCATGCGCACCGTGACGTCGGCACCGCCGAGATTGCTTTCGGTGTCGCCTTCCTCGTTGCTGTTGGTCGTGAGACCGACTTTGACGTAGTCGTTGATCCACACGTGCGCCTGGCCGCCGGTCGCGAGCGTGTTGATCTCCGTGAATCCAGGCGTGTACTCGTAGCGGACCACGAGGTACGCCGCGTCACCGCTCACTGCGCCACTGCGCACGAGTAAGCGATCATCGACAGTCGAGTTCAGCGGCTCTGCAAGAACGACGCGGCCCTGCAGATAGTCGATGTCGTAGTCGAGCACCGGCCGCAGATTGACCACGCCGCTGACGAGACCTGAATCCTTGTCGCGCAACTCGACGCGCACGCGCTCGGACCCGGTCAGGATGTCCTGGTTGTGCAGGAAGTACAGCGAGCCGCCGGTGCCGCGGAATTCCTCGCGGCTCGCCAGCGTGCCGGGCTCAGCCGCGAAACCGTCGACCGTGAGACGCTGCTCGCCGAAGCTGGTCGTGCTCGGGGTCTGATAGTGCAGGTTGCCGCCGTACAGACCGCGGTCGACGTGCGCCAGCTCGTTGTCCGCATAGTTGATCTTGAAGTTGCCCCACATCGCCGAGCTCTCGTCGTGCGACACCTTCACGTACATCTTGCCGAGCGTCGGACCCATCTCTTCGACGACCGAGTCGTCGCCGAACGTGGGGTAGTGATAGTCCGGGTCGATGCGCCGGAACAGCGACTCGGGCGACTTGTCGAGGAAGTTGCTGAACAGCTCGTCGATCGGGCCTTCGCGCGTATCGGCGCTCGCGCTCAAGTGCCAGTTCTCGCTGAACTTGCCGTTGACGTAGAACGCCAGGCGGCCGTCCAGCGCCGAGTCGTAGTCGACGGGCGAATTCTCGCCCTGCAGGAGCTCGGCCGGGCCGCGCGTGTGCGTGTCGGAGGCGGTCACATCGGCGATGCCGACGTAGAACCAGTCATCCTTCTTGAACTCGAGGTCGCGCAGGAACATCGCGCCGTTACCCTCTTCGTCGAGCACCGCGACTTCGACGGTGTGGACACCGGCGGGCAGGATTTCCTCAGCGAGGAAATTGCCGGCCGGATCGACCGGCACCGGCTTGCCCGCAACGTACACACTGTGATGCGCAGGAATGCTGCCGCCGCGAACCTTGATCGTGCCGCTGCCCAGCTGAATGTTGTGCGAGGTCAGCGAGCTCGTGCCGTAGCTCGCGAGCAGCTCTTTCGACTGCGCGGGCGTAGCCTGCGGCGGGACGTCAGTACGCGTGCCATCGTTGAGCACCAGCCACAGCGGCTGAGGAGTCGTTTCGTCGAAGTTGCCGTGCTTGTCATAGGCACGCAGCACGTACTGCAGCTCGCGCATTGGCGCGGTGGTCTGCTCAGCCATCGGCTCCCACTCGGCGAAGCCTGCCGCATCGACCGGCAGCACCTTCATCGGCGTGACTTGCGTCGATTCGCCGGCATGGAAGATGCGCACCTCGGAGCGATCGATGAACGCGGAATAGTTCGCGTACATCCTGAATTGAACGGGCTGGCCGTACAGCCGTGCTGCACGCAGATCCGGCACGTTGCCCAGCCCGGTCTGTACCTGCTCTGCCGTCGGCGTCTCGACCAGCTTGAGCGCCTGCGTTACCGGCGTGACCTCCGCAAGCTCTTCCGGCTCTGCGATCTGCTCCGGTTCGGGAGCGCCAATATCGGCCGGCAGCAGCTGCTCTACAGCTGACGACGCTTCCGAGCCGGTGTCAGCCACGACACTCGTGTCACCTGTGCCACTCGTGTCCCCTATGTCACCCTTCAATTCCGTCAACGCCACCGTCGTCGGCCAGGCCGACACACTCAATCGCGGACTCGACTGCAGATTGTCGAACTGGAACGCGATGTCCGCCTTGTTCAGCGCGACGTCGGTACAGCGCTGGATGTCCGCCGAGCTGCGATTCGGATCGTCGATCGGCTCGCCGTCCACCGTGATGCGCATCAGGTTCAGCGCGAACGGGTTCTTCGGGCTCAGCTCGCGCGTCATTCTCTCGATGTCGACGCCTTCGTAGTCGTCGAGGATCGCCGGCTCGTCGTACACCACCTGCACGACGATGTGCGAAGTGCCTTCCTGCGTGAAGCCTTGGTTCACGACGTCGCCCGACTGCACGTAGCCGCGGCCTTCGTGCTCCGCCTGCTCCGGCGTCAGACCCATCTCCTGAACGATCGTCTGCATCGCACGGCGCGCCCGCGCGGCAGCCAGGCCGATGTCGTCGCCGTACACGATGGCCGTGCGGCGATCGAGGCGCTCGTTCTTCGTGTAACCGATGAAGCGCAAGCGCACGTTGGTCTTGTCGGCGATATCGGTCATCGCGCGACGCAGCTGTTGCGCGTAGTCGGCCGGAATCACCGCGCGACCGCCCTCTTCCAGCTGCAGCGGCACAATCGGACCCCAGGCCGGTTCGTAGACGCGTGTGACGACTTCGCTGCCCGGCGCGCCCGGACACAGACGCGGCTCGTCCGGCAGCTCTGTCAACGAATCGTCGTGCCAGAACTCCACTTCGACGCGGCGGTTGGCAGCACGACCCTGTTCGGTGTTGTTGGTCGCGACCGGCGTGCTCGAACCGCGGCCATCGCTGACGATCATCTCGTTCGGCAGCTTCAGCGCTTCTTCCAGCTCCAGCGCGACGCGATGCGCGCGAGCCTTCGACAGTGCCAGGTGATTGCCATAGATGCGCTCGTTACGCTCGGTGAGCGGCACGTTGTCCGTGTAGCCGATCAGCTTGACCACGACGTTCTGCTTGTCCTGCAGATTCTCGAGCGCCTGCTTGATGTTCGTGACGAACGCCTCCGTTACTTCCGGAGACTCGGTGTACAGCAGCGGCTGCACCAGATTGCGGATGCGCGTGCGATGCGCCTGCCCTTCCTTGAAGCGCATCTTACAAACGGTCTCCATGCGGCAGACCTTGATGCGCTTGATGTCCTCCCTGACCAGCACTTCCTCATCCGCGAGCGCAGCCTGCGTCTCGTCGTACCACACCTGCACCTCGACGCGACGGTTCAGCGCGCGTCCTTCAGGTGTCGAGTTGGTCGCGACCGGCTGCTTCGAGCCGGCCCACTCGTACGAAATCGCCTCGGCCGGCAGCGCCAGACGCGTTTGCAGGAACTCGGCAACTTCGCCCGCACGCTCGCGCGACAGGCCTTCGTTGTCGCCGTAGGTGCGCGCGAGCGCCTCGGACAGCGGCTGATCGTCCGCGTGACCCACGAGATGCAACCGCACGTTGCGACGGTCGCGCAGATCGTCGAGCGCCTTGCGCACCAACTCGACGTAGTTCTGCGGAATATCGGCGACGCCCGACGCGAAGCGAATCGGCGGCAGGACATCGGTGAGCTTCACCGTCGCCAGACGTTCCGCATGCACCGGCCGCATCTCGACGCGATCGCCCGATTCTTTCTGCAGCAAGCTCGGATCGTGCGCCCACGGGCGCAACGGCTCATCCGGCGACAGGTTGCGCTCGACCGCCTCGCCGCGCGAAGTCTCGACAACGTCCTGCGCCTGCGCAGTCAGCACGATCGGCGCAGCCAGCAAGAGCCAGAGATAGCGATGTTTGAACATGGCGGTCACCTGCTCGCCTCCCGCGCATGCTCGGGCGGTGCGCCAAGGCGCCAGAACACTTCTGGCTCGATCGTCAGCTGGTAAGTCGCGTTCGCGTTCTGCGACGACTGCCATCGACTCGTAATCTCGCTCTTGATTGCCTCCAGGCGGCGCTGGACCAGGTCCTCGTTCTCGACGTCGGCGAGGTAGGACAGGCGCAGGATTGCCGGCGCCTTCTGCAATTCCTTCATCAACATGTCGAGCCGCGGCCGCCACTGCGCGCGCATCTCGGTCGTGCCCGGCTCGAACACTGCGTCGGCGAGATCCAGGCCGATCACGCGGTGGAGCGAGGCACCGAAGTTGAACTTCAGCGCTTTACCGCGCGTCGCACGCTCGACCTTCACTTGATCGGTCGAAGCGCGGTAGCCGCTCGGCAGCGTGCGATCGTCGAGCTTCAGCACGAAGTTGCTGCCGCGACCTTCGCGCGGAACGACGGCGCAGGTGATGTGGAATCGACCGTAGGCGTCAGTGGTCGCCGCGAGACCGCGTGCACTCACGACACGCACGCCGGCCAGGCCGTTCTCACCCTGGTCCTGCAGCCCGTTGCGATTGGCGTCGTTGAACACCTTGCCGGTGACGTCCGTACAGTCGAACGTCGGATCCGGCACGACGCGCACCGTCGCCGACGCTTCGTTCGACAGCGCCAGGCCGGTCAGCATGTGGACCGCCTGGACGCGATTGACGAACTCGCCTTCGCTGACGCCCGCGCCAACGGCGAGGATCACGAGCAGCTCATGCTGCTCCTGGCGGTCCACCGACAAGTTGCTCCAGATCAGCTCGCGACCCGCGACAGCCGGCTCGACATGCTGGCGATCGAGCTGTGCCGAGCCCTCGACGTAGCGGAAGCCGGCCGGGATGCGGTCGGCGATGCTCACATCGAACAGCGGCACGTCGGTGACGTTCTTGTATGTGATGACATACGGCACCAGCTGACCGCGCACGACGTTCAGCAGCGGCGTGGTCTTCGAAATCTGGATCACGCCAGCCAGATCCGGATCCACCGGGATGTGGTTGTTGTAGATCTGGCTCGTGCCCGGAATCCGGTTGTTGTCGAGCTTCAGGTTCGCTTGATAACGAGTGCCCGCACTGCGCGCGCGCACCGCGAGCGTCGGCGCGAACTCAGAGGTCTGGACTTCGCAGAAGTCCGGCGTTGCGGAGAGCACGTCGTCCACGCCACCCGGGCACGCAGGCACGGAGAACGAAGAGGTCGACGGGCCCGAGGACGGTGGGATGATCTGTGAGTACGTGCCGATGTAGCCGATCGGCGGCGGCCTCACGTCGATCACATAGTCCCCACCGCTCGGGCACGCCGGGTCCGTGAAATTCATGTCGAAGCGGTAATAGCCATCCGCGCGCGTGACCTGACCCTGCTGCGCCGGATCGTCGAAGCACGCTGTCGGCAGCGCCGCGCCGCCGCTCAGCATACGCAACGTCACGCCCGTCGCCGGAGCGCGCGTCACGGAGTTGTAGGCCACGCCGTTCGGCGAGATCGGCAGGTTCAGATCCTGCAGGTTGCTCGCGAACTGCACGATGATGTCGCTGATCTTCTGCAGCCCGTTGGTGAACGTGGCCGAGTACGCCATGCCCAGCTTCGCGCTGGTGGCCGTCGCGTCCGGCGCGCTAAAGCGCAGCTCGTACTGTTCGCCCGTGATGTAGTTCGGCGGGATGCCGCTGATGCGATACACGCCGTTCACATCGGTGGTCGTGCTGCGGAACAGCTGGCCGTTGCGATAGAGCTGCACGGTCCAGCCTTCGAGCACGCGTTCGTTGGCTTCCTGAGTTCGGGTGAAGTTCGCGTCGTGCCACGCCTTGCCGTTCAGGATGCCCTGGCCGGGGATGGCGCCGACGTCGAACGACACGCTGGCACTCGCCGTCTGCGGCGGGTTGTTCCACTTCACTGTCGCGGTATTGGTGACCTTCGTGCCGTCGAGCAGATCCGGGTTGATGACCGCGCGGAAACGCAGCAGTGCAGTCTGTTGCGGCTGCAACGGCCCGTAAGTGGTCGAGTAATCGGCAGTGATGACGCCGGCGTTGACGCTGATGCCAGTCGCCTGGCCATTGAGCGTCGCCGAGTTATTCGCATACGCGAGATAGCCCGGCACCGGCATGTTCAGATCATCCGTGATCACGACGTAGAGCGCCGGCACATTCGAGATGTTGGTGACGCGCACCAGATACTCGACCGTCGCGCCCTGCACGGCAGCGCCGCCGCCGACCACGGAGACTTCCTTGACGATCGACAGCTGCTGACCGTTGCCGACGACCACCACGGTCGGCTCCGGACCCGTGGCCGGATTGCCGTCGCCGTCCGTCAGCAAGTTCGGCACCTCGGTCGTATGCACGGCCGCCTGGTTGCGAATGATCGTGCCGGACGCAACACCAGCGTTCACACGCAGGTTGAACTGCACGACCGCGCTCGACTTCGGCGACAGGGTGCCCTCGCCCGCTACCGGCAGCGGCGGCGTGCGATCGGTCGAGCTCACATATATACCGGCCGCGAGCGGCGACGATCCGTTGTCCGGTTGACCGTACGGCAGACCGTTCAGCGTCGTCGTGTCGGCAACGTACGTGACGTTCGGCGGAACGTTGTCAGCCAGCACCACGTTGGTCGCCGGAATCGCGCCGTTGTTGTAGATCGTGATCGTGTAGCGCAGCGTGTCGCCTGGATCGACGATGCCCGGCGAGCCGTTGTCGATCACCAGCTCCGCCTGCTTCGTGGCGAACAGCAGCGGCACATTGCCGACTATGTCGCGCGTCGGATCGTTCACGAGCGGCGTGCGCGGATCGTCGGACGGGTAGTCGAGGATGGCGAAGTCCGGCGCGCTCAGGAACGCCTGGTTCGAGATGATCGTGCCGTCCGGCAGATCCGGATAGGTCGTTACATCGAACGTGATCGTCGCGACGTTGGCCGTCGTGTTGGTCGCGTCTGCGCGCATCACGCCCGCCGTCGCATTTTCCGGCGCGTAGATCGCGATGGTGTCTGCGAGCGGCGTGATGCCCTGCGCGTTGTCGTTCTGCAGCGTGCCGTTCAGCATCGTGCTGCCGGCGACATAGGTCGTGTTCACCGGGATCTGATCGCGAATCACGACGCCGGTGGCATTGTCGGTGCCGATGTTCTTGACCGTGATCGTGTAACGCATCCGGTCGCCGGCGCGCAGTACGGTCGTGCTGGCACCGAGGTACGTCGAAGTCTTCAGCACGCGGAACTTCGGCGCCGAAGTAATCTGCACGCGCGTCGGGTCTTCATCGCCCAGCACCAGCGGATCCGGCGCAGTCGCGCCGACGTTCGGGTCATCGCTGCGCGCGACTTCGATGCCGTCGACGTAGACCTGCGCCTGGTTCTGCACGTAGCTCTGGTTCGGCAGCACGGGGAGGAGCTTCACGTCGTACTCGATGACGACGAAGGATCCCAGGCCGCCGAGGCTCAGATTGCGGATGTCGGCGAGGCCGCCGTTGTTCAGGCCGCCCGACGCATTCGTGTTGGTCACGTCGGCGCCGGCGGGCACGGTCACCAGATTCAGCGTGCCCGGCGCGTAGACCGCGGCGGCGTTGAGTCGGCCGAGCTCGTCGCGCAGGGAGAAGTTCGTCAGCGGACTGGTGCCCAGGTTCTCGATGCGGATTCGATAGCGCAGCGTGTCGCCCGGCGTCGCGTGCGTGGCCGGGTTCTGCGCGGTCGTGAGGTTGGTGACCGTCTTGTCGAACTTGAGCTGCGGCAGATCGACTGTAACGCTGTACGCGTCTTCGTGGTCCACCGTCGTCGGGGTACCGTCGGTCAATACGCGCGAGAAGACGAGATTGCCTGGATTGAGCCACCGGGTGGCGCCGGCCACGTTCGTCAGCACGGTGCCGTTCTGCGCATCTGCGTCGACTTGTGCGCGATATGAGATCAGCAGACGTTCGTCTACGCCGATCGCCGCAGCGGCGGATTGCGTGATGAGCGTGAGCTGACACGCCGCGTAGGTCAGAGAGTAGTCTGTTCCCTGGACCAGAGGACCTTTGCCCGGCACCGGCGTCACGCCGTCTGCCGCAACAACACGCGCGCTCAGAATCTGCGGCGGTGTCGTACACATTCCGCCCGTCGGCGTATCCGGCAGACGATCGACGAGCGTAATGTTGTGCGCTTCGATGTTTCCCGTGTTGTGCACGTCGATCGCGAAGGTGCCGAACTCCGTCGGCTTGAGCTGCGGCGGGCCCGACTTGTCGACGATGAGCACCGGCGTGCCGGGCGGCGGCGTGAATTGGCCGACCAGGCCCGTGGTGTTGGTGACGCCGCCCTCGCTCGTGATGAACTGCGATACTGGATTGCCGTTGGGGTCGAGGAAGCTCAGTCCCAACGTGTAGTCCACGCCATCGACGTTGAACGTCGTGGGCGTGGGCGAGGCAACGATCGACACACGGTCCGAGCAGCCGTCCGGCGGCGGAACCGGATCGAAGGGACACGGATCCAGATTGTTCGGGGTCTCTACATGGTTGAACGTGTACGTGAACGTCAGCGGCGGGCGCGGCACGCCATCGACAGCGATCACGAGGAAGACGTCGAGCTGCACCGAAGTCAGCGAAGGATCGTCGACCGCGAAGTTCCGATGCACGAATGAGCCAAGAGAGAAGAACGGGACCGGCCCGGGCAGCTGGAACGGCGGCGGCAGTGGCGACGCTGCTGTGAAGTCGTAGCCGCTTTGCGGCGTGCCCGTTACGGTGCCCCACCTGACGATCGACGTCGGATTGCCGTTCGTGATGACGGGATCGCCCGGCTGAGCTCCCGGCAAGTTATCCGTAGGGTCATGCCACGCCCCCGTCAGGGACATGTACGTGATCTCGGCTGCAAACGCAGCCTGCATCGGCAACGCAAGCGCGAGCGCGATCAACAGACATCTAAGTTTTGCTTGCAGTGCTTTCATGACTCTGGCGGTCCCGCTGTCGTAGGGCTTGCGCCCGGTAGACCGGAAACTTTGCGTCGCCACCTTTCGGTGGTTTTGCCCTTGGCAAAATCGCTAGTTGCTCCTCGCTGTCGTTATCGCCACCGGTGGGTCAGCCCGCCGGCAAGAAGTCGATCGGGTACAGGATCGTGATCGCCGGCACCGCCTTGGCGCCGAAGTCGAAACCTTTCACGCGCTCGACGACCTGCGCCGTCAAGTCGGGTGCATTCATGTCGGTCGATTTCAGCTCGCACATCGAGACGGAGCCGTCCGGCTCGATCGTGAGCTTGATGATCACCTGGCCTTTCAGCGTCGGGTCGCGCCGCAGCTCCTTGTTGTAGAGCCGGTAGAGCGCGGACTTGTAACGGTCGAACACGATCTGGATCTCTTCGTCGGTGCGACCCGGTATGCCGACGTCGCCGGCGACCGGTCGATCGCCACCAGGAGTGCCGACTGCGGAGATCGCGCTGCTCGCGCGCGTCACCGCGACGCCAGCCATGCCGCCGCCTTTACCGTTGCCGTTGCCAACTCCGCGGCTGATCGAGGCGAGGTTGATGCCGCCGCTCGATCCCGGTGCGTTCGTGGTCAGCATCGAGCGCTGCGCACGGCCGCTGTAGTCGGAGTTGTCGATCTGCGCCTGCAAGCCGAGCTTGCCGACGACCTGATCGTCCTGGGCGGACGCGAGCTTCTCGCGGAACGCGAGAATGCCCTGGTCCTTCGCTTCCGGCTCCTTCGGCGCCAGCTCTTCGATCTTGGGCTCGGCCTTCGCCACCTTCGGCTGCTCGACCGGCTTCTTCTCCGCAACCTTCGGCTTCGGCATTTCAACCGGCTTGGGCGGCGGAACCGGCTTCTCTTCCATCAACAGACGCACGACCCGCTGCGGGACTTCCTGGCCGTCGACGACCAGCGGCGGCAGCGTGATCTGCGAAACGATCGCGCTCAGGAGCAACGTGACCAGCAGCGCGATCCACGCCGACTTGCGGAAGCGCTTGTCGTCCTCGCCGGTGTAGGTCCACGACAGCAGCGCTTTGCGCGGCTGCTCGTCGATCTCGCGCTCGATCTCCCACTCGTAGCTGAGCTGCTCTTCCTCGTACTGCACTTCGAACAACGCGCGCTCGAGCGCATCGATCGTGTCGTTGTGCTGCTGAATTTTCTCGCGCAGCGCCGCCTGGCGGCCTTCCATGTGACCGAACCACTCGCCCAGCTCCGCGACGCGAGCGCGTGCGGCCTGCAAATGCTCGGCAGCGCGTTGCGACGACGTGTCGGCGCCCCAGAACAGACTGTCGCCGCCGACGGCCGCGAGTTTCTCCAGCGAGGCGCAGGCCTCGACGACGAGATGATGCCGCTCGCGTTGCGGGGCGAGATCCTGAAGCTCGCTTTCGATCTCGTGCAGCTCGTGCTCGAGAGAGGCTCGCTTGGCGCGCGTGCGCGCCAGCTCGTTGGCGAGCTGCCGCTGCTGTTCCTGCTCGGGCTCCGTTACCGGATCCGCGAGATTCAGGTCTTCAAGTATGAGGACTGCTGCGTTCATCGATGGCTACACCTATTTCTGCAGCACCGCGAGCGAGATCTTGCCGTACGTGGTCGCCGTGCAGGTCGCCATGACCTTGCGGACCAGGTCGAAAGGCAACGACTTGTCGGCGATCACCGTGACCTCGCGATTCGCCTTGCCCTCCTCGCCGCCGCTGCCCAGCAACATCGGGCGATCGAGCACGCGGCGCAGCGGCTCGACCAGCGGATCCATCGACGAGTTGACGTCGGCGACATCGGCGACCAGCTCGCCCTGCACGTACACGTGGTCCTTGGTGATCATCACCACCACTGACTGCTGGGCCTGCGTCTCCGCGGTCGACTGCGGGATCTCGACGTCCTTGTTGTTCTGCACGTTCGCCACGTCGGCCGTGTAGATGAGCAGGAACGCCACCAGCACCGACATCACGTCGATCAGCGGAATCAGGTTCAACTCCGCTTCCTGGTGCTGCCGGCCGGATCGGCTGTACAGACTCATGGGGCTTCTCCCACGGCGATGTTCGTGAACAGCTGCGTGCGCTTCGTCGGAACGATGGAGCCGGCTGCAGGCTCACCGTTCACCGGAAGGTCGACGCTGCGGATCGCGTCCATCACCTGGATCAGGTAGTCGTATTTGACCGTCCGTTCCATCAGCACGGACGCGTCATCCACGTCCGGGTGCTCGCTCTTCAACTGCTGCGTGAGCTGGCTGAGGGTCGCCCAGTCGTACTCGCCGTCGATCTTCGGCAGCGCCGCGATCAGCTGCTGGCCGTTGGTCAGCTCGAAGCCGCTCTCGCGCACGATCACTTCCAGGCGGAACTCCGGCGGCGCGCCTGCACTGCCGTCGTTCGCGCTCGGCAGATCCAGCTGCAGGATCGTGATGCGCGAGAACACCGCCGTCATGAGCAGGAACGTGACCAGCACCACGAAGATGTCGATCATCGGCACCAGCATCACTTCGGCCGGCTTGCGAACGCGATTGGTGAAGCTCCCTTGCAGGAGCGACCCACCAGCCGTGAAGTACGAGTTGGCGGACATGACTGCCCCTTAGGCGTGTGCCGGCAGCGGGTCGGAGCCGGAAGATGCCCCGCCGTGCGATGCGCCCTGTGCGGCATCCAACCGCGCCTGCGCCTTCGCCGACTGACGATCCGCAACGAGGGTCAGGAACTTGACCGCGCCCGTCTCCAGGCTGCCGATCAGCTGCATGGTCTTCGACTGCAGGAATGAGTGCGTGAACAGCAGCGGCACCGCGACCATCAGGCCGAACGCCGTACAGTTCATGGCCTCGGAGATGCTGGCCGCGAGCAGGTTCGCTTTCTCGGCCGGGTTCGCGGTCGCCACGGCGGTGAACGCGTGGATAAGGCCGTTGACCGTACCGAGCAGGCCGAGCAGCGTCGCGAGATTCGCGAACGTCGCCAGGTAGTGCGTGCGCTTCTCGATGTGCGGGATGACTTCCATCAGGTTGGCGCGCAGCGCCTTCTCGATGTCGTCGATGCGACGGACCGCGCCGAGACGCGCGAGGCCGACGTTGAGCAAGCGCGCGACGATCGTCTCGCCCTTGCTGGTCTTGGCGCGCGCGGCGTCGAAGTCAGCATTCGACAGCACCGGCTCCACGTCTTCCCACACGCGGCGATTGGTCACGACCAGCCGCGTGATGGTGATGTAGCGCTCCACCGCAATGGCCAGCGCGAGCGCGCCGACGATCGCGATGGGGGCCATGAAGAGCCCGCCTTTCACGAAGAAACTTACGAGTGTGATGTAGATGTCCACGATTGCAGCCTCACTTACGACAGAACTTTGGAATCACTTGCCCGCGCGGATCTCGTAGTACGAGAGCTCGCGCATGAATACATCTTTGTCGACCGGTTGCACGGCGTCGTCGAGCAGCCGCGACAGCCCAGGCATGTCGCCGATCTCCGAGCCTTTCCACGGCACGATGACCAGCGACTTCGGCGCCTCCTGGTTGCCCAGGATCGAGATGCCGGAGAGCGTTTTCGCATCGGCGGCAGTCTTGCCATCGGCCTTCGCCACCTTCTCGGCCTGCTTCGCCGGCTCCTGCTTCGGCTTGTCGCCGGCGACCACAGCGCCAGCGGCTAACAGCGCGATCAGCATCATTGTCGTGCGCACCATGTGGGCTCCTACTTCTCCGACCTGTTTCCCGGCCGATTCTGAAGATCCGCCAGCCACTTCACGACGTCCGGATCGTCCGGAGCGCTGCGCAGATACGCCTCGTAGTTCGTTTGCGCGCACGAGCGGTCGGCGAGATACAGATCGCAGAGGATCGCGAGATTGCGCCGGGCGTAGTGAAACGCCGGCGACAGCGCCAGCGCCTTCTCGTAACTGGTCCGCGCGGCACTGAACTGACCCTTGCGCCGCTGGACCATGCCCAGCTCGTTGTACGCGATGGGGTGACGCGGGTTGAGCTCGAGGGCGCGCAGCAAGCTCGCCTCAGCCTTGTCGAGATCGCCGATGCGCGCGTACGCGATGCCGAGATCGATGTGCGCGGCAGTGACGTTCGGCGCCGCCTGCGTGACTTTCACGAGCGACGCGATGCCTTGCTCGTACTGCTTCTGCTCGAAGAAGCGCATCGCGGCGTCGTAGTCCGCGTGAATGTCATTGCCGACGCGCACTTCTTCGACGATGGAGAAGCCACCCTCGTCCTGCTGCATGTCGACGCGCGGAGGCGGCACAGGTTTGACCGCCTTTGCAGCCTTCGCGTTGTTCGCGACCTTCGCGGCCTGCTTTGTCTGCGGCGCCGACGACGGCGCGCTCGAACACGCGGCGAGCGTGAGGGCCAGCGTCACTGCGAACACGAGTTGACTAGCGCAACGCATTGGCCCCTCCGCTCGGTGTGGTGCTCGGAGTATTCATTGCCGATGCGGCTGCCGCGGCTGCAGCCGCCGCCGCAGCAGCTGGCGAGCGATAGGCGTAGCGGTCGATCGAACCCAGGAAGCCGGAGCTGATCTCCGCCTTCGCATACCGGCCGGGCATCAGCTCGGCGAGGCGCGCGAGGCTCTTCTCGATCCAGCTGTTGTAGAGATGATCGCCGCTCATCAGCTCGAGATTCTTCTCGTGCACCTTGATCGCCTTCTCCTCGAATGGGAACGCTTCTTCGTCGAGCGCGTCCTCGTATTCCTGGAGCTTCGCGCCGGCGAGATTTGACGGGCGCTCCGACTCGCGCAGCGAGCGGCTGAAGTCGCCATAGATCTCGCCGAGGTAGAACGTCGCCGCCGACGTGATCTCGGCGACCTGGTAGTCGACCAGGTGACCGAACGCCTCAGTCGCCGCTTTCATGCGACGCTGCTTCTCTTCGAGGCTGCGCTCGAACGGCTGCAGCAGCTTCAGCGACGCGAAGCTCTCGTAGACCTGCTCCGCCAGCACCAGCGCCGAGCGGCCTGCGAGGAAGCGCGTGCGCGCCGTGCGTTCGCTGCCCGCTGCCGCGTCGATCTGCACGATCTGCTCCAGCGTGTGGTGGTAGCTCGTCGTGTCGTTCTTGCTCTTGTAGATCTCGCCGATCTTGGAATACGTCTCGACAGCCGCTTCGACCGGCTTCGGGAACTGCTCGACGTAGCGCAGATACACCGCCAGAGCGCGGTCCGGATTCGAAGCCTCCTGCTGCAGCTGGCCCGCGAGCAGCAGCGCTTCCGCTCGCATCTCGGGGTTCTCCGACTCCACAGCGACGCGCTCGTACTCATCGGCGGAGCGCGACAGCTCTCCGGCCTTGCGATAGACCATCGCGATCTGCTTGGTCGCCTCGCGATTCAGCTCGTGATCGGGATATGTCGTGCGGAAAGCGTCGAGCACCGTGGCCGCTTCGTTCCAGGCTTCGAGGTGGATCAGCGCCGCGCCGGCATCGTACTCGGCGGCGGCGCGGATCTTCGCCGTTGGCGCGACCTGCTTGATGCGCAGGAAGTTGTCCGCGGCCGCGCGATAGTTCGACTGCTGATTCGCCAGCTCGCCTTGCTTGTAGATCGAGGCGGCAAGGTTCTCGACCAGGCCGGCACGCGACTCGTCTTCTGCCGACGTGAGCGCCAGCACCTGGCCGTACGCCTGTTCGGCGTTCGGGTAATCCGCGAGCTCGAGTGACGAGTGTGCGACGACCAGCCACGCCGAGCGCCGCACCGGGGCCGCAGCATTCGGATACCGATCGATCAGCTTGCGACCGGCCGCGAGCGCAGGCGCGAAGTCCTTCATGCCATACAGATCGTCGGCCGCTGCGCCGAGAATCGGTGCAGCTTGCTCATGATCCGGGAATGTATCGGCGAAGCGCAACGAACTCGTGACCGTGTCACGCCGTGCGGCGAGCTTGGCGTCTTCGCTGACGACTTTGAGATGCTCGCGATGCGCGTAGACCGCCGCGTAACCAGCCGCAGCGGCACGATCGTGCTTTGCGTAGTCGTACGCGGTGCGCTCGTATTCACGCGCGGCACTGGCGTAGTCCTGATTCTCGAGCTGCAGATCCGCCAGCTGATAGTTGATCGCCGGCGTCTCCGGATCGGTGCTGAACGACGCGATGTACTGTCCGTACCAGCGCGCCGCTTCGGCGTAATTCGCGACCTTGTTCTCCGCCGCGCTCTTGTCCTGGTACTGCGCGTGGTAGTGGTTCGCCAGGTCCCGCAGGTTGCTCTTCAGGTAGCTCAGCACCTC